>JAICTU010000726.1 GCA_025936205.1 Polyangiaceae bacterium | reverse complement strand
TTCGGCTTCGAATGTACGATCTACATGGGCGAGGTCGACGTGCTGCGCCAGCGCTCCAACGTGTTCTGGATGCAGCAACTCGGAGCCAAGGTGGTGTCGGTTCGCGACGGCTCGCGAACGCTCAAGGACGCGATCAACGAGGCCTTTCGCGACTGGGTGACCAACATGGACAGCACGCACTACGTGCTGGGCACAGCGTGTGGTCCGCATCCGTTTCCCGAGATGGTGCGCTACTTCCAGTCGATCGTCGGGCAAGAGGCGCGCGCGCAGATCCTCGAGCAGACCGGGCAGCTGCCGCGCCGTGTATTCGCGTGCGTCGGAGGCGGTTCCAACGCGCTCGGGCTGTTCAGCGCCTTCATGAACGATCCGACCGAGCTGGTGGGCGCGGAGGCAGGCGGCGCCGGGCTCGATACCGGCCGCCACGCGGCGCGGCTCGCCAGCGCGGATGCGACGATCGGGGTCGCACAGGGCTACAAGACTTACTTCCTGCAGAATCAGGACGGCCAGATGCGCGAAACCCACAGCGTCGCTGCCGGGCTCGATTACGTCGGCGTGTCGCCGATCCTGGCGGAGTTGAAGGAGTCGGGCCGCGTGCGCTTCGAGGCGCCGACCGACCGTGAAGTGGTCGCTGCGCTGGCGCTCGCGGCGCGCAAGGAGGGGCTGATCCCCGCGCTCGAGTCGTCGCACGCGTTCGCGCAGGCATTCAAAGAGGTGGGCAGCTTGCCCGCCAGCAATGCGGTGATCATCAACCAGTCGGGCCGCGGTGACAAAGACATCTTCACCGTGGCCGAGGCGTTTGATGACGCCGAGTGGAAAGAGTTCATCCGCAACAAGGCGCGGAGCTACGACGATGCTTGAAGAACAGATCCGGCGCCGCCTGCGTCAGAAGCCGATCCTGGTGATGGCGCACATCGTGATCGGCTATCCCAGCTTCCGGGAGAGCTGGGCGCTCGCGCGCAGCATGGTGGAGGCGGGGGTCGACTCGATGGAGCTGCAGATCCCGTTCTCTGAGCCGATGGCGGACGGCCCGGTGATCGTGGCCGCCAATCAGAAGGCGCTGGAAGCCGGTGCCACCGTCAGCAAGTGCCTGGAGTTTGCGCGCGAGCTCGCGGGACAGGTGAAGATCCCGCTGCTGTTCATGAGCTACTACAACATCCCGTTCACCTACGGTGTCGCGCGCTTCGCGGCAGACACCAAAGCGGCGGGCCTGTGCGGGGCGATCGTGCCCGATCTGCCGCCGGAGGAAGCGCCCGAGTACCTGCAGGCGATGCGGGCTCAGGCGCTGGATCCGATTCAGTTGTTCTCGCCCAATACGCCCGAGGATCGCATGAAGACGATCGCGGCGCAGGGCTCCGGCCTGATCTATTGCGTGGCGCGCAAGGGTGTGACCGGCGCCAAGACGGAGTTCTCCCAGGATATCGCTGGCTATCTCGCACGTGCGCGCCGCGCCACATCATTGCCGCTGGGGGTGGGCTTCGGCGTGAAGAGCCGAGCGGACGTGGAGTTCGTACAGGGCAAGGCGGACATTGCCATCGTCGGTTCGGAGAGCTTGCGCATCCTGAACGAGTCCGGGCTGCGCGCCACGGTGGACTTCATCCGTAGCCTGACCGGGGCCGCGCCCGCTTCGGGGCACTGACGCGGCTGTGGCCGAGAGCACGGCTCGGCTTCGCGGGGACACCCCGCACCGGGGGCCGCGCGCCAATCTTGCGTCTCGATCCACGCGGCCGCGGGGGGAACGAGTGCGCGTCGGCGCGGGCGCGCTCGGCCTGGCTGCATGGGCATTTGCCAGCGTGGAGGGCTGGAGCGCGATCGCGTACCTGTTGGCGCTGCACGGCGATCTGGGGCGCGGCATGCTGCCGGCCCTGTGTGCCCTCTGGGTGCTGCTGTTCGCGCTGCCCTGCGCGCTCTCGGTCTGGGCGGCGTGGCCCGCGCTGCGCCCGCTCTCCTTTCGCCAGCCGGCAAACTGGGGCAGTGCGCTGGCTCTGGGCGTGCTGTTTCTCGCGAGCGCTCTGTCGAGCTACGGATCGGCGCGGGTCACGCCCAGCGTGGTTGCGGCTGTGCCGGAAGATGAGCTGCTCGCAGAGCTGCGCGCGCTCGGGGAGCTCGGCCCCCGCTTGCCGCCGCCGAGCCGCGCTCCGTTGCTCGATCTGGCGCCGGTGGGCTGTGCTGCGCCGCCCTCCGCCGCGTTCGTCACGCTGTTTGCCATCTACTCCGCGGCGGGGGATGGCGCCCGGCAAGCGCCCAGCGCGGGCGCTTGCCTTCAGGGGCCGAGCGTCGACCGGGTGCTCGACGATCTGCGGCACTTGCTGCTGGAACGCGGGCGTCGCGGGCCGCTCTGGCTGGACTGGGTCGGCGGCGTACAAGCCCTGTCCGGGCGCCACGCCTGGATCGACGCCCTGAAATTGCGACCCGGCCTCGATGGCGTCTGCGCGGGGCCGCGCTGCGCGCTCCCGGGCCAGCTGCTCGCGCAGGGCTTCTTCTCCACGTTCCGGCCCGTCTCGTTCATCCCCGATTTTCAGTTCGGCGTCGATCCGGCGCGCCTGCGCAGCTTGCTCGGTGCGGGCTCCGGCGCCGGGCTCGGCGATCTGTCCCGGCTGGAGACGCGCAGCTTCGTCGTGCAGCTCGACGACAGCGATGCGCGCGTCACACCCCTGCTGCGCTTGCGCCGGCGCGAAGTCCCGGTGACGCGCGATGAGCTCCAGCGCGCAGCGGCGGCCGCGCAGAGCCATGTGCTCTCCGCGCTGCTGCCCGACGGGAGGTTCCGCTACACGCTCGAGCCCCTGACCGGCACGGCCGATACCGAGAGCTTCAATCTGGCCCGGCAGGCGGGCACGGCTCTGGCGCTGTGCGAGTTGGGCGCAGACACGCCGGCGGTGCGCCTCGCGATCGAGCGCAGCTTGTCCACCTTCACCGGCTTCGAGCGCAAGGTCGGCGATCTGGTATTGCTGAGCTCCGATCCCAGTGCAGCGACCGGGCGCATCGGCGAGAGCGCGCTACCTTTGGCAGCGATCGCGAGTTGCAGCGCGCGCCTCGGCACAGCACTGCCCGCGGGCGCCGTGGGCCTCGCGCGCTCGCTGCTGGCCCTGCAGCGCGAAGACGGCGGCTTCTGGCCGGAGCTCGATCTCGCGAACGGCACGCCCGTCGCCGGGCTCGAGCCGCTGTACGCGGCAGGGCAGGCCGTGCTCGCGCTGGTGCTGCTCGAAGCGCGCCAACGCGACGGCGCGCAGCCAGCCCTGCCGGCGTTCGAGGTGTTCCACTCCGCCGTGGAACGCGCCATGAGCTACGTGGCAACGCGCTACTGGGCGCACCCGCT
>JAICTU010000839.1 GCA_025936205.1 Polyangiaceae bacterium | reverse complement strand
GCACGTAGAGCGGGTGCGTGAGCGCCCAGCTGCGCTTGCCCCAGCGCTTCTCCGGCACCACCAGCGCCGGCATCAGCGCCTCGAACATGCTTCCGCCCCAGGTGGGCAGCAGCCGGCGCCCGCGATACTCGTAGGCGCCCTCGAACACGTCCACGCCGTGGTAGTTGCGCCACTGGCCGCTCGGGCGTGCCTTCTGCGCCCAGCCCTCGAGATCCGGGAAGGTGCGGAAGGGCGCGAAGTAGTGCTCCGGCGGCAGCTGCCCGAGCGCGATCGCCAGGTAGCTCGCGATGCGCGTCTCGGCGTTGAAGGCGCCGTAGTGGTGTGCCGTGTACACGACCGCTTCGCCCGTGCCCGCATAGTCGTCGCGCGGCAAGGCTTCGCTGCCGGGCGGCTCTGCCCCGCGCGGCCAGAAGCCACCGCGCAACAGACCGGGGCCCGCGCCCTTGGCGTGCGCGTCGTAGAAGGCTCGGAAGTTCATGCTTCGCGCCAGCTGCCAGGCGCGCTTTGCGAGGGCGGGCAGCGCGTTGGCGACCATCACCAGCGCGCTCGCCAGCCAGCCATTGTCGACGCTGGAGGCGAAGGGATACACCGGCGCGTGCGGCGGCTCCGGCCAGCGCGTGAGCGTGTCCAGCGTCGCCACGTCGTACCAGTTGTAGAACTGCCCGGTGGACTCGTGGCGCTCCAGCGCCGACAGGCTCTCCAGGGCTGCGCCGAGCCGGCGCACGGCAGCCTCGTTCGGCAGGATGCACAGATCGCGCGCCACCAGCGTGGCCCACAGATACATCGCGATGTTGGTCGGCGAGGTGTAGGCCGCGCGCGTGGAGGCGCCGAGGTCGGCGGCGATGTAGTCGGCGGGCAACCCGCTCTGAGGCTCCACCAGTCGCTCGAAGGAGCGCCAGGTGCTGCGGGCATAGGCTTCGAGATCGCTACGGCCGTGCATGCTCGGGTGGCTACGTCAGCGGCCCCCCGTCGCCTAGCCACCCCCCGATTCAGGGGTGAATCGGCACCGGGGTGAAACAGCGGATCGCGCGCGATTCGCCCGCAGCCCGTCCATGGTAGGGGGGAGGCGAATGCAACCGCTGTACGGCCGCGAGGAAGTGCTCGGGCGCGCCCGCGCGGCGCTGGCTCGAGCCGCGCGCGGGGCGGGCCGGCTGTTGCTGTTCACGGGGGAGCCCGGCATCGGCAAATCGCGGCTGGCCGAGCAGGTGGCATCCGACGCCCAGGCCCAGGGCTGGGCTGTCGCCTGGGGGCGCTGCTGGGAAGCCGGCGGAGCGCCCGCCTACTGGCCCTGGCGCCAGGTGTTCCGGAGCCTCCAGATGGAGGCGGATCCGTTCGCAGATGCCGGGGCCGAGCTGGCGCCGGAGGCGGTCGAGCTGCGCTTCGCGCTGTTCGAGCGCGCAGTACGGCGGTTGCAGGAGAGCGCGCGGCGCCAGCCGCTGTTGCTCGTGCTCGACGATCTGCACGCTGCCGATGAGCCGTCCCTGCTGCTCTTGCTGCTGCTCGGGCGGGAGCTGGCGCGTGCGCCCATGTGTGTCGTGGGCGCCTACCGCGAGGCGGAGCTCCGGCTCGCGCCGCAGATCGCGGGGTTGCTCGCCAATGTCGCACGCGATGCGGAGGGATCGGCCCTGGCGCGGCTCTCGCCGGTCGATGTCGCGGCCTGGTTGCAAGCGGCAGACG
>JAICTU010000186.1 GCA_025936205.1 Polyangiaceae bacterium | reverse complement strand
TCTGAGGTTTCCATGGAAACCTCGTCTCGCGAATGAAAAGCGCCCCCGGCGCGACTCCGGGATCTGCCCGCTGCCCGCCAGCTCACGCGATCCGCGCTGCACGGATACAACGCACCCTGCGCACGCGCTCGCGCACCCGGACCTCACACTTCCCGGAGCAGCCCTCGCGCAAGGGCGCAGCAGAGAAGGCGTGGCACTGGCCTTTCGCGCAAGCGGGAGGACCCGCCGTCTGTAGTCTGTAGCCCGGAGGCCGAAGCCTGTTAGCGCCGGGCGCCGCTGATGTGCTGGAGCCACCAACGGGCGCCGACCAGCAGGAAGCGCCAGTCTCGGAGGAACTCCGGTGGCTTCTTTTCGTAGGCGTGGCCGACGAACTGGAAGGTCCAGCCCACGACGAAGCAGGCGCCGGCGGCCCAGAGCAGCGGGTGCCAGAACAGGCTGGCGATGCCCAGCAGCACAGAGGCGATCACGATCGGGATGCCGAAGGTGTGGCACAGGCGGTTCTTCGGATGCTGGTGACTCAGCTCGTACTGGTCGATCCACTGTTGCATCGTTTTTTGGTCGCCGAGTGCCATGCTTCCTCCGTCGCCCTTAACGGGCGGTTTGGGCAGCGTGCGCCGCTACCGCCGCGGGCAGCACTCGCGCCAGCAGCGACGCCCAGCGCTCTTGCTGGTCCGGATAGGTGATCAGGTCCTGGCGCAGTTCCAGCTCGACGTGCAGGTTGCCGCGGCGCTCGCCGTAGTGCGGGATCGCGTAGTCCGAGTCGTCACTGACGAAGTAGGGTTGGTTGTCGCCCACTTCGAGACCTTCGCGCGCGAGCAGCTGGATCAGCGGGCGCGCCAGGCGCGCGTCGCGGTTGTAGAGCACGCCGCAATGCCAGGGCCGATCGACGCCCTTGAAGCGCGGGGTGAAGCTGTGCATCGCGATGAAAACGGTCTGCTGCTCGCTGCGCTCGCGGCGCGCCAGCTCGGCCTGGATGCGCTGGTGATACGGCTGAAACACCTGCTGCACGCGCTGCTCCGCCTGCTCGCGGCTGAGCCCGCGGTTGCCAGGGATGGCGGTGTACTCGCTATGGTCGACGATCGACTGGGGTGACTCGGGCGAGCGATTGCAGTCGATCACCAGGCGCGAGTAGGTCTGCAGGATCATGAAGGCGCCAAGCTCGTGCGCCAGTCGATCGGTGACGCCCGCGATGCCGATGTCCCAGGCGATGTGGGTGTCCAGCTCCGCCGCCGTCAGCCCGAGCGTGCCGAGCGAGCGCGGAATGAGCTGCCCCGCATGGTCGGCGGCGAACAGGAAGGGGCTGTCCAGATGCCCTTCGCGCGCCCGAAACGGCGGCGGGTCCTGCGCTGTCAACAAATCTGCTGCCAACGGTGGAGCACTATCCTGCATCATCTGGAGTATGCCGAATCCAGCGGGGCGAGCATGGTATTTCAGCGACACTGCGCTACACCAGGCATCTGAGGTGGGTCCGGGGAATAGACGGGATGAGTTTGTTTCGCCTCACCATCAAAAACGCCAGCCGGGCGCCGGTGCGCGGCCTGCTCACGGTCGCCGCGGTCGCCATCACGCTGGTCGCCTTCGTGCTGCTGCGCACGCTGAGCGCAGGTTGGACAGACCGCATCAAGCAGACCCCGAACAACCGTGTCGTAACGCGCCACCGGCTGGGTTGGGGCCGGCCGATCCCGGTCCGTTACACCGAGATCATCCGGCAAATGCCCGGCGTGCGTCGCGCCGTGGGCGCGACCTGGATGGACTTGCGGCTGCCGGAAGACGAGACAGCGCGCTTCCTGAGCGTCGCGGTGGACGCCCGTGACTTCGTGGACATGCACTATGAGCTCACCGCCCCCACCGAGCAGAAGGAAGCCTTCGTACAGAACCGGCGGGGGGTGCTGGTCGGAGAAGAGCTGGCGGTCGAACGCGGTTGGCAGCGCGGCCAGCAGATCCACTTCAGGAGCCCGGAGCTGCCCGGCCAGGAGCTGACCTTCGAGATCTCCGCGATCGTCAAGTCCGTCCGGGTCGGTTTCGGGCAACGCGCCGTGTGGTTCCACTGGGACTACGTGAACGAGCTCGCGCCGGCGGAGGAGCGCGACCAGATCGCGCTGATCGCCGCGGAGATCGCGGACCCGAAGCAAGGCGCGCGGCTGGCAAAGGACATCGACATCCGCTTCGACGGTGAGGAGCCGCAGACCTTCTCGCAAGAGGACAAAGCCCTGAACACGGCCCTCGTCGGCCGCTTCGGCGCGATCCTCAGCGCCATGAACGTGGTCAGCCTGCTGGTGCTGGGGGTGGTGGTTCTGATCTTGGGCAACACCATCGCGCTCAGCACGCGCGAGCGCATCCGTGAGTTCGGGACGCTGCGAGCGATCGGCTTCAGGCCGCTGCACCTGGTGGCCTTCGTGCTGGGCGAGGCGGCGGTGCTCGGGCTCGCCGGTGGCGGGCTGGGCGTGGCCCTGGCCTATCCGCTGGTGCAGGGCCCGCTCAGCGAATACCTCCAGCAAGAGATGCAGGTGGCGCCGCTACGTGTGGCCACCGCGGATGCCGTGGGCTCGCTGCTGCTGGGCGTGGTGCTGGGGCTGATCGCGGCGGGCTTGCCGGCGCTGCGCGCAGGGCGCCTGCAGGTGACCCAGTCGCTGGCTTACGTGAACTAGAGGGCGCATGGCCATTCCCTTCAGCTACAGCTCGCGCAGCCTGTGGGCCCGGCGCGCCACCACCGCCGCCACCGCGAGCGGCATCGCTCTGGTCGTGTTCGTGCTCTGCGCCTCGCAGATGCTCTCCTCCGGCATGCGCAGCACCCTGCTGCGCGCCGGGCGTGACGACAAGGCGCTGGTGATGCAACACGACGCCTACGCGGAGGTCGAATCGCGCATCCGCCAGGGCGTGCTCACCGCGGCCACGGGCGCGCCCGGCGTGCGCCATGCCGCGAGCGGCGAGCCGCTGGTCACGGCGGAGTCGCTGGTGCAGCTCTTCGTGCCGCGCATCGATGATCCGAGCCGCATCTCGTCGGTGCAAGTGCGCGGCGTGAGCGACAACGTGTTCACGCTCCGCCCGGAGGTGCACGTCGTGCGCGGCCGCCCTCCGCAGCTGGGCAGCGACGAGGCCATGATCGGCAGCGGCATCGACAAGACCTACGAGGGCCTGGCGCTAGGCGGCCACTTCAACCTGAAGAAGGGGCGTGACATCCAGATCGTGGGCGTGTTCGACGCGGCAGGCTCTGCCTACGAGTCGGAGCTCTGGACCGGGCTGGACGTGGTGCGCACCTCGATGGGCTGGGAGGGCTATCTGTCGTCCGTCACCGCGCTGCTCGAGTCGAGCTCGGCCTTCGACGGCTTTGCTTCGCGCCTGGAGCTGGACAAGACCGAAGGCCTCGGCGTGGCGCGCGAGCGCGCCTACTACGAGAAGGTCTCGGAAGGGCTCTCGCGCAGCGTGCAGACGCTCGGCGACCTGGTGAGCATCATCTTTGCGTGCGGCGCGATGCTCGGGGCCGCCATCACCATGAACGCCGCCATCGCCCAGCGCCGCCGCGAGATCGGCGTGCTGCGCGCGCTGGGCTTCAGCTCCGGGCAAGTGCTCTGGGCGTTTCTGCTGGAGTCGACGCTGCTGGCCCTCGCCGGAGCGGCGCTCGGAGCCGGGCTCGCCTGCCTGCTCTCCTTCGCCACCTTCTCCGCCACCAACTACGGTACCGGCAACGAGATCACCTTCCCGTTTCAGCCCACCCCACTGATCCTGCTGCGCTCGATCGTGTCCGGCGCCGTCGTGGGGGTGCTCGGCGGCTTCTTCCCGGCGCTGAAGGCAGCCCGCACGAATCCGGTCAGAGCAATGCGAGCGTAGCACGAAGGGACCGGGCTCTCCGCCTCGAGGCGGCAGCAGCGTCATACCTGTGTCAGGGGCGCACGGACCAAACTCCGATCGCCGCCGGAAGCGCGCGGGCGGCAGGACGGCATCGCGCTTGCTCCGATGCAGCCATGATTGTCTGCTGCATTCGCTACACGCTCGACCCCTTCCAGCTGCCCGCGTTCGAGGAGTACGCGCGCCGCTGGCCACCGATCATCGAACGCTGCGGGGGACGGCTGCTCGGCTACTTCGTGCCCCAGGAGAGCGCCAACAATCTGGGGCTGGCCCTGATCGAGTTCGAGACCCTGGCAGCCTATGAGAAGTACCACGACAAGCTGATCGCCGATCCGGAAGCCAAGGCGAATCTAGCGCGCGCC
Organism: Polyangiaceae bacterium; assembly: GCA_025936205.1. The sequence goes on along the minus strand of JAICTU010000186.1, from coordinate 11,714 downwards.
CGCGCATCGCAGTGCATTCTGGTGGAAGAGCGCTTCTTCCTCCGGCGCGTCTGAGCTCGGCTGCCGTCAGGAGGCGGGTTCGGTCGCGAGCAGGTTCGCGTCGCGAGCGAGCTGCCAGCTGCCGTCCAGTTGTTTGCGCAGGACGCTCAGCGTCTGGCCCGAGCGGCGCACGACCTTGCCGTCCGGGGCGGTGACGGTGACTTGCAGCTGGGTGCGGCACCAGGCCCATTCGCCGTTGATCACGACCTCCTGCACGTCGCTCTTGCCGTCGATGCGCAAGTCTTTCATGCCGCGCGAGATCTCCGCAAACTTCTCCTTGCCGAAGGGGGGCTGGCCCGGCGTGAGGAAGAGCACATCGTCCGCCATCAGGCTCAGCACGCGCGCGAGGTCGCCGCTGCGCGAGGCTGCCATCCAGTTGGCGATGAGGGTGCGGATCGCGCGTTCGTCTTCGGGCATGGGGGTTCTCCTGCTGCGGCGTGTTCGAGGGCAGCCGACTCTACTGCCGCACCAGCAGCGAGAATAGTTGCAGGTTGACGACGGCGACGTTTTCCACGGGCTCGGATTGAGCCACGATGTTGCGCAATTCGCGGAAGTAGGCGCGCTGCAGGGCCTCGATGCGCTCCAGGTCCGCATTGGAGACACCGAACAGGTTGTAGGAAAATACCCCATCGGCATGGGCCAGGAAGCGCTCGCTGCCGACGCGCGACCACCAGGCCTTGAGGTGGCGCGCAGCCTCCGGGTCCTTGCGCGTGTCGACCGTGAGCACCTGGCGCACGCGCCACTTCTGCTGGCGGAGCTCGATCTGGCCCGTGTCCGCCAGCAGCTCGAGGCACGCTTCTTCCTCGCCGGGATCGAGGCCGAGCATGCGCCCGATCCAGCCGGGCACGTGCGACGGCAGCTCCTGGTACTGACGCAGCTCGAGCGCGCGCAGCACCGCATGCGACCAGGGGCGCTGGTACGCCGCTCGGCGCGACGCTTGCAGCTCTTGCCAGCGCTCGGAGAGCGACGGCAGCGAGAGCGGATCCACCAGCGCCGCCACGAAGTCGAGCAAGCGCAGCGACGTCACCTCGATCAGCTGCAAGAAGTCGGGCAGACGCGGCTCCGCCTCGCCGCGCAGCCAGCGCGCGAGCGCAAAGCGCGAGACGCGCAGCTTGCTCGCCGTCTCGACCAGCGTGCTCTGGCCGCGCAAGTCATCGAGCAGCGCGGCGACGCCCTCGACGGAGGTGGGATCGTGCTCGGCGAGCCACGGCGGTGACTTGCGATAGAACTGCTCCAGCGAGTGGCGCACATCGACGCCGGCGCGCTGCGCGAGCTGCAAGAAGCCGGCGCCCGTCGGCGCGCCCTTCTGCGCCTCCCAGAGGTAGACGACGTTGGTCTTGTAACCGATGCGGCGGCTCAGCGCCGTCTGCGAGCGCTTGCCGCGCAGCGCGCGGATCAGCTCGGCCCCCAGCTGCCCGTAGTCGAAGCTGTTCGCTTCCGAGCCACCCATTCATGGACTATCGCACATCACGGTGCTCTGGAGAGCCATGAAATGTGCGGAGACTAACTAGACGCAGCCTGAATGGCCGCGCATAGTGAAGGCTATGAGGTCTTCGGCATGTGCTTTTGCAGCTGCTTTCAGACCTGCTTTCGCAGCCGCGCTGTGTTTCACGTGCGGGTGCGGCGGCGGTCAGACGGGGGACGAACAGACTGGGGACGCCGGTCGCGTGTTGCAAGAGCTGCGCGGCACGGCGACGCGCCTGGCTGCAAATGGAGCTTTGCCGAACTCCGCGTCGGACGACGGCTGGCAATTCGGTTGGAAGCTGTATCACGAGGAAGCAAAGCCAGAGCAGAACGCGTTCTTTTCGCCCTACAGCATCTCGACCTGCACGGCCATGCTGGTCGCGGGTGCGGAGGGTGAGACGAAGAGCGAGATCGACAGGGCGCTAGCATTTTCGAACGACGACGGGCCGACATTTCACGAGGCGCGAAATACGATGGCCCAGGCGCTGGAGCGCCGCAATCATGCGGGCAATGAGGACCAGAACGCCCAGACGCTGCACGTGAGCAACGACCTGTGGCTGGCGCGCGGCTTCGCTCCGACGGCGGCGTTCCTGAATACGCTGTCGGCCTACTACGGCGCCGGCACGTTCCTGGCGCCCTTCGCGAGCGATCCGGAGGCCGCGCGCGCTGCCATCAATCAGAAGGTGGCGAAGGACACGGAGCAGTTGATTGATGAGCTCTTACCCGCAGGCTCGATCAGCTCCGACGTGCAGCTCGTGCTGACGAATGCGCTGTACTTCAAGTCTCGCTGGGAGACACAGTTCGAGAAATCATCGACCAACATTGCGCCGTTCACGGACTTCGCGGGTGAAGCGCACGACACACCGATGATGCACGGGCGCATCCAGGGCTCGCATTTCACGGGGCCTGGCTTCGAAGCAGTCGCTTTGCCCTACTCGGGCAGGGAGCTCGAGCTGGTAGCGATCATGCCCAGCCCCGGCACCTTCTCCGCATTCGTGGCGGGGCTGGATGCCGGGTCCGTGGCCGCGGCCGTGAGCAGTTTGCAGAGCACGGACCTGCAGCTGACCTTTCCCAAGCTCGAGATCGAGAGCAAAGTCCCCCTGAAAGCTCGCTTGATGGCGCTCGGTATGCAGCGGGCCTTCAGCGGGACGGCTGACTTCAGCGGGCTGGGGTCGCCTCCGGTCTTCATCAGTGACGCGCTTCATCAGGCAACGTTAAAGCTCGATGAAGAAGGCACCGAGGCAGCCGCCGCCACCGCCTTCGTGGCCGTGGGCGTCTCGATTCCGCCGCCACCCATCCCGGTCGTCTTCGATCACCCCTTCGTCTTCTTCATCCGCGACGTGCAGAGCAACGCGCTACTGTTCGTCGGTCACTTCGCGAAGCCGTGAGTGTCGCTCGCCTGCGCGAGCTCGCGCAGGGTGGCCACGGGGTCCAGCACGTAGCGCTTGGCCAGCGCCGGGCAGGCACGGAGCCGGCGAAAGAGCGCCGGCTCGACGGGGCGAAACGCCCCCGCGAGCGCCCGCAGCGAGATGGGGCTGCCCAGCGCTCCGACGAGATCGACCGGCACTTCACAACAGGCTTCGTGCTCGCGCGCCGGGCGCAACACCACCGTCAGCCCTCCGAGCCGCTGCACCGCCAGATCGCCCAGGGGACGGCGCAGCGCATCCGCCAGCTCTTGCCGGGAGAGGCGCACGACGATGAGCATTTCATGGCGGGGCATGGTTTTGATGGGCTGAGGAGTGTGCCTGAGAGAACGTTCGCTGCAGATCTCACCCTAAGGGTGATTGAGCTGGCTCCTCAATCCTGAGGAGGAGCTCACTTGCGCCAGGGATCGAGCACGAGCGAGGTCGCCGCGCGTCCGGTCTCCCGGAAGTGCGAGGCCAGCTTCACGCGGTTGTCCACGCCCAGCTTGCCGAAGGCCCGCTTGAGGTGCGTGCGTACGGTCGTGAAGCTGATGCTCAAACTCTGCGCAATTTCCTTGTCGGAGAGGCCGCTCGCCACCAGGCGCGCGATCTGTGCCTCGCGCTCGGTCAGCGCCTGCTCCGGGCGAGAGCCAGGAGCTTCGCGCGAGTGCGCCGAGCGGCGCAGCGCATTGCGAAAGGCCGGAGCCACCAGGCGCAGGATCGAGAGCTCGCGCTGGTCGAAATTCTCGCGCCGCCGGTCGCGCCAGATGCGCAGATCGCCGGTACATTCCCCGGCCACGCGCACGTGCAGGTTGAGTCCCCAGTACAGGCCGTCCTGACTCAGAAAGTCGTTGAAGAACTCCGTCTTCAGCAGCTCCTCCTGCGGCAGCACCTGGGTCACCAGCGTCGGCTCGCCCCGCTCGCGCAGCAGGTGCGTGATCGGGTCGTGAAACTGATAGTACGCCTCGTAGCTGGACAGGTTCGAGTCCGACATGTTCAGCGAGACCCGCCCGGTGAAGCTGCTCGAGACCTCGCTCCACAGATAGGAGGCGTAGTAATCGGCGCCGAGCAGGCGCGACAACTGCTCGCCGAGATAGACGCGCAGGCCGTGCTCGTCCTGGCGCTCCGCGAGCACCGCGAACACCTCCGACAGGGTCTGCAGATCCTCCGTGGTCAGCGCGAGCGTCATCTCTGTCCCTCAGGGCGCAGCTGGCGGGACGCTGTTTCGCATCGGGTCGCCCGCTCTTCCGCCACCACCCCCCGGTACGGAACCGCCGCGTCTGAAGTTGAGATCTAGACACAATCGCACACAAAGGAATCTGGCGTCAGCCGCGTCTTGCCTCGTTCCTATTCGGGATTGTAGTCGTAGGCGGTCGGCCGCGCCGCATCGACCGGGTTCTCCAGCGTGTACAGGCTGCCGCCGAGGCTGCGGATCACGGCGCACGCGGCGTTCACCCCCGTCTGGATCGCGCCCTCGATCCACCCCCCCGTGAAGGACTGACTGTCGCCGGCCAGGTACACGAAAGGATCCGTCGCCGCGTCCTTGCAGCCCAGGAACTGATAGAAGAGGCGCCGCGACAGCTCGTCGTTGCCGGGGAAATTCAGCTTGAAAGCCCCGTAAAAGTGCGGCTCCAGCTCCCAGTCGATGACCTGGGTATAGGTCGCATAGTCCTCGTGGATCGGCACCACGTGCCGCGCGAAATCAGGGTTGGTGCGCGCCACGTCCTGCACCAGCCGCTGCACGCGTGCCCGCTTGTCGCGCAGCCCGAGCTGCTGCGTCGAGTCGTCCTCCCAGGTGTAGCTCAAGAGCACGACGCCGGGCGCGCGCGGGTCGTTGGGCGCGTAGTCCAGGCAATACACGCCGCGCACCAGCGTATCCGTCTGGATGTTGGCCGGCAGGTCGCGCTGCGTCTGCCAGAACTTGTCGCGCGTCATCACGAACACCTTCGAGGAGCTCGTCATGTGCACGCCGCTCAGGGCGCTGCGTTGCTGATCGGTCAGAATGCCCAGATCGTAGCCGAGCCCCATGTCGATGTTCATCGCCCGGTTGGTGGCCGCGACGACAACCCGTGAAAAGTGCTCCGCACGGCCATGGCCGAGCGACACCAGCGGCCTGCGATCCTGCCCGTGTGACACCCCGGTGACAGCGGTGGCCAGCCGAATCCGATCGTACAGGCGCCGCCCATGGAAGCGCTGCTCGCAGAACGCCTTGGCCAGCGACTCGATGCCGCCCATCACCAGCTCCTGATCCGTCTCCAGCTCATTGACGATCAGCCGGAGCAGCTCGAGGAAACCGATCTGGTACAGCGGTCCAAAGCCACCCGAGCCGAGCCCCAGCGCCCCGAACAACTCGAAGTCCGTGGGCAGCCAGCGCTCTCCGCCCGGCGGCTGCGGCGCCGTGAAGATGCTCACCAGCCCCGAGTAGAAGGAGACGTTCTCGAACGCCTGGATATAGCTGCGCCACGCGGCCACGGCCTGCTCCCGATGCCCCTGCTGCAGCGCCGCCGTGATGCTCACCGGAGCCGGCAAACGCACCCCGTTCGCCAGCAAGCAGCCCTCGTGCACGAGCGCATCCCAGCCCTTCGCCACCCGCGTGAAGAGCGCGGGCGGATGCTGCGAGTCCGCCGCCCAGACGTACGTACGGCCCCGATAACCAATGTTCGTCAGCACCTTCCCGGGATCCGGGAAGTTCGGTGTATGCGGGATCCCGAGCGCATCCAGATAGTGAAACAGACCAAACTCACTGGGCGGAAAGCGCATCGCGCCCAGCTCCGCCAGGAACTCCGGGTGCGTCGCCGTGAAAGGACGGCTGTACAACCGCCCGCCGGGACGCGCGCTGGCCTCGAAGATGGTCACATCCCGCGCGCCCGCGCGCAGCAGCTCATAGGCGGCCACCAACCCGCCCACGCCCGACCCCACCACGGCGATCGGCTCGTGTGCGACGTGCGATGGCAACCGACCGATCGCATCCCCGGCGCCGCGCAGAAAGCTCCCGTAGTCAAACAGGGTATCGATGTAAGGAAACGACTTCGCTGCCTTCGCCGCCTTCGCAACCGCCGGCCGCCGCCGCAGATTCGGGATGTGTGCCATCTGTACCTCTCCCCAGGTCAATAACCCCGGAGGTACAAAACGGATCCTGCGTCAGGACCCTGGAATCCTCGAGATGGAGGACCCCCTTGCACGCCACATTTTGATCTATCAGCCGCATTTCACGCGCCATTTCAGCCACATTTCGCCCCAAACTCGCGCAGGCGGTCAGGCTGGCGCTGAACCGTGCTGCCGGCAGCACAGAGTGCCGGCGCAACATCGAAACAGCGTACCCGCCCGGCCAGCGCCCGGCACGACCTTCCCGCCCCTCAGCGTGAAGAAATGGCCGTCAGCAGGGCTAGCGTCTCGTCCAGCGTGGGCTGGCCAGGGCATCGCGGATGCGCTTACGGTGAACGGGAGTGGGCTGGAGCCCGCTTCGCGGTGGCGGCGTCAACGCAAGGTACGGATCGAGCTCAAGACGCCGCCACCCCGTTCGACCGTGCATTGGCGCTCGCGTTCGTGCGCGGCGGGCTGAGCAGGAAGTGAATGCCCGCACCGACCGCCGGCATCGCCGTCAGAAGGACCGTCACCCAGTTGCTCGCACCGAGCAACTGCGCCCCGGAAGCCACCAGAACGACCATGAGCAACGGACGGATGAGTCGATCCGAGGCGCGGGACGAGAGGCGTGCGCCGATGTAGATGCCGGGCAGGCTGCCGAGCAGAATCGATGCAGTCACACCGAAATGAAAGTCACCAAACAGCAGATGCGCCAGCGCAGCCGAGACAACCAGCGGAACCGCTTGCACCAAGTCCGTGCCGACGAGATCCGTGAGCCGAATGCCGGGATAGGCCAGGAGCAGCATCATCATGATCAGCGATCCGGAGCCGACCGAGGTGAGGCCCACGACCAGCCCGCCGATGATGCCGATCAGCAAGGTGGGCAACGCTTTCACCTTCAGAGCTGCAGCGGGCGCCGACGGGCGCCTGCGCGCTAGCAGCGGACGCGCGAACAGGGTCGTCGCGACCAACAATAGTGCAGCGCCCAGCGCGCGCTTGACCCAGTATTGGAGCTCCGCGCCACCGGCGTGACGTTGCAGCAGCACCACGCCCAGGAACGCCGACGGAACCGATCCGAGCGCGAGCCAGAGCACCAGCCGCCCCTTGACGGTCCGTCGCTGCAAGTGCACGGCGGCGCCGACGGGCTTCATGAGCATCGAAGCCACCAGGTCACTCGATACGGCCGCCAGAGGCTGCATGCCGAACAACAGAATGAGAATCGGCGTCATCAAAGCGCCGCCGCCCATTCCCGTCAGGCCCACAATCAATCCCACGCCAAGCCCGGCGAGAGTCACAGGCAGCTCCAGCATCGTGTCTCCCCTAACAAAACGGCGACGCTCGCGTCGTGAAAACTTCGGACGCGACTACATTGACATGCGAAGATTTCTTGGGAACCGTGCTGGCGACAGCGCCCTGCACGAAGGATGGGGAGCGTGGCCCCGACCCTGGACCCGCTACGGTCGCCGCACGCTGCTGATGCTCTTACGGTCCACAAAGTCCAGGCGCCGCCCTTCAGGCACCTTCGAGACGTAGACGCGCTTGTCGAGGCTCGGGTAGTCGCACACGTCGTGATCGGAGCGATCCCCTCCGACCAGGTAGACCAACTCGGCCGTCCCCGTGTTCTTCATCCAATGCGCGGGGCCGCGCGCCGGAAAGGCGATAAAATCACCGGCGGTGACTTCGTGCTCGGCGCCATCGAGGAACACTGTCGCGTTGCCAGAAAGAATGTACACGAACTCATCGACGAACTCGTGCACGTGGGACTCGGTGGTTTCGTCGCCGGGTGCGACAATGTTGAGATGGACGGCGCATCTGCTGAGTCCGGTCTCGTCGCCCAGTGACAGCGTGCGGCGTTTGGCTCGCGGGTTGAGCGGGTGCGCCACCGTTTCCTTCGAACTGCAGCGCACGATCGCATTCTTCGCAATGTGTCTGGACATGGCGGTGGCCCTTACCGGTCTTTCCACACGAACTCGAGCGCAGCCGGAAGCGTCTGTTCTCGCACGCGCCGGTCACAATGGGACGAGTCGAGGGCAAAGACGTATTGATGGTGGTAGCCCTTGGACTTCAATGCCGCAGCAAACCGATGGTTGGCTGCCACCCAGTCGTGCATGTCATCGCGCATCACGTTCGGGTTGTAGAGGTCGCGGTCACCGACCTGCATCCAGATGCGGAGGGGCTTCACTGGCGAGCTGGCGATGATGCCGTTGTGGTATTCCCAGGCGCCGCCCGGTGTCGCGGAATTGAACGGCCACTGCTGATTGACGTAGGTGCCCGAGTAGCTGATGACGCGCTGGTACCACTCGGGGTGGTTCCAGGCCATCGTGAATGCCGCAGCCGCGCCCGAGCTGCAGCCCATGACTGCCCGGTCCTTGCCCTTGCGCGAGAGTTTCACGTGCGCGCGCTTCTCCACCGCGGGGAGCACCTCCGCCTCGATGAACTCGGCGAACTTGCCGGACATGGTGTCGTACTCGAGTCCGCGCTCGGAGCCCTGCGCGTCGCCGCCGCCGTTCTGAATCATCACGGCGACCATGGGAGGCACGCGCTTCTGTGCGATCAAATTGTCGAGCACGCGCGGCAGCAGGGTGTCCGGTTCGCCGAGCTTCGGGCCATCGTGCGTGACGAGGAGCGGGGCCTGCTTGCCTTGCTGGTATTGCTTCGGCACGTAGACCGTGATCGTGCGCTGATAGTCCTTGGGATGCGTCTCGACGATCAGCGACTTGGGGTTCTCGGGGTCCGGCGTACCGAAAACATCCCGCGCGATGCCGGGATAGAACTTGCTGTCCTTCGACTCCATCGTGAACTGCGTGACATTCCCGACAGGCACGCCGTCCCTGACCGTGAGCTCGGGGGCTGGCGAGTAATCGGGGCCGATCACGAAATTGCCCTCGAGGAGCGGCGCGTTTCCGGACGCGACCTTCGTGAAGGGCGGTGCGCCGGGACCATCGACGGCGCGAGTCGGCGGCGTGGGACGCGCTGGAGTTGCCGGCGGAGCTTGCGGCGCCGAGTTCTGCGCCTGCGCCACGAGGATACTCATGACGGCCATTGAGATCGCGAGCTGTCGCATGCTCCTCCGGAACTGTTGAAGTGGCGGCGAGCCTAGCGCGAGTGAGCTCTCGCGAGAAGTCGTGTCCCCCCGACCTGCCCGGCCCACGGGTCCAGGGCGAGCCCCTCTCGACAGCGCGCCAGGACTCAGGTCTGTTGTCGCCGATGCGCGCGCTGTTAGCCCGGGCTGGGGATGAAGGGCTGCAGAGCGATCCTGCACTCGAGCCCAGTACCATCGGCGGTCATACGCTGCTCCAGCGTCGCCTCGCGCTGTACGGCAAGGCGCTGGTCGCCCAGAGCATCCTGTACTGGCTATTTATGCGATCATCTGGGTTCCCAGCGTCGGTCTCGAGCGCTCGCTGGGGCACATCGTTTCGTGGGATGTGATCCTGCTCACGGGGATCTATGCGCTCTACTGGAGCGTCGGCCGCGGGCGGCCGCGCTCGGTTCCCGTGTTGCTCACCACGGACTTCGCCGGCAGCCTGGCGATCGGAGCCGACAACATCTTCCTCATGCTCGGCGATCTGGGCACGATCTCCGGCGTCTTCGAGAATCTGATCGGATTCATCTGCATCCCTGCTCTTCCGCGCGCTGATCGTGCCGAGCACGGTCCCGCGCACGCTGCTGTGCGGCGTGCTCATGTGTGGCCCCACAATTCTCGGCGTGGTGTTGGGGCCGCATCGATTCGATGACCAGGCGCTGTCGTGGATCACCATGGTGGGTTTCACCGTGAACTGGTCCCTGATCGCGCTGATCTTCTCCTGCGTGGCCTCCGCCCTTTTATATGGGCTGCGGCGCGATGTCCGGGACGCGCGGAAGCTGGGGCAATACACGCTCGGCGAAAAGCTCGGGGAAGGCGGTATGGGAGTGGTCTACCGCGCAAGCCACGCGATGCTGCGCCGCCCCGCGGCGATCAAGCTCCTGGCCAACGGCGGCGATACCAGCCTCGTCCGCTTCGAGCAGGAGGTGCAGGTCCTGGCCGGCCTCAACCATCCGAATATCGTGACGGTCCACGACTACGGTCGCACCGCCGACGGCTCCTTCTACTACGCGATGGAGCTCCTGGACGGGATGGACGTGGAGAAGCTGGTCGTCGCGGACGGGCCGCAGCCTCCGGAGCGAGTGATCCACATCGTGCGGCAGGTGGCGCGGGGACTGGACGAGGCGCACAACGTGGAGTTGGTCCATCGTGATATCAAGCCCGCGAACGTGTTCGTATGCCGGCGCTGGGGCGAGCCCGACGCGGTGAAGGTCCTCGACTTCGGGCTGGCCAAGAACAATGCGGAAGCGCCCAGCGCGGTCACGGCACAGAACGTGGTCCTCGGCACACCGCTCTTCATTTCTCCCGAGGCGCTGCAGGGCTCCACCGTGGCCGATCTGCGCAGCGATATCTACTCTCTGGGCGCCGTCGCATACTACATGCTCACTGCGCAGCCGGTGTTCACTGGCGGCTCGGTCTTCGAGGTCTGCGCGCACCACCTGCACTCCGCACCCATCCCACCGAGCGAGCGCCTGGGGCGCGCCGTCCCGGCGGATCTGGAGGCGGTCGTCCTGCGCTGCCTGGCGAAATCCCCTGGGGACCGCTATGCCAGCGCCGCAGAGCTCGAGCGTGCCCTCGCGGGCTGCGCCACCCCCGCAAAATGGAGCGCCGACCGAGCGCGGGCCTGGTGGCAGCTGCGCCGCGATGCGCCAGGCCCCACGGGCGAGGTCGATGGCAGGGGCCGCACCGTCGAGATCGACCCGGGCACGCGTCAGGCGGTGCTGCACGCCATGCCCCGCTTGCCCCTGCTACGGCAGCGCGAGTAGGCGCAGACTTGTCGAGCGCGGACGCGACAGCGCGGTCGCTCGTACCGCAGAAGCGGACACGCCCCCCCTCGGAGCACCGCGTCCGTGCATCGAGCCCGCTCAGCACGCGATCAGCCGCCGCACTGAGCTGGGCATGCGGCTTGACACAGACCGATTTGCGATGGGTCGTTGAAGGTGCAGTCGTTCTCACATTTCGCGACGCAGCTCGGGTACTTCTTCTGAGCGCTCAGGATGTCGTCCGATGTCAGCGTGGTGCGAGTGCCACAGCCTTGAGCCATCACGGTGGCGTAACTGGGCTCGATCAGGCCGGTGTTCGTCGCTGTTCCAGCGATGTGTTCCCGCGGGCTCTGGGTGGGGTTGGGCGGCGGGTGGGCGAACCCGAGCACGTGGCCCATCTCGTGCAACGCCTGGAATGCTTTCTGGCTGGCGCTCATGTTTTCGATGGTTTGGCCACAGGAAGCATTGGAGTAGTTCGAGTTGAGAATGATGGACCGGCCCTGAGTGGGAATTGACCCTAGCGCAATCGTTCCAGTGTCGGGCCGGTGAGTGGTGGAATTCACCAGGGCCTGCACACTGACGGAGATGGTGCCGGCGCCGCCGGGGTCCCGCGCGAACATGGGAGTCTTGCTATTCCACTCAGTTTTTGCGGCGTTGAAGGCGGTTCGCCAGGCGCTGCTCACGTTCGCCGCAAAGCTGAGCGCGACGCGCTTGCCAGCAAAGAGGGGCCCGGTGATGAAGTACCCCTTCTCGAGCACTCCGCTCGCTTCGGCCTCGGCCTCACCGAGCAGCACCCCCCGCGACATCACCATGTCGTCCTCGACCACGACCGCGTCGCCTTCGAAATGCAGGGTCCTCGTGTCGTAGCCCTGGGCTTCG
>JAICTU010000248.1 GCA_025936205.1 Polyangiaceae bacterium | reverse complement strand
GCTCGCGCAGGAAGCCCGCGATGTCGCCCAGGATCGCGTTGCCGCTGGCGTCCGTGCGATCGCTCGCCGGGAGCAGGTCCTGGCCGGCGCCCTCCGCCACGGCGATCACCGCGTGCGACTTGAACAGCATGCGCTGCTCCAGCGCCTCCAGAAACGCCTCGAGCTCGAATGGCACCTCGGGGATCAGCGCGAAGTTCACGTCCTGGCTGGCCACGGTGGCGCAGGCCGTGACGAAGCCCGCATGGCGGCCCATCAACTTCACGAGCCCGACCCCGCCCGGCACGCTGCGCACCTCGGTGTGCGCGCTGTCGAGCACGCGCACCGCCTCTTCGGCTGCGGAGAGAAAGCCGAAGGTGCGCGCCACGTATTGAATGTCGTTGTCGATGGTCTTCGGGATACCGACCACGGACAGCGCGTAGCCGCGGCGGCGTGCCTCCTCATAGAGTGCCTTGGCACCCCGCTGCGTGCCGTCGCCGCCGACCGTGAACAGCATGTCCACGCCGCGCCGAATCAGGTTATCCACGGCCCGGCCGACATCCACGGGCCCGCGCGTGGTGCCAAGAATGGTTCCGCCCTTTTGATGGATGCTGTCCACGACCTCGGGGCTGAGCACCATCGGTTCGGCAGCAGTGGTGGGGTCGAGCCCGGCGTAGCCGCCACGAAACCCGATCACCTCCGCCACGCGATAGCCATAGTGCAGCTCGAAGAAGGCCGAACGCACGACGTTGTTCAAGCCCGGGCACAGCCCGCCGCAGGTCACGATGGCGGCGCGCGTCCGGGCCGGATCGAAGAACATCCGCGCGCGTGGTCCCGCCAGCTCGAAGGAGAGCCCGGGCTCGGCGCCGATCTCGATCCGCTCCGGGATCCGCAACTCATCACTGACGGTATGCGTGAAGCGTGAGACGAGCCGCGGCTCACCCAGGCTGCTGATTGGATTGGCACTCGGACTGCTCGGATTCGCACTGGTCATCAATTGTTGCCCCTCCCCCTCGGGCAGCGCTGCGCCGCATCGCCAGGCAGAGAGCGTGACACCGCGCTGCGCTGTTGCACATGATGAATTGTGCAACCCGGCGTCTGCGTGCTGCGCGCGCGTGCGAGCACGTTACCCACGCTTCACGTCGCATGTTGAGCGAGATCCTTCTCGCGTGTTTTGCGGTTCCAGCAGCTTGCGATGCACTGCTGCGGTCGCTACGCTGACCACACGAAGGGGGGCCTCGTGAGTCGAGCAAAGAGCGATTTGGTAGCGGCAAATTTTGGCGTCCGGGGTGACACGCTGGAGCGCGATGTGCTGGACAACCTGAGCTCCCGGCAGGGGCGTTTTCCACGGATCGCAACCCCACACGACTGGTACATGGCGCTCGCGTTCACCGTGCGCGATCGCATGCTCGCGCACTGGGTGAACACCGTGCAGGCCCAGGCGCAGGCGGACGCGAAGGTGGCTTGTTACCTGTCCGCGGAGTTCCTGATCGGGCCGCAGCTGGCGAACAACCTGGCCAACCTCGGCATCGAGGCCAAGGCGCGCGAGGCGATGCGCGCGCTGGGGCAAGACCTGGACGACTTGCTCGCCATCGAAGAAGAGCCCGGGCTCGGCAACGGCGGCCTGGGCCGGCTGGCGGCGTGCTACATGGACTCGCTCGCCACACTGCAGGTGCCGGCCATTGGCTACGGCATCCGTTACGAGTTCGGAATCTTCGATCAAGAGCTGGTCGACGGCTGGCAACGCGAGCGCACCGACAAGTGGCTGCAGAAAGGATCGCCCTGGGAGCTCTTGCGGCCCGAGGTGGCGTACTACGTCCAGTTCGGTGGCCACACCGAGGCCTTCACCGACGGCGAGGGCCGCTACCGGGTGCGCTGGATCGCGGCGAACCGGGTCAAAGGTCTGGCCTGCGACTTTCCGATGCTCGGTTATCGCGTCAACACCTGCAACACGCTGCGGCTGTGGAAGAGCGAGGCGGTCGAGGCGTTCGATCTCGAGGAGTTCAACGAGGGCGACTACTACGGCGCCGTCCGCGCCAAGGTGAACTCGGAGACGCTCTCCAAGGTGCTCTATCCCAATGACGAGCCCGAGGCCGGCAAACGGCTGCGGCTGGCGCAGCAGTACTTCTTCACGTCCTGTTCGCTGCAAGACATCCTGCGTCTGCTCGAGCTGCGGGAGGAACCGTTGACGCGGCTGCCAGACGCCTTCGCGGTGCAGCTGAACGACACACACCCTTCGGTCGCCGTGGCCGAGTTGATGCGAATCCTGGTGGACGAAAAGCAGTTGCCCTGGGAGCAGGCCTGGGAGCTCACTTGCCGCACGCTCGCGTACACGAACCACACGCTGCTGCCCGAGGCGCTGGAGACCTGGGGGCTGCCGCTCTTTCGCGAGCTGCTGCCGCGCCCGCTGGAGATCATCTACGAGATCAACCAGCGCTTCCTCGCGCAGGTGCGCGCGCGCTTCCCCGGAGATGAAGCGCGCGTCGCGCGCATGTCGCTGATCGACGAGCACGGGAGCAAGAGCGTGCGCATGGCGCACCTCGCCACCGTGGGCAGCCACGCGGTGAACGGCGTCGCGGCGCTGCATACCGCGCTGCTCGAGCAGACGGTCTTGCACGACTTTGCCCGGCTGTGGCCCGATCGCTTCACGAACGTGACCAACGGCGTCACGCCCCGGCGCTTTCTGGCCCTCGCCAATCCCGGCCTGGCCCGGCTCTTGACCGAGAGCCTGGGTGAAGGCTGGCTCAACGATCTGAGCCGGCTGCGCGCGCTCGAGCCGCTGGCACGGGACGCGGGTTTCCGCGAGCGCTGGCGCGCGGTGAAGCGCAAGAACAAGCAGGTGCTCTCCGAGCACATCCGGCGCCAGACGGGCATCGTCGTCGATCCGGATGCGTGCTTTGACGTTCAGGTCAAGCGCATCCACGAGTACAAGCGCCAGCACTTGAACGCCCTGTACATCGTGGCGCTCTATCGCCGGCTGCTCGAGAACCCGCGGCTCGATCTGCCGCCGCGCTGCTTCGTGTTCGGGGGCAAAGCGGCGCCCGGCTACCAGATGGCCAAGCTGATCATCCGCCTGATCAACGGCATCGCCGAGGTCGTCAATCAGGACGCCGCGCTGCGGGGCCGGTTGAAGGTGGTGTTCTACCCCGACTTCAACGTCACCAGCGCGCAGCGCATCTATCCCGCTGCCGATGTATCGGAGCAGATCTCCACGGCCGGTAAAGAGGCCTCGGGCACGGGCAACATGAAGTTCATGATGAATGGCGCGCTCACGGTCGGCACGCTGGACGGCGCCAATGTCGAGATCCGCGAGGAAGTGGGTGCTGACTACTTCTTCCTCTTCGGTCTGAACGCCCAGCAAGTCAGCGAGGTGAAGCGAGCTGGCTACCGCCCTCTCGCGCACGTGGAACAAAACGCCGAGCTGCGCGGTGCGCTCGACTGGATCGCCTCGGGCCGCTTCTCGCGGGGCGACCGCGAGCTCTTCCGGCCGCTGCTCGACAGCTTGCTGTACAGCGATCCGTTCCTGGTGCTGGCAGACTTTGCCGACTATGCGGCATGTCAGGAGCGGGTGAGCGCGGCGCTGGCGGATCGCGAACGCTGGGCCCAGCTGTCGATCCGCAACACGGCGCGCTCGGGGAAGTTCTCCTCCGACCGCTCGATCCGTGAGTATTGCCAGAAGATCTGGCACAATTCTCCGGTCGAGGTGCGGATCGAGCCGGCGAGCCAGAGCATCGCTGGAGCAGACGGGCACACGGTAGCGCCCCATTGAGGCGCGCCGCACGGATGAGGCGAGGAGGCGAGCATGAAGATCGGAGTTTTCAGCAGTCAGCGCAGCGGCCGCGCGCCGCTGGAGGTGGCCAATGCCGGCCGGCATCAGCTCACGTTTCTGGAGACGAGGCTGGATGCGGAGACGGCGGAGCTGGGCGCGCAGTTCGACGGCGTGTGCATCTTCGTGAATGACGCGCTGCCCAGGGCCGCACTGGAGCGCCTGCGCGCCGGCCAGACGCGCCTGATCGCGCTGCGCTGCGCCGGCTTCGACAACGTCGACATCGCGGCGGCAAAGGAGCTGGGGCTCACCGTCGTGCGCGTACCCGCCTACTCGCCCTACGCGGTGGCAGAGTTCGCAGCCAGCCTGGTCATGACGCTCAACCGCAAGCTGCATCGCGCCTACGCGCGCGTGCGCGACTCGAATTTCTCGCTGGAAGGGCTGATGGGCTTCGATCTGCACGGCTCCACCGTCGGCGTGGTCGGCACGGGCGGCGTGGGGCTGGTGTTTTGCCGGATCATGCTCGGCTTCGGCTGCCGCGTCATCGCGTACGACCTGATCCGCAACCAGGAGTGCGAGGACCTGGGTGTCGAATACGTGGCCCTGAACGACCTGCTGCGCACGAGCGACATCGTCTCGCTGCACTGCCCGCTGAACCCGGCCACGCGGCACCTGATCAACGCCGATTCGCTCTCGCAGATGAAGCGCGGCGTGATGATCGTCAACACGGGTCGCGGCGGCCTGGTCGACGCGCGGGCGTGCATCGCTGCGCTCAAGACGGGGCAGCTCGGCTATCTGGGCCTCGACGTCTACGACGGCGAAGCCGAGCTGTTCTTCGAGGACCGCTCGGCCGAGATCGTGAAAGACGACGTGCTGATGCGTCTGCTCACATTCCCGAACGTCGTGGTCACGGGACATCAGGCCTTCTTCACGCGCCAGGCGATCGCCAATATCGCGGAGACGACGATCCAGAACATCAGCTCGTTCGAGCGCGGTGAAGGCCCGATCTGTCGCGTGACGGGCTAGTACCTCGTGCCCCAAGTTCGCAGATGCGGCATTCTGCACTCGGTACTTCCTCTACATTTGGAGAAACCCGGCGCGGACTTCTCCTACTAGCCTAGAGGGTGAGTGGAGGGCTCGGCACCCAGCGTCGCCAGGCGTCGCCAGCATGCGCCCACTGCCCGTGCGCCCCGCCGGTGGACACCCGCGCGCCCAGTCGTGTTCCAGTGGTTTCGCGAACGGACGTTCCCGCAATGGGGTGCACCTGCACCCCGCGTCATGTCCGATACCCCCCGACAGCCCGCTGCGGCGCCCCCACGCGCTCCCACTCGAGCCACGGCGGGCAGCGTGCGTCCGCTCACAGCTCTGTTCTTCGCCGCTGCGCTCGTGGGGGCGGGAGGCTGCGCGCGTTTCGGCTTCGAGCGGTTGGATCGGCGCAGTGACGCGGGTTTGGGCGGGCCGCTGGTGATCACCGGCTCCGGCGCCGGCGCTCCGGATGCCGCCGGCAGCGCTGGTAGCTCGGGCGACGGAGCCGCCGGCGCAGCGGGAGGGGGCGCCTCGGGGGGTGCCGCTGGTGGGCCCGGGGCGGGGGATGGCGACGCATCGGCGACGCCGGACCCGGGCGACTGTTTCGATGGGGTACGGAACAGCGATGAGAGCGGCGTCGACTGTGGCGGCAGCCGCTGCGCGCCCTGTGTGTGCAACCTGGGCGAGCCGGAGCTCCTCGGTGACCCGAACCGTCCCGGCAATGATCTCTGGTCGCCCAAGCTCTCCAGCGACGGACTCCACCTGTACTTCGCGGTCACCGTGCCTGGTTTCGGCGAACAGATCGGTGTGGCGACGCGCCCCGATCGCGCGTCGCCCTTTGGACTCGGGCAGTCGCTGCCTTCGCCCGTCAACAGCGGTGGGGAAGGCACGCCCTATCTCTCGCTCGATCGGCGTTCCCTCTACTTCTATTCTTCGCGCTCGGGCGGGACGGGCAGTCGCGATCTGTACGTCGCCACGCGCCGCAACGACTCGGACGACTTCGACAACGTCAGGGCGCTGAGCAATCTGAACACCCCGGACCTGGACTACCAGCCGTGGCTCAGCCCCGACGAGCTCACCATTTACTTCGCGTCCGGCCCCGCCGGCGGCAACGACATCTTCCGCGCCACGCGCGGCTCGACACGCGACGACTTCGGACCCCCCGAGCTCGTCAGCGAGCTGAGCTCGCCGAGCGACGAGGGTGGCCTCACCCTGTCCTCGGATGGGCTCGAGGTGATCCTCGCCTCGAACCGTCCTGGCGGCCCCGGCGGGCGCGACCTGTACATCGCCACACGGGCGAGTCAGAGCGCCCCTTTCTCCGCCCCACAGCTGCTCGACGCGCTCGACACAGCCAAGAACGAGATCGATCCCGCGTTCAGCCCCGACGGCAGCGAGCTCTACTTCGTGTCCAACCGTGGCAATGGAGATAGCAACATCTATCGCGTCGCTCGCAGCTGCCGGCGCTGAGAGGCCCTGACTTCGGCGCCCGGAGAGTGTTAGGGTCCAGCCGTGGCCACGGCTTTGATCACGGGTGCTTCCGCTGGGATCGGCAGAGAACTGGCGCGCTGCTTCGCGGCGGACGGGCATGAGGTCGTGCTGGTCGCTCGCCGGCAAGAGCGCCTGGACGAGCTGGCCGCGGAGCTGCGTTCGCGCTTTCGCATTCAGGCGCACGCCATTGCCTGCGATCTCACGCAGCCGAGCGCCATCGACGCGCTGTTGCGCCGCCTGCAGGAGCTGGGGCTCGAGGTCGAGTTCCTGGTGAACAACGCCGGTGCCGGCGTGTCGGGCGTGTTCTCGGAGCTGGAGCTGGGCCCACAGCTCGAGTTTCTGGAGCTCAACGTCACGGCCATCCTGCGGCTCACGCGCGCGCTCCTGCCGCCCATGCTGGCGCGCCGGCACGGCCGGATCCTGAACATTGGCTCCACGGCGGGCTTTCAGCCGGGGCCCTTCCTGGCCAGCTACTACGCCTCCAAGGCGTACGTGAACAGCTTCAGCGAGGCCTTGCACTTCGAGCTGCGCGGCACGGGAGTCAGCGTCACGCTGAGCTGCCCCGGGCCCACGCTCACGGAGTTTGCAGGGCTGGCGGGCATCGAGCATTCACCGCTGTTCAAGATGTCGGCGGCACCTGCCGATCGCGTCGCCAAACAGGCCTACAGCGCGATGCTGCGGGGCCGCGCTCTGGTGATCCACGGAGCCCTCAACTGGCTCGGGGTGCAGCTGCTGCGTGTCAGCCCACGCTCGGCGGTGCGCTGGGTGGTGGCAGCCTTGAACCATTCGGTGAGCGCGCCGCCATGACCCGCACCGCGCTGAGAACCGAATACATCGCCGGCGCGGCGCGCGCACAGGGCGGATTTCTGAAGTGCTGGTCTCTGAGCGCTACTGCGGAGTGGGGGGCTGCTTGGCGTGTAGGTCGGCGATGAGCCAGATCCAGTCCGTGTCCAGCACCGGATAGGCGCCGTTGTTCATGCACAGCGTGCCATCGGCCGCCTTGCAGTGGTTGCCCTTGGTATCGTGCCAGGCCCAGGGCTGGGTCATGCACAGATCCGACCTGGGGCTGCCATAGTCACCGAGCAGTGAGGCGCACTGCGCGGTCTGGTAGTTGGCTCGCCCGCAGCCTCCCGGGTACTCGCCCTTGGCGCAGCTCTTGTCGGGGTAGCCGGCGCGCCGGTGGCAATTTTGACAGTCGGTGCCCAGCGGGTGGATCACCGGCTCGATGTAGACATTGCAGGACACCGGGAACAGCGGCATTGGCTGCCCGTTGGGGCCCGTGGTGGCCCACGCCGGCGGCTTGCCCTTGAAGTAGCTCGACGCCGTCGCGGGCGTTCCATCCAGCTCGAAGTTGATGCCGTAGGAATCCGTCATCAGATAGTGATCGCGCCAGCCCGTCCCCACCTGGCCATCGATCGTGTCGAGTTGGGCGGCCGTGAGCCCCGAGTGCTCGTTGGGCTGCTTCGAGCCCGGCGCGGTCGCGGCGTAGCCGCCGGTCTGCCCGAAGCAGTGATTGAAGTCACCGAGCGGGCATTCTGCGAGCGTGTCGTTCATCGGGCTCCACCACACGCTCTGCAGCGACCAGGAGGGGATCTCCTTCGTGTTCACGTGCATGGCCGCGACCACCAGAAAGTCACCTGGCTCGAAGCCGTTGGACTTGTCCCCGTACGCCCAGATCATCGCCTGATCGAGCAGCGCGCGATCGGTGGCGGTGAAGTAACCCTTCAGCACTTCCTCCGAGACCTGGACGTGCAGGAAGTCATCGGCCGTATACACCTTGGGGTTGTGCGTGACGATCGCGCGAGCACCGCTCACATATGCCAGTGCCAGTGTCGCTGCGCCGCCCGCCGGGCAGGGTGCATCGCCCGCAGCGGCCTGGCACGTGTCGATGGCGACGACATTCTTCCACTGCTCGTAGCCCAGATAATCGGCGTTGGTCGAATAGCTGATGTTCTTGAAGTTCTTGGGTACCCACGGCGGCAGGGCGCCGTAACGGATCCGGCAGCCTGCCTCACCGACCTTGGCGCCAGGCCGGCAGCCCTTCACCGGCCAGAACATGTGCTTGGTGGAGATGAATTTGCTGCCGATCTTCGCGGCGATGCTGCCCGTCTTGGCCGCATACAGCTTCTTCAGCTCCGTCTCATCATCCAGCTGGTTGTGCCGGATATCGTCATAGGCTTCGACGGAGAGCGACTCTGTCGCGATCATGACGTCGCCCTGGTCCACGAACGCCGTGCCATCGCAGATCGCCGGCGCCTGTCCTTCGGCTTGCGGCCGACAGAACACGCCCGGAGCGCCCGCCGCCTTGCAGGCTTCCTCGATCTTCCCGTACTGCTTCTGAGCGAGCATGGCTTTGGCTTGCTCGGTGGTCATGCCGCACTGCTTGCTCAGGGTGAGCGGCGGCAGCGCGTAGGTCGGGGCCTTGGTGTTGACGGTCTGCACCTGGGTTGGGTCGGGCTCGCCCTGCGTGGGCGCCACGGCATGGGCGCGCCGGCGATTGAGCAGCGTCTGCCCTACCAACGCTGGTGGAGAGGTGGTGGTCGCGCCGCTTTCGCTCGCCGTCGCCCCCAGCATGCCGGGTGCTTTGTAAGGCCTGCCATTGTTCGGCCACGTCATCCAGAGCGGATAGAAGCCGCTGCAGGCGGTGCTGCCGTCTTCGAGCTTCGCCCAGCAACCCTTGGTGCCGTACAGGGTGGTGCGCTTCGTCTTCGGGTCGTTGCGTGCGCTGCCCGCGGGGATGGGCGCCCAGATCGAAGACCAGAGGTGCCAGCCGTGGCCGCGCACCGTGGGACGGCTCCGCGGCGTCTGCTGCTGCACCGCCTGGCTGAGCGGCGCCGCGCACTGCGCGCCATCGGGCTGCAGCCCGCACCATCCCGACCAGCTCGGCAGCGGCAGATAGCTGCCGAAGGGAGAGTAGCTCTGCTGGGGGGTGCCCGGAGGCGCCGTCGTGGCGCCGGAGGCAGCGCTGCCGGAAGCCGCGCTCGCTGACGATGGGGCGGCCGGCGACGTCGCGCTCGCCGGGGGCTCTGGAGTGGCAGCACTCTGCGGAGCGGAAGCGGGATGGCAGCTCGAGAGCGAGGTGCCCGCGAGCGCGAGAACCGTGAAACCCATGGCTGCAATTCGCACGAAGCTTCGCTGTGTCACGATCTTCCCCCTTGGTCGTGGTGATGAGCAGCGTTGCTCACTGCTCGAGCCGCACACTATAGCTTCGCCATTGGTGGCGATGGGCGGCGCTCGTGGCAAAAGTCGCGAAATGCGTTCACGCGCCCCTGGTGCTGGTGTAAGTCGCGACCCGACTTCAGCTGACCTTCGAGGTAAAAGAACGTGAAGCGCAAATTCGAGCAGATGATCTGGGCGTTCCCCTTGCTGGCGCAGCTCGGCTGCGCTGACTCGGATCGGCGCGCTCCCGCGCAGAGCGCAACCTCTGCGCTGAACCCCGCTGGCGAAGCCGGGCCCGCAGCGCTGAGCGCGTCCGGCGCCCAGGCGCTGTCGGCGGCTCTCGCCGCTTCCGTGCAACAGGGGGATGCGCCCGGGCTCGTGGGGCTGGTCGTCAGCCGCGACGGGGTGCTGTTCGAAGGCACAGCCGGCAACTCGAGCGACACGAACGGCACACCCATGCAGCCGGACGCCATCTTCAATATCGCCTCGATGACCAAGCCCGTGACCTCGGTGGCCGTGATGATGCTGTACGAGCAGGGCAAGCTCGGGCTCGATGACCCGGTATCGAAGTACCTGCCCGGCTTCGATGCCCTGCAGGTCATCACCTCGTTCGATGCCGCATCGGGTGCGGTGCAGAGCGCGCCGGCGACGCAGGTGATGACCCTGCGCCATCTGCTGAACCATACCTCCGGCATCGGCTATGCGTTCGCCAACACCACCGTGGCCCGCTTGTCGCAGGGCTCGGCGGGTCCCGAATGGGCGTTGCCGCTGCTGAATGAGCCGGGTGCCGCCTGGCACTACAGCCCCGGGCCGCGAGTGCTCGGCCAGATCGTGGAGCAGATCTCCGGCGAGTCGCTGGAGAGCTACTTCCAGGCGCACATCTTCGAGCCGCTGGGCATGCATGATACCTCGTTTGCCGTCGCTGCGGAGAAGGCGGCGCGGCTGCCCGCCACGCACACGCGCGGCGCCGCCGGCAACCTGCAAGAGGCGCCACAGAACGCGCCCGCGGCCCCCACGCCGCCGTTCGGGGGCGATGGTGGCCTGTACTCGACGGCGCGCGACTACGGTCAGTTCATGCGCATGCTCCTGAACGGCGGCACGCTCGACGGTGCGCACATCCTCGATGCGAGCTCCGTGCAGCTGATGTCGCAGAACCAGATCGGAGAGCTCTACGTTCAGCTGATGGACGCGGCCATCCCTGCGCTGACCAAGCCGTTTCCGCACGGAGCGGGGAAAGACAAATTTGGCCTCGGTTTTCAGATCACGAGTGCCGAGTCCGATGCCGTGCACCGCAGCGCGGGCAGTCTGGCCTGGGCGGGCCTGTTCAATACCGAGTTCTGGGTCGATCCCCAGCGCCAGGTCGCGGCGACGCTCTTGATGCAGCTGCTGCCGTTCTATGACGACGGCGCGCTGCGCGCGCTGGACAGCTTCGAGTCGGCGCTGTACCAGAATCTCGCCCCGCTTCCCTGACACAGCGGTCGGCGAGAGCGGAACGCAAAAATCGGGTCAAGGCGCCGCGAGCGGTCCTTTATTGTAGCGATTTCGAGGTTTTCGGCCCGAATCGCGCTGTTGCACTCGTGCTCGCATGGCGGTGTGCGATCGTTGGGCTTCGGGCTAAGCTCGCCCCAGTCCGGCTTTTGCGGAGGAGCAGCTCATGATTCGAGTTTCACAGGCTTTCAGCGCGTGGCCGGCCGTGGCCGCCTCGGCGCTGCTGCTGGCTGCTTGCGGCGCGGTCAGTGACGATCCGGTTCCGGTCGAGGTGTCGGACGACACGCCCACCGGGGGCGTGCTGTTCCCCAATCTGCCCGAAGATACGCTGGCGCCGGCCACCGGCACCCCCAGCGGTCAGATGCCGGCGGACTTCACCGCGGCCGAGCGCGGGGGCTACAAGCTCGGGGCCACGCTCGAGCCAGACGCAGAGACGGTGACGGCCTCCGCGGCCGACAACCGCTCCGACGGTTGCGGTTCGATCCTGACCGGCGTCGTGCGCGACATCAAGGAGAGCCACCCCGACTTCGGCGGTGACATCACCAACCTGCGCCGCGGGCTGGTGCAGGACGCGCTCGGCGCCGACGGCAAACCCGTGCTGAGCAACAACTCGCGCAACGGCTTCATCCAGAGCGCCGACAGCTTTCGCCAGTGGTACAACAGCGTACCCGGCGTGAACCAGCCGTACTCGCTCGCGATCTACCTGCAGCCGAACAACGAAAAGTTCAGCTTCGAGAGCCACTCCTTCTTCCCGCTCGACGGCGCCGGCTTCGGCAACGAAAACCAGAACCACAACTTCTCGTTCACGTTCGAGCTGCACACGCGCTTTCGCTATCACGGGGGCGAGCAATTCGAGTTCAGCGGTGACGACGACCTGTGGGTCTTCATCAACGGCAAGCTCGCGATCGATCTGGGGGGCGTGCATGCGGCCAGCAATCAGTCGATCGCGCTGGATATGGCAGCAGATCGCCTGGGCATCGCCCCCGGCAACGAGTATCCGCTCGACTTCTTTCAGGCGGAGCGCCACGCGACGCAGTCGAACTTTCAGATCGACACCACGCTCGAGTTCACGAACTGCGGCGTGACGTTGCGCTGAGCGGCAGCAAGCAACCTCGCCGAAGCGACCCCATCGCAGCCTCGTCTCGAGAGCTTTGACCAGACGCTCACGGCGATGTGCTGGAGCGAGGGAGCGATGTCGCATCATCAGCGACATCATCTGGGTACGTCGCTTGCAGGCTCATCGAGCCCCCAGATCCTGGCGGACCTGCGGGCTATCGACGAAGGGGATGACGCATGCCAACTGCATTCACGAACAAGCTGCCGAAGACGACGAAGCGGATGAGTCCAGCTCCGAGCGCTGCAACAGAAGCTGCAGCGGCGCACGCGGCGAGCGCTGAGCCCGCAGCACGGCGCCCGCGCAGGGCGAGCACGCCGCCTGCTGCCCCGCGCGCGGCAAAGCGCGCAGCGCCAGCCAGCAAGGATGCGCAGCCGCCCCGCCGCGCGAGGCCCACGCCGCGCCGTGCGAGCATGGCGCTCGAAGCCCCGCGCAGCGCGCGGCCCTCGCGCAAGTCGGCGCGCAAGGCCACGCAGCGCCCGCGAGCGGGTGCGCTGCCGCTGCGGCGCGCCCGCGTGGAGGTGCACACACCCAAGCGCAAGGCGAAGGCTCCGGCGCAGAGCGACTGAGCTCGCCGCCGCGGGCGTCCCTGCGCGTGTAGCACGATTCACACCAGCGGCCTGACGCGTCCGCGTCGAGTAACACGTGCAGGGCCCGCTCGAGGCGAGTCTTTGCGCACCCTCCCTGGTCCCCGGCGCGACTGTCCAGGAGTCGCGCACTCGCGTTGATCCAGTTAAGTCGTGCATCGCACGTGCGTTCGAGCAGGGCCCGAGCGTACCAGCGCAGATCGCAACGCGTTCGCGCGTTTCACGCTGGAGCACGTGTCTTCACCTCTGGCTCGCTGATAGCTGGCGCGAGCGTCCGCGATTCTTAGACTTTTTCGCAGGGGACACGAAGAGGGGAGTTCAATGATTCGTAGCGTTGCAATCGTTCGCCGTTCGTTGCCGATCCTGGTCGCGCCCGCGCTGCTGCTGGCGTGTGGCGAGGAGGATGCCGCGCAGTTCGACGCCGGCTCTTCCGATCTGCAGGGCGCGGGCGACCTCGCGCTCGGCGCAGGAGGATCAGCGTCACAGCCAGCGGCAGGGCCCAGCGGTGCTGCGGGTCCGCAGGGGGAGCCGGGCGCCGACGGAGTGCCCGGGCCGCAAGG
>JAICTU010000391.1 GCA_025936205.1 Polyangiaceae bacterium | reverse complement strand
ATTGAAAATCCATGATGGATCGGCGCCTTACGAAAGCCTGCCCGGCTAAGATCCTACCTATGAGTGTCGATTAGAAGGTGGGCAAGCGGGCGCTGCCTCGCGCCGCCCGGCGCGAAGCCCACTGAACGCTGCGTTATCCCCGCGCAGCCAGCAACCGCTCCCATTCGATCGGATCGCGCGCTTCCACCTCCGCCACGCCCAGCTCCCGCAGCGCGTCGACGATCGTCTGCCGCCGGATCACGGACACCGTCAAGATGTGCGCGATCACGCTGCCGAAGGTGAAGCTGACGGGCGGTGTGCACAGCGCGTCGACAAACGCGTCGTCCCACTCGTTGCGCTCGCGCACGCGCCGCACCAGCGCGGTGAACTGCGGCTGCACCGCCGCGAGCCGAGCCTGCTGACCTTTGATGCTGAGGTCGCGCTCCGTCGCGAACTCGCGGCCACCGATGGCGGCCGTCCACACCTCCTTGGTGAAGATCACGCGATCGAGCATGGTGCGCACATCGGGCTCGGGGCCCTCGAAGGAGTGCACGACCAGCCCCGGGCGCACGTGCCGATCGAGCGCCTCGTCGGAGAGGGCCGCGGCTTGCTCGAGCAAACGAGTGGTGTGCCAGTGGTCGTGTTCGACGAGGCGATCGGAGAGGTCCATGTTTGCCGTCCTGGGTTCTCCGGGCAGCAGCAAGCCGCACGGGGGGTGGAAGTGGATCGAGTTCGGCGCGGCGATGCGAAATTCGCGTCCCTCGCCCGCGAAGCGGCTGGGCGCTACGCCGTGAGCGCGGCTGAAGGCGCGCGAGAAGGCCTCGACGGCCTCGTAGCCCGCCTCCAGCGCCGCCTCGGTGACGCTCGCGCCGTGCTGGAGCCGCCAGGCGGCGCGTTCCAGTAACAGCCGGCGTCGAAAGGCCGCCGGCGGCTCGCCGATGCCCGCGCGCAGCAGCCGGTTGAAATGAAACGGGCTCAGCATCGCGCGCGCCGCCAGCGCCGCGCCGTCGAGCCCCTCGTCGAGGGCCTCGAGCACCGCGTCGAGGACGTCGCACAGACGATCGGGGCGTGGCGCGTTCATGGCCGCGAGCATGCCTGGTCTCGGGGGGGAG
Source organism: Polyangiaceae bacterium (assembly GCA_025936205.1). Next base: position 7,655 of record JAICTU010000391.1, on the reverse strand, counting down.
TGCATGACCGGGATTGCTGTGGTCCGGCTGAACGTCACCCTACCCGCGCGAGCGGGAATCGAATCAACTTCAGCGAACAGCGATCAGGGGCCGATCGCGGCGAGTCCGGGGGACTCCGTCAATGTGGAGCGACCGCCGACGTAGAGCTCGGGATGAGAGGCTAGACGCAAGAGCCGGCCCCTTTTTCTGTCCCCCCGATTCGCAAAGAACAAACAGCAACGCGCAACCCGGAGTTTCGGAGCTCCGCCGGCCACGTCCCATCGGCGGAGCTCCGAACGCTCCCCTCTTCCAGCGCGGCTTCGCTGCCCTGGCCACGCATCCCCCGAAGCTCAGCGGTTGCGATGCCCTGCCGGTGCCTCACTCGGCCGGCGCGGCAGGTTGCTGGCTTTCGGAGGCGCCAGCGGTGAGCTGCGCAGGAGCCTCTTTCGCTACTCCGATCTGAATCGGAACCTTTCGAGCACGGGCGTGCTCCGGCTTCGGAATGTGAAGCGTGAGCACACCGTCCTTCATCGTGGCCTGCACGTGGTCCGTCTGTACGCCCTCGGGCAGCACGAAGGACCGTTGGAATGCGCCGTAGCTGCGCTCCATCCGGCGATACTCGTGGCGCTCGTCCGCCGGATCCGGACGCTTCTGCGCCGATAGAGTCAGCACGTTGTTTTCAATCTCGAGGGTCACGTCCTCGGGTTTCACCCCGGGCAGTTCCGCGGCGATCAGGTAGGCGTTGTCCACCTCCGCGACGTCGACGGAAGGCCAGTAGGCGGGTGCGGTTTCGCGCTCCGGCCCCATCAGAAACGGCCTGAACCAAGGGTCGGCGCGCATGACATCGTCCAATGCGTTCCAGAGGTTGAGCATAGGTACCTCCCTTCCTCGGTATTCGTAGTCTTGTTTTCATCGAGTGCTGAAGTCGAGGCACGAGCGCCCATCGAAGGAGATCCGCTCATGTCCCCGAACACGAAAAGCAGCCTGTACATCGGGTTTCGGCCTGTCAACGCCCGCAAGCACGCCAGCGTTGACGTCCGCACGAGCATGCTTACGTCTGCCGGCGGCCAACACGCGCCCGGCACGGCATCAGGAGCAGGAAACTTCTCTGGCTTCTGGGGGACCCCTCGCGGAGCTCACCCATCCGGCACGCGCGCGGCCGTTTTGATGCCGGGCGGTCAATCCATCGCGGATGTGGCCGCGATGGTCACACCGAGCGTGGTCCATGTCCTTTCCGAGAAGAAGGTCGGCCGAAGGGAGGCTCCCGAAGTGTCACCGTTCTTCTCGGACCCGTTCTGCAGGTTCTTCTTCGACGAGCGGGGCCGAAACTGGGCTGCGACGCTTGACAAGCTCCGATCCATGTCCAGCAAAGATCTCGGTGGAGATGTCTCTGCTCTGGCATGCAGCGTTGTCGCGCCCGGAAGCGGATGGCCGGCACGCCAAAGCTCGGCTGGAATGCGGCCGTGTCTACGTGCGGCTTCCGCAACTGCCCGCCGGCGCGCTCCGCGCGGGAGATGCGGAGCAGACACACACGGGCAAGTGATGTCTGGGGGGCGCGCCCTCCGGCTGGCATGTCCCAGGATCGACTTTCCTCGCCGGTCGGCGTTGCCAGAAAGAGCAGCCTTCGCCAGAATCCAGGAGATCGATTGCGCAAGCGGGTCCTCATCCTCGAAGATGACCAGGAAATGCTGGAGGCCCTCCAGGCCTGGGCCCAGCAACTGGGATGCGATGTGCGGGCGGCGCGTACCGGCAGTCGGGGCTTGGAGCTCAGTCAAACGTTCAAGCCTCAAGTCCTGATTACCGACTATTTGCTCGAAGACGATTTGACCGGGGTCGACGTCATCGTCACCCTCGGCAAGCTCGGCGTTCACGCGGCCTGTGTTCTCATCACGGGAGTGTTGCATGAAGCCCTGCGCGAATCGCTAGACCGGATCCATGGCGTGGTCATTCTCGCAAAGCCCGTGAACTTCGATCGCTTGCGTCAGATCGTCTCGGCCGCCTGATCACCGCGTTCGTGGCTTCGTGTCACTCGCGCGCGTCGGCTGGTATGACCGTGCAGCGCCTGCAAGCGTGAAGTAGAGTTGCTCCCTGTGCCGGCTTGCAAATCTGAATGCAGAAGCGGGCTTCGCGACGCGCGGCGCGGCACAAAGCCCGCTTTCCATCAATTGGCGCTCAGATTCTCGTCGTTGAACGATTCTCCGAACAGGATTGCGTTGGATGCAGTGCCCCGCACCAGCACCCAATGCCGGCCTGCCTCGTAGGGAACGCCACCGATGGCGACCGGGTTGGCCGTGTTGAGAATGCTCGGAGTGGTGCCTCCAAAGGTGATTTGCTTGATCGTCGAGCCGGCGAAGTCGTTCACGTTGTCGGTCGAGGTCTGATAAAGCTTCGTGCCGTTTCGATAGTACAGTGTGGTCCAGCTCATGTTGCTGTCGAACTCGAGCGCCGGGTCGCTCTGCATCTGAGGCGCACCGGCGGGCAGCGTCACCTGCGTGAAGGACGGCGGCCCTCCCGGAGCTCCGACGAAAGCGGTGTCCTGGAAGAAGGTCTGGTATACGCGGACGCTGCCGACGCTGTTCGTAGCGCGCACGAAGATCAAGAACTTCTGCGCCCAGCCGCCCACGAACACGATGGTGGGCGTACCGGTTGCCGTCCAACCGCTGGGCATGGCCGGGCCATTCACGGTGGTGCTGAAGCCGGAGCCCGTCCAGTAGTTGGCCCGGATGGCGCCGCTATCGTTCAAATAGATCACGATCAGCGAGCCATCGTGCGCCGCCGCCGCGGGCATGCCATTGCTGTTGTACGTGGTGTTGTCCAGCTGCGCCCACTGAGTCTGCGCGGCGGGTGGCGGCGCGTTTTGCGAGTTCGTCGTCCACGTGCCTCGGCTCCAGAACAGATGCTTGTCGGACGCACCAGTGGGCGAGGTCGAGCCGCGTGCAAAAACGATGAAGTCGGCGCTGCTGCTCGTCTGCGTGCCCAAGAATGCGCATGCCGCGTGGGTCGCGAATTTACGATTGGACGTCGTTCCACCATATTTCCCCCAGGAGCCGTGAATGCCGATGATGTCGGAGAGGCCCTGGATGAAGCCGGATGTATCCCGCGTGAAGTAAATTTTCGAGTGCGCCGCGTTCTCCAGCGTGCAGAAGCTGGCATCCCCGGTGCCACTACTCAGTGACTGGATGGGAGAAAGGTATTTGAATTCCTGGCCGTCGAAGGCGACCAGATCGTCACTACGGGTCTCGACCGAAGGCGAATCGCCGCTTTCGGGTGTTTCACCACAGGCAAGGCTCATGCCCAAGGCTAGGAACCCGGCCGCGAGCAGCCATCGGTTGTTGTTGGCGTACATCTGTCGACTCATTCCCACTTCCAATCTGCGTCCATGTTGCGACGCTATCGGGTAGAGGTCGTTCGTCTTGGATGTGAAGGCAGCCCCGCACGAATTAACGGTGCCATTTGCGTGTCGAGGGTCCTCTCGCGGCTCGATGTTGAACGCGATACTCTAGGGTGCTCCCGAATCCGTCGCGGCGTCCGACTCGGTGCCAGCATCACCGGCGTCCGGCGCAGCTCCAGCATCCGCGGCGGGCAAGCCACGGCCACTCGCATGGTACGTGATACAGCCGCCGGCACAATTGCTGCTGACCTTCGGGAGGAGATCGTCCTCGAAGTCGAACACATGCGGCGCGTTCTCCTCCGTTAGCACCTCGACACGCAGGTGCTGGAGTGTCCCGCGAAAGTCGATGCTCTCGATGCGCTGCACGTCGCTGTCGTAGCGGTAGCTCACCGTGAAGTCCCCCGCGCAATTGTCCCGGGAAGCACCGAAGACAGGTTCGAACACGACGGAGCAGACCTGCGCCGGGTTCGCGTCCTTCGCGACCCGAAAGTAGTAGGTGCCCGGCGGCCACCTCAGGGTCTCCGGCAGAGCGAGCGTGAACGATGGCCCGCAAGCAATGTCGCACTGCACCGGCGGCGGAGGAGATGCCGGCGGAAACGGCGGAGTGGAGGGCTGGGGCGCCCAGAGAATCTGGTTGTTTGATGTCTCGTCGCTCACGTGCTTGGGCGGCGGGGAGGGCTCACTGGAGCAGCCGAGCCCCAGACTCAGCAACAGCCCGGCGGCGCTGGCGCCGCCGGCCCTCACCTGGCGACGGTGCCCTGGCACAGCCTGGCACAAAGAATCGGCCCGACGCGGCATCTTCGCTTGCATTCCCCTCCCTGGAGCAACCTCCAGGCCAGCCTCATTTGTGCCAGACCTCCCCAGCCTCGGCCTGGCAGTCGAGCGCGCTCCGCTGGCCATTTCGGGGCGCTCGATGTTCAACTCGCGGCATGCTCGAGCATGCCCCCGCGGCCCCGCAGGATCCGGAGATCGACTGGTTTCGAAATGTCTATCGCGGGGATGTGCCGCAGTTCACGCTGCGCTCGTTCGTGGTCGGCAGCTTCCTCGGCGCCTTCATGGCGGGCTCGAACCTGTATGTCGGCCTGAAGACGGGCTGGGGGCTCGGCGTCGCCATCACCGCCTGCATCCTGTCGTTTGCGCTGGGCTCGGCGCTGAGCCACCTGCGCAGTACCGCGAACGCCGCGCTGCGCACCGGCTGCTACGCGCTGATCGTGCTCCTGCCGGTGGCGCTGGCTGCCTTCCTCGCGCCGAGCCCGCTGGTGATCGGCGCCGTGCTCGTGTGCTGTGTCGGAGCGGTGTGGTTCGTGCATCGCTGTTTCGCCACCAACCTGACCGTGCTGGAGAACAACGCCATGCAGTCGACGGCCTCGTCGGCGGGTTATTCCACCGGTGGCACGATGGTGTCGGCGCAGGCCGCGCTGCTCCTGGTGCAAGGGCATCACATTCCGTGGCCGCTCTTGATGGGTTGGACCTTCTTCATGGCGGTGCTGGGCACGGTCATGGCCATCCCCATGAAGCGCCAGATGATCAACGTCGAGCAGCTCAAATTTCCGTCCGGCATCGCGGCGGCGGAGACGCTGCGCTCGCTGTATAGCCAGGGCGCAGAGGCCGCACAGAAGGCGCGGGGTCTGTTCATCTCGTTAGGCATCGGCGGCGTCATCGCCTGGCTGCGCGACGCGCACCTGACGCTGGCGGAGGGCGCGCCGGCGGGTGCCGCCAAGCGCGCGCTCGCCTGGGTCACCAAGGCGAGCGTGATCCCCGGCCTGATCGAGATCCCCGGTCTCACCATCCGCGGCATCGCGCTCAAGGCCTGGACCATCTCCTTCGAGGGTTCGCTGATCCTGGTCGCTGCCGGCGCCTTCATGGGCCTGCGCACCACGATCAGCATGCTCGGCGCCGCGCTGATCAACTACGGGGTGGTCGCGCCGCTGGCCTTCGACCACGGCGTGATCGCCAAGGAGCTCGGCTACCGCAACATCGTCAGCTTCAGCTTGTGGCCCGGCGCGGCGCTGATGGTCAGCTCGGGCTTGCTCAGCTTCGGGCTGCAGTGGCGCACCGTGCTGCGCGCGTTCTCGGGTTTCGGCAAGACGTTGCGCAAGGACGCGCAGCACAGCGACGCCGACCAGGCGCGCGCGGGGCTGGACGCGATCGAGGTGCCGAGCTCCTGGTTCATCGCCGGCGCCGCCTTCTCGGGACTCGGGCTGATCGTGATCGGCGCGCTGGCGTTTCAGATCCACTGGTGGCTGGGCATCGTGGCCGTGCTGCTCGCGTTCGTGCTGGCCATCGTGGCCTGCCGCGCCACCGGTGAAACGGACACGACACCGGTGGGCGCGATGGGCAAGATCACCCAGCTCACGTACGGCATCCTCGCCCCCGCCAACGTGGTCACCAATCTGATGACCGCCAGCATCACCGCCGGCGCGGCCGGCAGCGCCGCCGATCTGCTCACCGATCTGAAGAGCGGCTACCTGCTGGGCGCGAACCCGCGCCGTCAGTTCCTCGCTCAGCTCTCGGGCACCGTGGTCGGCACGCTGGCGATCGTGCCGCTCTTCTACTGGCTGGTGCCGACGCCCGACGTCGTGGGCTCCGATCGCTTTCCAGCGCCCGCCGCGCAGGTCTGGAAGGGCGTGGCGATGGTGCTCGCCAACGGCCTCGAGTCGCTGCACCCGTGGGCGCGCTGGGGCATGCTGATCGGCGCCGTGATCGGCATCGCGCTGCCGCTGCTCGAGCTGGCTCTGCCCAAGCACAAGGAATACGTGCCGAGCGCGATGGGCGTCGGGCTGGCGCTGGTCATCCCCTGCTTCAACTCGATCTCGATGTTTCTCGGCGCTCTGATCGCCTGGGCGTTCTCGCGGCTGAACCGCGAGGCTGCCGAGCGCTACACCATCCCCTGTGCCTCGGGCCTGATCGCCGGCGAGAGCCTGCTGGGCGTGGCCATTGCCCTGCTCGCGGTCGCCGGCTACCTCGATTGAGGGATCAGGTCCGAAAACCGCGAGCGCGCGCCGCCGCGGCGGCTTAGGCTCCCCGGTGATGAGCGCGCTCGATCCAAAGGTCTGCTACCGCGCCCTGACCACGCGCGATGCACGCTTTGACGGGCGGCTGTTCGTCGGCGTGACGTCGACCGGCATCTATTGCCGGCCGGTGTGCCCAGCGCGGACACCCAAGGCCGAAAACTGCCGATTCTTCGCCTCCGCGGCCGCTGCCCAGGAGGCGGGCTTCCGGCCGTGCCTGCGCTGCCGGCCCGAGACCGCCCCCGAGCAGGGCGCCTGGCGCGGCACTTCCAACACCGTCTCTCGCGCGCTGGAACACATCGCCGCCGGAGCCCTGGACGGGGAAGCCGGCGTGGAACAGCTGGCAGAGCGCCTGGGCGTCGGCGAGCGGCACCTGCGGCGCCTGTTCCAGCAACATCTGGGCGCCTCCCCGATCGCGGTGGCGCAGACGCGCCGCGTGCTGTTTGCCAAGCAACTGATCCACGAGACGCGCCTGCCGATGAGCGAGGTGGCCCTGGCCGCCGGCTTCGGTAGTGTGCGGCGCTTCAACGAGACCTTCCGCGCGCTGTATCAGCGTCCGCCGAGCGCACTGCGGCGCAAGGCGCTTTTGACGCTGCCCGCGGGCTCAGCGGTGTCGAGCGGCGTCAGCGTGCGACTGCGCTACCGTGCTCCTTACGACTGGCTGGCGATGCTGGAGTACTTCCGCGCGCGCGCCATCGAGGGCGTGGAGCAGGTGGCTGGCGATCGCTACCTGCGCACCTGGCGCGAGGGGGGCGACCTCGGCAGCGTGGAGATCCGCCATCTGCCGCTGGCGCAGAGCCTGGAGGTGAACGTCCGCATCGGCCGCCTCGAGGTGCTGCCGCAGATCGTCCACCGCGTGCGGCGCGTGTTCGATCTGGCCGCCGATGTGAGCGCCATCGGCGCGCACCTGGCGCGCGATGCTCGTCTGGCGGCGCTGGTCGCCGTGCGCCCGGGGCTGCGCGTGCCCGGGGGCTGGGACGGCTTCGAGCTCGGGGCACGCGCCGTACTGGGACAGCAGGTGACGGTGGGGGCAGGCCGCCAGCTCGGCGAGCAGCTCACTCGCCTGTGCGGTACGCGCGCCGTGCTGGGTGCCGCGTTGACGCGCGTGTTCCCGAGCGCGGAGCAGGTGGCCTCCGCCGACCTCTCGCAGCTCGGCATGCCGCGCTCGCGCCGCGACGCGTTGGCAGCGCTGGCCCGCGCCGCACGCGAAGACGCGCGGCTGTTCGAGCCCGGCGCGAGCGTCGAAGAGACGGTGTCACGCCTGCGCCAGGTTT
>JAICTU010000779.1 GCA_025936205.1 Polyangiaceae bacterium | reverse complement strand
GTACACGTCCGCCGGCAGCATCGACCCGATCAGGTTCCCGAGGTGCTTGATACCGTTGATGTACGGAAGAGCGCTGGTGATCAGATGTCGCTGGGTCATGAGACGGCTCGGGCGGGGAGACCCCGCACACCCCCCGAAGGATGCCAGCTACCGGCAAAGGTCGCAGCTGTTTGCTGCCCTCGACAGGGCCGCGTCCCCGGCGTTAGCCTGCCGCGCACCTCATGAGCTCATTCCGCGACCAGCAACTCGAGCTCCTGGCCCATTCGGGCTGGGTGACGTGCCCCAGCATTGCCAGCGCCGTCGCCGAAGCCGGTCTGCCCGCGCCGACGCGGACGTATCTGGATTCGGCGTTCTCCGCAGCGCAGTGGCGTGCGGCGGAGCGAGCCGTCCTGGCGCTTCGTGATCACTTTGCGGGTGCGCGCTTCGCTGCCGAGGTGAGCTATGGAGTGGTGCTGGTGCCCGATCCGGAGCGGCTGGATACGCGCCGTCCGCTCGCTGCTCGGATCCGCAAGGGCCAGCTCGGCGTCGCAACGGAAGACGTGTTCGACGCACGCCTTCCCGCGGGCCGTCTCGGTGTGGCCTCGGGTCGCGACTGGAACCTGGTTGTGAGCGTGGTCAGCCCTGCTGGGCCGGCATGCGGCAGCTACCTGGATGTGACACGAGCCAAGCCGGCCGCGTTCCACGTCGCCGGTGTCGACACGCGCTCGCTCATGACGCGCCAGCTGTGGGGCGCGCGCGTGTTGCAGGCAGGTCGAGGCTTGCCCGACTGCGAGCACAATGAGCGCTGGACGTTCACGCTCTTTGCGGGCGAACCGCTGTGCGAAGGCCTGGCCGAGTCTGGAACGGTGCTCAAAGGCAAAGTGCGTTTCCGGCTCGGCAAACCCGATCGCGGTATCGGCTCGGCGCGGGTGGCTCCGGCCATTGCCGTCGCATGAATCAGGGCAACGCTCGCAGCCCCTCACTGCGCACCACCCAGCTGCCGTCATCGGGAAAGCCCGGATGGGGCGTGCTGTTGCCGTCCCAGCCCGCGGCCATCAGTGCCACCGCGACCAGCAATGAGCCGTTCGACGGAAAGTACGTGAGCGCGTCGCGCACGTAGCGCGCAGCCGGAGCGCCGTCGTCGAGGTGCGCGCGCGGGGTCATGCCCGCACACCCGAAGCGGAAGTTCTCGGCGTCCCAGAACAGGAAGTCGAGCGCGCGCCGGGTATCGCCGAGGCGCGTTGCTGTCATGGCCAGCATCGGAAAGTCCCAACCCCAGGTCCTGCGCAGATCCCAGCGCTCGACCACGGCGCTCAGCGTGCGGCGCATCGTGTCTCGGTCCACGCCCGCCCCCGGCAGCAGGCCGAGCGCCGCGGCGAAGGAGGGATGGTCGCGGCGCAGGCACTGCGGCCCCGCGCCGCGCTTGCAGTCGGCGGCATCGGCCCAGATCTCGGGTTGAGATTCCGTCGCCAGATACAGCCCATCTTTCTGCGGCAGCGGCGAGAGCTTCTCCAGCACGCGCTGCCAGCCTGGCTCGCGCGGCAGCCCGAGCCGTTCGCGCCAGCGCTGCGCCGTCTCGAGTCCAAAGCGAAAGTACTCGAGCTCGAACGTGGGATTGCTGGTCGCGAGCGGCGGAAAGACCTCTTGCGCCGGAATGATCGGCGGCCCGAGCACGTAGCGATCGCGCTCCGCTTCGAAGTGCGGAAAGCTCGCGAGCAGCTCCGCCGTCTCGAACACCAGCTGCCGGTAGCGGCGCAGCGTGGCAAGCGTGGGCTGCGCCCGGTACAGCAGCTCCGCCAGCCAGATCGGGCTCGGTTGCTGCCACATGATGAAGGGCGTGATCGTGCTCGGGCTCTCTCGCCCCTCGGGCCCGACCATCTTGGGCCACCACGCGCCGCGCGCGCCGTGCTCCTTCGCTCGCTTCTGGGCGCTCGGCAGTTGCTGCAGGTACCAGCCCATGCTGCGCTCGAGCAACTCGGGGTGGCCCCAGAGCGCGAACTGCGCCTCGTGCCAGGCGTGCATCTCCAGGTGAAACTTGCCGTTCCAGCTATTGGAGAACAGGCCCTCTTCCTGCGGCGGAAAGCGCCCCGCGGCATTGACCGCCAGCAGATACTGCGAGAGCACGACGCGCCGCTCCAGCTCGGCTGCACGCGGATCGCGGCTGCCCGAAAAGTCCAGCGCCGCGCCCTTCTGCCAGAATTGCTCCCAGTAGCGGGCCACGGCAGCGCGAGCGGCTTCGGTGCTGGGCAACGCCGTGCGCAGCGGCTGCTCGCTGAACGCTACCAGCAACGTGAGCGTGCTCGCGCCGCGCGCCGTGAACTGAAACTCGTGCGCTGCGGGGTGCTCGATCACCACATCGCGGTCCGCCTGGGCCACCACCTGATAGCGAGTGGCGTCCAGCTGACGCTCGACTCGCAGGCCGCGCCGACTGCGCCCCCGCTCGAGCGTGCGGTGCGCCTCGGGGTGCTGCCAGTCCGCCGGATCGGGATTGAGTTGCGTGGACACACCCGGAAACTTCAGATCGACGCCCAGGCGGCCATCTTCAATCAGCGCCGAGCTCAGCCTCACGATCACCAGATCGAGCTGCGGGTGGACGCTGGTCTCCACCTCGACGCGAGCGCC
>JAICTU010000747.1 GCA_025936205.1 Polyangiaceae bacterium | reverse complement strand
GGCAATCCCAGCGAGGCGACCTGCCGGATCTGCTCGAGCCATCGGCTCTGAAATTGCCCGTCGCGCTTTCCGACCGCGACGTGCTCGCTGGCGGCCAGCACTCCTTGGGGGCGTCGAGAACCGTCGGCACGAACGGCCAGTGAGCAATGAACCGTGAACTGTTGCTTGTAGTCGCTGATGATCCCCAAGCCCTCCCGGGAGCCATCGGAATTGAACGACAGCATCGACGAGTCGTGCACGACGAGGGTGACCAAGTCTTGCCGAACTCGCGCTAGAGTCTCTCGCACGTGAGGAGCCAGAATGGCGGCGGGCGTCACCTGGGGATTGGCAAAGAAGCGGTAGGCTCCTTCCAATTCCGCCGAGGACATCGCCTTGGGAAAACTCGAGTCTGGCTTGGTGCTCATCCTCTGCGCCAATAGCAGCAAGCGCGCTTGGCGCCGGGGGTCTCCCAATGGCGCCCCAGAAAACTCCCTCTCAATCCTCGTTTCAACGGTACAGCCCACTCAGGAGCCGTCGCCACACTCACCGGAATCTTGCAAGAATTTCCGACCAATCCATAGGCCCCAGCCCCAGCTTGCTTGTGCTGGTTTAGGGAGCCCCAGCTTGCTTGTGCTGGTTTTGGTGGTGGCGAGATTGTGCGCTGCGCGCTGGGGCCGCCGGTCTGGCTTGCTTCCTTTTGGCTTTGGTCATCGGCGGAGCGTCGGCGAAATGCGCGGCAGCCTCGTGTTGGCTTGCTGGTGCTTGCATCGCTGATTGCCACCCAGCCCGGCGAGCTTTGCTGGGCGTTTGCCGGCGCACATCCGAAGGAACGCCGCGCAGAAGTCGCGCTCACTCGGTGCGCTGGATGATGTGGAAGCCGAAGTTGGTTTCGACCACATCGCTGATCTGCCCGGGCCGCAGCGCGAAGGCCGCGTCCGAGAACGGCTTCACCATCTGCTGGCGACCGAACTTCGGCAGCACTCCTCCCTCGATGCCGGAGGGCGCATCCGAGACATCACGGGCGAGCTTCGCGAAATCCACCCCGGGCTGTCGCGCTCGTTCGGCGAGGCGCACAGCGAGCGCGTGAGCTTCCTCTTTGGTGCGCGTCACCGTGGGCCTCGCGCGCGTGGCACCTCGATAGGCGACGAGGATGTGCGCGGCCGCGATGCGCCCGTCATCCGGCGCGATCCGTTGCCCAGCGAGAGCCGTGGGGGCGCCGCTCGCTGCGGCAGGAGCGTTCGTCTCGGGCGCTCCCGCTCCCGGCGGGGACGGTTCGAGCGCCCCGGCCAAGAGCTCGTGTGGCGGCGGACGCGTTAGATCGCTGCAGGCATAGCCGGTGCAGACTCCCGCGAACAACGCCAGGTGGATGGCTTTAAGGGCCATTGGAGGTCAGACCTACGGGGTTTTCGCGCTCCATGGCAAGAGTTTGTCCAGACGCCGCTTGCCTGGCTGGGTCAGGCCAGACCATGATGGCCATGGAATGGCGAGGATTCTGCACATCGAGGACGATTCGGCGAATCGATTGTTGGTGAGGAAGATCCTGACGCCTGCGGGTTTTGAGGTGGTGGACGCCGCTGACGGCGTGGAGGGCATCCGCAAAGCGATCAGCGAGCACCCCGATCTGGTGCTCGTGGATATCGCCATCCCGGGGCTGGACGGCTACGAGGTTACCCTGCGGCTGCGCGCAGAACCGCAGCTTCGCAACGTGCCGATTGTGGCGATCACTGCCGAGGGAAACCGCGAGACGAGTCTGGCCGTGGGCTGTGACGGCTTTCTGCAGAAGCCCATCGATGCGCGTACCTTTGTCGACACGATCCGCGGCTATCTGCTCGGGCTGAAAGACAAGGGGGACCAGACGAGCAAGCATCTGCGCCTGCAGAGCCAGCGCATCGTCACGCACCTGGAAGAGAAGCTGGAACAACTGAGCTCTGCTAACGCCCGCCTGATGGAAATGGATCAGGCCCGGAAGGAATTCTATCGCAACGTTTCGCACGAGCTGGCGACGCCGATGACGCCGATCGTCGGATATGTGCGGCTGCTCTTGGACGGCGAGCTGGGCGATCTCACGGTGGCCCAGTCCAAAGCGCTGACGGCGATTAACGATTGCGCGGCGCGTCTGCGCGGGTTGATCGACAACTTGCTCGACGTGACCGCGCTCGAAACCGGCCGCATGCAGTTTAAATACGACGAGTACGACTTGGCACAGGTCGTGCGGCAGTCACTGGCGCGCAACGAGGCGCGCTTCGCGGAAAAAAAGCAGCGGATCGTGGAAGAAATCCACGGCCAGCTGCTCGGCATCGGTGATCCGGTTCGCCTGGGCAAGGCGCTCGATCAGTTGCTGGACAACGCGCAGAAGTTCACGCCTGTCGGCGGATCTGTCGGTGTGCGTGCGCGCCATTTCGGCGATCAGAAGTTCGAGTTGTGCGTGGCCGATTCTGGGCCTGGGGTTCCTGAGCATGCCGCCAAGCGGGTGTTCGAGCCATTCTTTCAGGCGGATGGTTCGGAGACGCGCTCCTACGGCGGAGCCGGAATTGGGCTGGCCGTCGTGCGCGGCGTGGCGCGCGGGCATGGTGGCTACGTGTCGACGAGGACGCCGGCTGAAGAAACGATGGCGGACGTGTCCTTCAACGGCGCAGGGTTCACGCTCGTGATCGCACAGCGCGCCCATACCCCTGCTTCCTAGTGTCCCGAATGATTCATTCGGGGACCGTGAGACAGGGGTGCCCCGAGTCAAGCGAGGATCCATCGCCGCCAATTTCTGGCGCATCAACCCCAGCTCTTCCAAAAAGAGAGCAGCCGCGGCAATTGGACGGTGAATCAAGGACTCGGGGCACTGGCCAGGGCCCGCGGGGCAGCGCCCCGCCTCTGTACTGGGACTGGAACGCGACTACCCCGCCGCACTCCGCTGTAGTGGAGGCAATGCGTGACGCATACTCGGAGAGCTGGGGCAATCCGTCCAGTCCACACCAGGCGGGGCGAGCTGCGCGTGCACGCATCGAGGAAGTCAGAGAGCAGATCGGGGAATTGCTCGGGCTATCCGCCCGCGACGTCATCTTCGTCGCGAGTGGTACGGAAGCCAACAACTTGGCCCTTGCCGGTG
>JAICTU010000295.1 GCA_025936205.1 Polyangiaceae bacterium | reverse complement strand
CGTTGCAGCAGAGCGCCCGCGTGCTGCCCGAGGGACTCATCGTGCTCTCCTGGCCGGCGGGGACGTCGCGTGTGGTCGACGCGACCAGCGCGATACGGCTCGAATCGGGTGAGGTGCTGCTGGTGCCGGCGGAGCCCGGCGACAGCGTGCGCGTGCGCGGCGAGCACGGCGAGTTGCCCGTGCTCGGTCTGGCGACGGGGCAGCTGGAGCTGCCCGATGTGATCACCTGGGATCCTTCGCGGGGCGGAGAGTTGCGCTTGCCTGGCTGGACGACGTCACACTTCGTCGCCGCACGTCTGCCGGGCGCAGGCTGGCTCACGGTGGAGGTGGCGGCGCGCGCCGAGACTCCCCTCGCCTGGCTCGACTGGGACCGGGCGGTCGCGACCGCGTTGCGCGGCGGCGCGGCACCGGGTTTGCCGGAAGGCAGCGCCGCCGAGCGCAGCTGGCGCGGGCTCTCCGCGCTGCTCGCTGCGCTGCCGGCCACGGAACGCCGCGCGGCGGCCGATCTCTTGCAGCTGTTTTGGCTCGAGCAAGCGCTGCGCGTGCGCCCGCTCGTGGGGCCCTATTTCACCCGCGACACGCGCTATGAGTTCAGCGCCCCTCGCGAGTTTCACGCCGGCGAGCGGTTCGAGCTCTCGGCGCCGGAGATCGACGTGTTGCGCTGGCAGCTGGTGGCGTTTGGTGACGCGCGCGTGGTGTTGCGCGAGGGCGACGCCGTGAGTCGTGAGTTGTCCTGGAACGCGCCGCAGGGGCTGGCGCCCGGCGTGCCGCCGATCGCTTCGCGGCCGCGCAGCATCCGGGTGGTGCCGCCTGCGCAGAGCGGGCGCGTTTCGCTGGAGGTGTTGCAGGGCAAGATCACGCTGGAACAGAGCGCATACGTGCAGCGCGAGGAGTTCCATGAGCTGCTCGCTGAGCCCGTGCGGCGGCGCTTGCGGCTCCTGCGGCGAGCACAACGGGCGGCGCCCGCCTGGGTTCGGGCGGTCGCAGGGGCGCGCGCCACGCGCAGCGGACAGGTCGCTAGCCTGGTGGAGCTGGCGGACGGCGCTCCGGCGGGCGATCTGCGCGCCTGGTTGCTGCTGGAGGCCGCGCAGACCGAGCCGCAGAGCCGCTCGGCAGTGGCGCTCGCCGATCGCGCGTTGAGCGCTGCCGGCACGCCGACGCTGGAGATTCTGGCACTGCAACACCGGCGCGATGTGGAGCCGCCGGCCTCGGCGGGGGTATTGCCGCCTGCCCCGCTCGGCTCGGTGGCAAAGCTGGAGCTGAAAGGACGCGCCGCCAGCGAAGAGCAGCTCTGGCTGCTCGCGCTGCACGGGCGCGATGCGTTGGCGCCCGGCATGCGGCCGGCCTGGGGCGGGGAGCTGGAGCGCTGGCTCGGATTACGTCGCGAGGACCGTGAGGTGTGGACCACCGTGTCGGCCTTCTGGCGCTCGATCCCGCTGCGTTCGGTGCTGCCCAGCCCGGGCGCGCTCACCAGCGCCGAGTATGTGCCGCTCGAGCCGGGCGTCGATTGTCCGTTGCCGGGCGCAGCGCCGGACTCGATGCCTGCCGTTGAACGCTTCGATCGCTGGCTGTTCCCGGCGCCGGGCACCACGCTGCTGAGCGCCGATGTGCGACCGCAACACTTCGTGCCCTTGCTGTTCAAGCCGCTCGCACCGGAGCCGGTGCCGGAGACCAGTATCAGTCTCGATGCCACGAGCGTGCCGCTGCACTCCGCTGCCGGCTTGAGCTCGGAGGTGGCGATCGGTGCGGGGGTGCATGCCTTGCAGGTGCCGGCGGACGCGCTCCCGCTCGCCGTGCGCCTGAGCGAAGGGGTCATGGCCCCTTGCGAGTGGCTGCGTCGGGTACGCACCTGGACCGAGCTGAGCGATGGCGCGAGTGCGGATTTCGAGCTGCCCGGCGCCGGCGCGATGAGCGTCGTGCGCATCTCGCTCGCACCGGCGGGCCTGCCCGCCAGCGTGCCAGCGCAGGAGCTGGAAGTGAGCCTGGGGCGCCGCCAGCTCTCCGTTTGGGGGCGCGGCGCGCGCACCGGCGCCAGCGAGATCCGCGTGGAGCCCGCCGACGCGTTGCTCTCGCTGCGCGGTCGCGGGGCGGCGGCGCGCGCGCGCGTCGAGCTCCGTCGCGCGCCGGACGTGGCCGAGGCTGCACCAGCGCCTTCGGCGGCGGCTCCGGCGCAGCACAGCGCCCCGCCGCCCGGCGATTTCGAGAGCTCGCTCGTCAGGCTGCGCGAGCTGGGCCACAGTCTGCGCGCGGCGCGTGGCGAGGCCGCGATCAGCGAGCTGCATGGGCAGCGAGCGCGCTTGCTGGACGCGCTCGGCTTCAAGGAGCTGGCGCTGCGTGACGCCGCCCCAGAACCGCCCGGTGAGCGCGAGGACACCTGGTTGCCCGCCGAGGCCCGCACGGTGGTGCCCGTCAGTCTGAGCTCCAAGATCGGACCGTTGTCCTTGCCGCAGCCCGTGGCGGAG
The DNA here is from genome assembly GCA_025936205.1 of Polyangiaceae bacterium. The sequence continues at coordinate 9,010 of JAICTU010000295.1, read as the reverse complement.
CTGACCCGGCGCCGCGAGCGCCTGCGCGTCAGCGGCTGCGCGAGCTTCAATGCCGAGACGGAGCCTCCGCGCGAGCTGGGCGCGGACGCCGAGTCACTGCTCCTCGGCTACTGTGCCGAGCAGAACGGCCTGCCGCTGCTCGCTGCGCGCGCCTACGAGGCGATCGGTCGCGCCCAGCCGAACGGTGCCGCGCTGGCGCGCGCCGCGGCGTTGCTTGCCGATCAATCGCTGGACACTGGAGAGCCGAGCTTCGCGTTGCGCTCGCGCCTGCTGGCGAGCCGTGCGGCGGCGCTGGGCGAGGACGCCAGCGGCCTGTTGGCGCGGCTGGGGCCTGCGTTCGAGTGGGTAGTGCCGAATGCCTACGAGCGCGCCGCGGGCTTCGCCACGGTGACGCTCACCGCGCCGCCGAATCCCACGCCCGGCACGCGCGTGAGGCGCGCGCTGGTCGATGCGCCCGAGCTGGCGCTCTTGATCGAGGGCGACAGCGCGGTGCAGATCGGCGTGAAGCTCCAGCGTGCCGAGGCGCTGCAGCTCGAGCTCGGCTGTGAGGATCCGAGCGACCTCGCTTGCCGTCCCGAGCTGCGCCGTGACGGCGAGCGCTTCGACTGCCCGCGCGACCGAGCGAGCCCGGGCAGCTGCGCAATGCCCCTGCTCCCGGGCGATCATCAGGTCGAGCTGCGCCTGCCGGGCCAGCGCGCCCTGGGCTGGGTGAAAGCGACGCTGGGCGGCAAGCTGGTGCCGATCAGGCTCTCTTCGCGCTGGATCGAGGTCGAGTCCGAGGAGCCGGCACAGATCACCGTGCGCGGCCCGACGATCGTCATCCTGGAGTCGCGCGGCACCGGCGGCGCGGGCGAAAAGATCGCCTGGGAGAGCTGCGGCGAAGACGAGCCGATCCGCAACTTCGAGCTGCCCTCCGGCGTTGATCCTGGAGCCCTGCGCATCGGAGAGACGGCGGCGCTCGGCGCGCCCTTGCGCGTCGAGCTGCCGATCGAAACGGAGGGGCCGTGCACGATGCGCTTCGGTCCGAGCGTGGGGCGAGCGCTGTTCCGGCTGTCGGTGGCGCGAGCGCAGGGGCTGCCCAAGCCGCGCGTCGTGAGCTGGGTGGAACCCGAGGCTCCACCCCCACCGCCCGCGCCGCCTCAGTTCGCCGAAGCGCTGGTGGCGCGCGAGCCCGAGCTGCCGCCGCGCGGTCCCGAGGGTGTGCCGGCGCTGGTGCTGGGACGCAGCCGCCTGGTGGCCAGCTCGCGCAGCCTGGACGAGGAAGGGCCGCGCGGGCTGCAGACGCCGTCGAGCTCGTTCTTGGAGGCGAGCGCGCTCCTGGCACGCGAGATCTGGCCGGCGCGCTTCTGGGGCTTCGGCCAGGCGGGCATGCGCTTCCGAAGCGGACCGCCGAGCGTGCTCGGCCGCATCTTCCTCGACATGCCCGCGAGCGCAGGAGTCCCCGGCGTTCAGTTCAACAGCGAAGGCTACTGGCAGACCGTGCAGGGCTTCGAGGCGTTCTCCTGGCGCAGCACAGGCACGCTGTCCTGGCTGTTCGAGCTGACGCGCAATCTGAACCTGACCCCGAAGGCCAGCTACACGCTCGACCGCGAGCCGCTGCGCCCGGGTGATCTCTCCGTCACCGACGCCGACGTATACTCGCCCTATCGCGAGAAGCACTGGCACTATCTGAACCTGGAGCTGAACGCCTCCTGGCGGCCGCTGGTGGATGGCCTGGGCAAGGCGCAGCTCGAGGCGCGCCCGCGCCCTGACTTCAGCGGCATCGATCGCACCGGCTTGAGCGGAGCCTGGCTGTTCCTGCCGCTCTCCGGGATCAACACCCTGGTCGAGCTGGACGCGGGCACGAGCTATCGCCCGCTCGGTCCGGACCGCTCGCGGTCCTTCATGAGGCAGAGCGCGGGACTGGGCGTCAGCTGGTGGCGATGGTTCACGAACAGCGAGCGCATCCGCGTCTTCGGACGCGTCGACGGGACGTTCGATGCGCCGGCGGGGCCGCTCGGAGCCTCCGTGTATGCGGTCGAGCTGGGGGTCGAGGTCTCGGCGTCGGGCGATCGCGGGCTGAGCGACCTCTCGCCCTCCAGCCTGCCCTTTCTCGACTTCCAGGAGCGCGGCCGCGCCCTGCCCGGTAACTCGGGAGAACGGCCGTGAGCTGGCTCCTGGAGCGTGCGGCGAAGCGCCTCGCCAGCGATCTCTCCGTGCACCTGTCGCCGCTCGACCTGCGCCTGCGTCAGCGTGCGTTGCGTGTCGTGGCCGAGGCAGTGGTGCTCGACACCCGCCACGATCACGAGCGCGACGAGGCGCTGTTCGCGGCGCTGGTGCGTGTCGCGCAACGCTGCCTGGCAGAGGTCGAACGCATCGAGGGCGAGTCGGCGGCATTGCTGGTGAGCTATCAGAAGGCGCTCGACGAGCGCGAGCGGCGCGAGCTCCTGCTGCGCACGCTCACCGCATCGGGCCGGCCCGCGTCGGAGCTGCGCAAGGATCGCAAGGCCGTCGATCGCTGGCTCGACGTGGAAGCACTGCGCGAGCGCTGGTCCATGATGATCTCCGATCACGTCGACGAAGCGCTGGTGTGCCACGCCGTGCTGCGGGGCAAGCTGATGGGCGCGAGCGATCCGCAACCACTCCTGCGTACGGCGCGCGAGACGGGCCTGGTCGATCTGGTGCTGCGCCAGGCGGAACCCGGAGGCAAGCCGGTGATCCGCATGGCGGCGCTGCGCACGCTGCTCGCGGCGGTGCGCGCGGTCGAGCCCGAGCGCCGCTCGCAGTGGCTGGGCGTGCCGGCGTTGCGCGCCCTGCTCGGCTGGGCACGCGGACAGCGCAGCTCGCGCTGGACGCAGGTGACGGCGCTCGAACTCTGTGCGGCGTGCCAGCCGGAGCCGGCGCTGGCCGCCTTGCTCTCCGAGGTGCTCGCCTCGCGGCTCGAGGACGACGGCATGGTGATCCGCGCCGCGGCGGTGCGCTGCCTCGGTGCCTTGCCGGAGCCGCTCCGGGTCGCGCCACTGCGCGCGGTCTTCGCCGACCCGAGCGAGCACGTGCGCCAGGAGCTGGCGCGCGTCTCCGGAGCCAGCCCCGGTGGGCGAGCACGGCGCACGCTGGTGTGGCTCGCGCTGCATGACACATCGCCGCGCGTGCGCGGTGTCGCGCTGCGCGAGTTAACGCGCCGCGCGGGCTGGGATGCCCCGAGCGCGAACCTCGCTCGCCAGGTGCTGGTGCGCTGCCTGGCGTTGAAGGAACCTCCGCTCGTGATCAAGGTGGCTCTGTCCTGCGTGGTCACCTGGGTCACGCTCGCCGGTCGCGACCGCGAACAAGGCGATCTGCTGTCGGCGCTGGTGACGTTGGTGAGCGACCCCAAGGCGCGTCCGGACGCCTCCGAGCGCGCCGCCTCCGTACTGCGCGAGCTGGAGGTGTATCGCACGCCGGAGCTGACCCGTCTCGCCGAGCGCTGCAGCGAAGCGCTGGCCCGCCTGGGTGAAGGCCAGAGTACCCGGCTCGATCTGGGCGCGGGCGAGCGCGAGGTGGTGCGGGCGTTGCGCGTCGCCGCGCGCGGCGACCACGCCGTTGGGCTGCTGCCGCTCGGCAGCGGCCGCTACCGCCTCACCCGCGGCGAGCCGCGCAAGCTGCGTCTGTGGCGCCTGTGGCACGAAGCGCGCTCGCCCATGCCCGACAAGCGCCGCGGCTATGTGCACTCGCGCTCGCGGGTCTCGATCGGCAGCTACGTGGTGCCGCCGATCGGCATGGCCGAGGTCACGCCAACGCGCGTCCCGGGCGAGCGCCTGTTGCACGGCCCGGTCGGCGGTTGGGCGCCGTTCTTGCCTCGCGTCGACGACTTCCTGAACGCTTCGCTGAGCCGCGAACCCATACGACTGGTCACGGCCTTCGGCACCATCGTCGTGCGCGGTCCGCAGGGCTTCCGGCGCCGCCAGGCGGCCTTCTGGTGGCTGACCAAGCACTATCCGACGATGTGCGCGTTGCGCGAGAGCGCGCTCGAGGCCAACGAGGCGTCGGGGCAGACCGCTTACATCAGCCGCGCGCGCGCGCTCGGATTCGAGGTCGAGCTGGACGCGCAGGATGGCGCGCTGGAGCTCGGGGGGCGAAAGTGGACGCTCAGCTCCGAGCTGCCACTGAAGTTTCTCGGGCTGGCGGGCACGCTCGCCGTGCTGCCGACGGATGTGTTGCAACAGTTCTTCGTCCACGCGCTCTCGCCCAACGCCAACGAACCGCGCCAGCTGGCGCTGGTGGTGTGGCTGATCTTCGCGATGTTCGTGGTGCGGGCCGCGGCGATTATGGAAGCGATTGGCCAAAACCGCTCGCGCATTCCGCTCAGCATCGGTGGCTGGGGCACGCGCGGCAAATCGGGATCCGAGCGGCTCAAGGCAGCGCTGTTTCACGCCCTGCGCTACGACGTGGTGGTCAAGACGACGGGCTGTGAAGCCATGTTCATCCATGCCCAGCGCGATCTTCCTGCGCAGGAGATCTTCATCTACCGCCCCTACGACAAGGCCACCATCTGGGAGCAGCGCAACATGCTGGACGTGGCCGCGCAGCTGCGCGCGCAAGTCTTCCTGTGGGAGTGCATGGCGCTGCAGCCGCGCTTCGTGGACACATTGATCGACGAGTGGGGCCAAGACCGCATCACCACGCTCACCAACGCCTATCCCGATCACGAGGACATCCAGGGCCCGTCGGGCGAGGACGTGGCACGGGTGATCGGCCGCTTCATTCCGCGCGGTGGGCTCTCGTTCACGACCGAAGAACAGGAGTTGCCGCTGTTGAGGGACGCGGCGCGCAACAAGCGCGCCGAGTTGGTCGCGGTGGAGCCGCTGGACGCAGACCAGCTGCCCGTGGATTTGCTGGATCGGTTGCCCTATCAGGAGCACCCGCGCAACGTGGCCCTGGTGCTGCGCCTGGCGGAGCACTTCAATGTCGACCGCGAGTTCGCGCTGGTGGAGATCGCCGACCACGTGGTGCTCGACTTGGGCGTGCTCAAGACCTACCCCGAGGTGAGCCACCGCGGGCGCCGCATGATCTTCTCCAACGGCATGAGCGCGAACGAGCGCGCTGGTTTCATGTCGAACTGGACGCGCCTGGAGTTCGACAAGCACCACCCCGACACGGACGACGCGGTCGTGACGGTGCTGGTGGTCAACAATCGAGCCGACCGCGTGGCGCGCTCGCGCGTGTTCGCACAGATCCTGGTCGACGACGCCGCGGCCAACACGGCGGTGATCATCAACTCCAACCTGGGTGGCATGCTCACCTTCATCAGCGAAGCGCTCGACAAGAAGCTGGAGAACTTCTACGTGACGGGCGACGGCGCGGCCGTGCGCGTCCTCGAGCGCTTCGACGCCGCCATGCGCTGGCTCAAGGTGCCGGGCCGTCCCGACGCGCTGGCGCGCAGCCTGGAGCGCATGCTCGGTGCGCTCGGCGTCGCCCAGGAAGAGGCCGCGAAGGCCTGCCAGTCCGAAGCGCTCGCCCCGCTGCTGGCGGCTGCGGAGCCAGAGCCGCTCACCCAGGCAGTGACAGCTCTGATCGCGGAGCTGGCCCCGGGCGCGCCCGAGCCATTGAAGCAAGACGTGCTGCGCCACCTGGGCGATCAGGCGCGCCGGATCCAGCGCGCGAGGCGCTGCCGCAAGGAGCTCGAGGCCCTGGTCGAGCGCAACGAGACCTCGGGCGTGGATGCCCTGGCGCGCCTGGCCTACCGCGAGCTGTTTCTCGACCGCATCCAGATCCTCTGGAATACCGGCGCCACCGGCGATCAGGTGATCGATTTCATCACCAACCACATCCCACCCGGTTCGCGCGCGCGCCTGATGGGCAGTCAGAATATCAAGGGCACCGGGCTCGACTTCGTCTATCGCTGGCTCTCCGTGGACAGCGTCGAGCAACGTTTGCGCCGTCTCGGCAATCCTTCGGCACGACAGGAAACCCTGGCCTGGCTGGGGTCCTATGCCGACTTCGGTCTGCTCGACGCGACCCGCGCGCGCGACGAGCTGACGCGAATTCGCGACACCAAGGATCCGGGCTGGGGCCCCTATGAGCACCTGCTCGGCGGCGTGATCGCGCGGCTCGAAACATTGGTGCAGGAAAAGACCCAGCGCCTCGTCAGCCAGAGCAGCGCGGGGCCCTGGGCGCGCATTCTCGGCTACGTCGAGGCCTGGGTCGACCATCTCGACTCCGCACGCCGGTCGAAATTTGCCGGGCGGGTGCTGGTCGATCTGTTCGCCGCGCGCATCGGGCACGGGCGTGCGGCGCTCTTGCTGCGCGAGGTCACCGCGCGCCAGAAGGGCGGTTGGCTCCTGAAGGACATCAAGCGCTGGAAGGCGAAGCACTTCTGATCACTGCGCGGCGTTGCGCTGAAATCGCTTCCAAGAGCAAGAACAGGTAGGCGTGCAGCCCACCTGACTGGTTGCGCCGTCGGTCACGCTGAAACACGTGACCCGAACGCGAAGTGCGTGTTTTCTCTCGACAGTGTTCTTTTGCTCGTCCAGCTCGAACGGATTGCGAAGGCGTCCAACATTGCTTGACGGAACTGCGGTCAGCCCTGCATTGTCTCTCCTCCTTTGTAGCGCGCCCGCTTAGTGCCGGTGGGCGACGACTACTGCAGTGCTTGTCGTGCTGGCTTCTTCAGCGCGACGGATGGCCGTGTTTTGCCCACGCAAGGACCATGGAAGCAACTGACAAGAAGCGCGTGATCGTCGTCGGGGGAGGGTTCGCTGGTATCAATTGCGCGAAGGCGCTGGGAGGTCATCCCGATCTGGAGGTCGTGCTGATCGATCGGCGCAACTACCATCTGTTCCAGCCTTTGCTGTACCAGGTAGCGATGGCGGGGCTCAGCCCGTGCGACATCGCCACGCCGATCCGCGGCCTGATGTCTCACCTGAGCAACGTGTACGTGGTGCAGGGTGAGGTCGAGCGGATCGATCCGCGCGCGCGCCAGGTGCACAGCGACGCTGGTGTGTACGGCTACGACTACCTGGTGCTGGCGACAGGCGCCCAGCACGCCTACTTCGGTCAAGAGCACTGGGAGGAGCATGCGCCCGGGCTCAAGACTCTGGAGCAAGCGACGGAGGTGCGGCGCCGCGTGCTCAGCGCCTTCGAACGCGCCGAGTGCGAACGCGATAGCGAGCGGCGCCGGGCCCTGCTCACCTTCGTGGTGGTGGGTGGCGGGCCCACGGGCGTGGAGTTGGCGGGCGCCATCGGCGAGATGAGCCGCTTCACGCTGGCGCGCGACTTCCGCAACATCGATCCCAAGCTGACACGCATCGTGCTGCTCGAGGCCGGCCCTCGCATCTTGCCCATGTTCGAGCCGGACCTGTCCAGCCGCGCCACGCGCGAGCTGGAGCGCCTCGGCGTGCAGGTCTGGACGCACAGCCGCGTGACCGGCATAAGCCCGCGCGGCGTGCGAGTGGGCGAAGATCAGCTGAGCGCGACCACCGTGCTCTGGGCAGCAGGCGTCTCCGCCTCTCCGCTGGGGCGCGACCTGGCTGCCGGGCGCGATCCGCAGGGCCGCGTGATCGTGACCAGCGACTTGAGCGTGCCGGGCTTGCCGGAGGTATTCGTCGTGGGCGATCAGGCTCACTTCCGTCCCGACGGAGCCTCGCGGCCCTTGCCGGGCGTCGCGACGGTCGCGCAGCAGCAGGGCCAGCACGTGGCGGAGGTGATCCGCGCGGACCTGGCCGGCGCTGCGCGCGCGCCGTTCGTGTTCCGCGACAAGGGTCAGATGGCGGCGATCGGTCGCCGCCGCGCGGTCATGCAGCGCGGGCGCTGGCAGTCAGCGGGCGTCTTTGCCTGGCTCGCCTGGCTGCTGGTCCACATCTACTTTCTGAGCGGCTTCCGCAATCGCCTGCTCGTGGTGCTCACGTGGGGCTGGTCGTATCTCACCTTCGCCCGCGGCTCGCGCCTGATCCAGAGCCAGAGCTGGCGCTCCTACTCGGAACCCCCCCGCGCGGACAGCGAGCCGCCGCTGGTCACCGGCACCTGGGCGTCCCCCGCCCTGCCCGGGGCGAGCCACCACCATCGCGTGGACGAGGAGGTTCGCGCCTGAGATACTTGCCGAATGGCGAGGGGCTACTTCATCACGCATCCGGACGTGATCATCGATCCCGCGCGGCCCATCGAGCGCTGGGCGCTCTCGCCGCGCGGCCGTGAACGCATGCAGTCGCTGCTCGCGCAGCCCTGGGTGCGCGGCATCGGCTGCGTGCTCTCCAGCAGCGAGCAGAAGGCGCTCGACGGAGCCGAGATCTTGGTCGCGGCGCTCGGTGTCCCGCACCGGGTGGTGCGCGAGCTGGGTGAATACGATCGCTCCTCCACCGGTTTGCTCCCGCCAGGCGAGTTCTGGCCGCTGGTCGATGAATTCTTCGCCTGGCCGGAACGCAGCATCCGCGGCTGGGAACGCGCGGTGGACGCTCAGGCCCGCATCTCGGCTGCGGTACGCGCGGCGGCAGCCAGCTGGCAGCCCCGTTCGCCGGTGGCGCCGGATCTGGCTTTTGTGGCGCACGGCGCCGTGGGGGCGCTGTTGCTCGCCGAGCTGTCTGGCGCCGCCATCTCGCGTGCGTTCGATCAGCCGCTGCCGCCCGCAGGCAGTCCGCCCGGCAGCGGGGGCGGCCATTTCTTCAGCTTCGCGCTGCCCGGGCTCGAGCTCGAGCAGCGCTGGCAAGCGATTGACGGCGCCTCGCTCGAGTAGGCTTGCTCCCCTGCCGCGGTCTCGATATCAACCAGCGCATGAAGCTGCTCGTCACCGGTGGCGCCGGGTTCCTCGGGAGTCTGTTGGTTCGCACCTTGCTGTTATCCGGCAGCCGGTTATCCGGCAGCCAGTTATCCGGCAGCCAGTTATCCGGCAGCCAGTTATCCGGCAGCCAGTCATCCGGCAGCCAGTCATCCGGCAGCCAGTCATCCGGCAGCCAGTCATCCGGCAGCCAGTCATCCGGCAGCCAGTTATCCGGCAGCCTGGCGGGCGAGAAGATCGAACGCGTCGTCGTGACCGATCTGGCGCCGCCGCCCGCAGATCTCT
>JAICTU010000079.1 GCA_025936205.1 Polyangiaceae bacterium | reverse complement strand
TGCTGCGCACCGCCGGGGTCTCGCCGCTGAGGGTGCTGGGGCGCACGGCGACGGCGCTGCCCCCGGCGCGCTCGCGGCGGGCCCTGCTGCTCGGTGTCGGGGCAACGGTCAGCTGCGTGTTCGGCCTGTCCGCGGCCGAGACAGGCTCCGTGCGCGTGGCCTTTCTGTTCACTGCCAGCATCGGCGCGGCGCTCGCGGTGCTGTTCGTGCTGGCCCGGGCGGTGCGAGCGCTGGCGAAGGTCGTGGGGCCGCGCCTGCCCAGCTTCCCGCTGCGCCAAGGGGTGGCCAATCTGGAGCGCCCCGGCAACCAGACCAGCTCGGTGATCGTGGCCATCGGGCTCGGCTTCGTGCTGCTCGGAACGCTGCTGATCGTGCAGCGCTCGCTGGAGCAGTTGCTCGCCATCGAGCAACGGGCGGAGCTGCCCAATCTATTTGTGATCGACATCCAGCCCGATGAGCAAGCAGATGTAGAGGCACGGCTGCGTGCCGTCAGCAGCGATTTGCTGAGCTTCAGCCCCATGATCTCGGCGCGCATCTCCGCGGTCAACGGCCGCTCTGTCGACCAGAGCGGGGTCGCGCGCGATGATGTACAGCGCAGCTGGGAAGACCGCATGCGCACGCGGGAATATTTCGTTTCTTATCGCGCCGAGCTCTTGCCCTCGGAGACGCTGACGCGAGGTGAGTTCTGGTCGGGGCAGCCGGCACAGCAGGAAGCGTCGCTCGACACGGGGCTGGCCGAGGCGCTCGGGATCACGCTGGGCGATACCCTGCGTCTCGATATCGGCGGTCTGCCGCTGGAGGCGCGCGTCACCAGCTTCCGCGACATCCGCTGGCAAGCGCTGCGCCCTAACTCGATGATCCTGCTCTCGCCGGGTGAGATCGAGGCCGCGCCCAAGATGTTCGTGGCCTCGCTGCGCGTGGCAACGGCGGCTCAGCGCCAGGCCGTGCAGGCCGAGCTGGTGGCGCGCCACCCGAACCTGAGCGTGGTCGATGCAGCAGAGGCGGCGCAGACCGTGCTGGGCATCGTCGAGCGCGTCGGGCGCGTGCTGACGGCGCTGGGCACGGTGGCGCTCGCCGTTGGCGCCATCATCCTGGCGGGCGCCGTCGCGGCCGGTCGCTTCGCGCGCCAGCGAGAGGCGATGCTGTTCAAGGTGTTGGGCGCTTCGCGTGCCGACCTGCGCTGCATCCTGGGGGTCGAATACGCGCTGCTGGCGTTGTTGGGCACGCTCACGGGCTGGCTCCTGGCGGAAGCGATCGGGCGCCTCGCGGTCCCGCGCCTGTTCGACGCAGCCGCAGATGTGCCCTACCGCTCGCTCGCCGTGCTCGGGCTGTGCGCGCTCGGGCTCAATACGCTGGTCGGGATCTTGGTCGGGCGCCGCGTGTCCGACCAGCCGCCGCTCGTCATTCTGCGAGAAGAATGAGCACAAAAACAACGCGAGGGCCGATCGCTCGGCCCTCGCGCGGGGTCAGGTGAGGACTGACCCGACCTCATTTATCGGCGAGCGGCAAGGCTCACGCGCTCGCCGGTTCCTCCGTCTTGGCGAAGATCTTCTTCGCCTTTTCGACGAGACCACCCGTCTTAACTTCCACCTTGCGCGGGGTCGCGGCGATGGCCTTCGGGATGCTCACACTGAGCACGCCGTGTTCGGCGCGGGCTTCGATGGCCTCCACGTTGGTGCCCTTGGGCAGGACGAACGAGCGAGAGAAGCTGCCGTAGCTGCGTTCGACGCGGCGGTATCCGTCGCGATCCTCTTCCTGCTCGTGCTTGCGCTCACCGCGCAGGGTCAAGACATCGTTCTCGACCTGAACTTCGATCTCGTTGGGCGCGATGCCGGGAATTTCGGCGCGCACGACGTAAGCATTTTCCTGCTCGACCACGTCCACGGCAGGCGTGAAGGTCGCGGGGGCGCGATTCGCGAGCGGGCCGCCAAAAAACAGCGAATTCCATTCGCGATCGGCAAAGTCATCACGGAACAAGCTGCTAAAGGGGCGATACAGGGTCAACATGGCAATACTCCTTCTAGATCTTTGAGACTGACGGCGTGGCTCGGCGCTTCCGACGCCGCGGGCAGAATCGAGCCGCAGCTCCAGAGTCGCCGTCGACGCCTGAAATGGGATGAGTGAACGGCGTCAGGCTTGGGCGGGGCGTATCCCCCGCAGAAGGTTCCGAGAGCTCGTCAGCGAAGGCTCATTCGGGGAGCGCCTTCGATCCGCCTCGAAAACCGCCGAGTTACCTCAGCGCAGACAAGATGTGTCGTCCCTCGCTACTGGCAAGGGGGGATCTTCAGATCCCGAGCCGGCTCAGATCGAGCTGGCCAGACCGCGTAGGTGGGCACCAGAAATAGGCCGTGGAGACAGGGCGGCTATATTGGAACAGGCCGTCCACGATGCCGTCCGTGCGCCCCACCATGCGCTGCAACACCGCCTCGAAAGCAGCGAAGGTACGCCCGAACGCGAGGAAGTAGAGGCCCGCGTCATCGCTATCCACCCAGGGCATGGAGCGCCGGAGCATGAACGCAGCGGGCTCGAAGCTCTCCTGGGCCGAGCGCTTCACGTGCGCCGACTCAGGCGCGTTCGCGAGTTCCTCGTTATCGCTGCGGCGCCGACCCATCAGGTTGTCGCGCTCGTCCGGGGAGAAGCTCTCGAAGCGCTTCAGGTCGTGGACCCAGAGCTGCAGTGCTGCAAAGCTACCGCCGTCGAGCCCCTCGCCCTGTTCGCTCGCGAAGGCCGCGGCTTCGGCGGCCTCGCCCTGCGGATTTTCGGTGCCGTCTTCGTAGCCCGTGAGGTCGCGCCCGCCGTCGTGGACGAACGTGTCCACGATCGAATCGGCACGATAGCTCGGAGCGAGCAACTCCTGCAGGTGCCGGCCGCGGTGCAAGAGCTGGCCGCGGTCGTCGCCGCGCAGCCAGCACCAGAGCGCTGCAGGCGTGGCCGGCAGGCTGCCGCCGGGGCCGCTGATCAGGCTGGGCTCGTGCAGCCCCGGAATGCTCGCCCCCAGCCTGGCCACCGTGCTGGGCCCGATCCCCACGACGCCGTCCTGGCCGAGGCGGGTGTCGGCAAGACGTACCAGCACCGAGCGAGGATCTGCCCCCGGCAGCAGCCGAAACACCAGATGGCGCGCGCGAGGAGGAAGCGGCAGGAGGATCCCGGGCTGGAATGTGGTCATGGGGTTCCGGTGGCGCACGTTAGCAGACCTGCGCGCGCCTCTGGCTTGGATGTAGGGGCGACGCTGCAGGCGATTGAAGCCCGGGCGGTACGAGCCGTTCTGGAAAATCGGTGCCGCATCCGATTCGCATCGCCCTCCTGACGCTTTCGCTGGCGGCCTTCGGCTGCAACCAGCTGAAGGCCGTCGCCGGAGGCAACAAGAAGAAGGAGAAACCGCCGGCCGCCGCAGAGGCGCCCGCGACCCCGTCCCCCGCCGCAGCAGTAGCAGCAGCGGAGCCCGCCAAAGCGGCAGTGGAGCCTGCCGAGCCGGCGCGCTACGGGGTGCCGTTCGCCTGGGAGAGCTCGCCGAACGAGCCCCTCGCCAAGGCCCGGGGCTTTCTCGCGGAAGCGCTGCGAGCCAATCAGCTCGCCGTGGGCTTGGGCCGCCAGCACTACGCGCCTTTCGTGGAGGGCCAGAGCCCGCGCGCCACCGTCGTCACGTGTGCCGACTCGCGCGTCCAGCCGAGCGCCTGGGACCAGACGCCCGAGAACGACGACTTCACCGTGCGCAACATCGGCAACCAGGTGAGCAACGCCCTCGGCTCGGTCGAATACGGCGTCGAGGAGCTGCACACACCGCTCTTGCTGGTGGTGGGACACACGGGCTGCGGCGCGGTCAAGGCGGCCATGGGCAAACCCGACGAGCTGAGCCCCGCGATTCGATCGGAGCTGGCCGCGTTGAAGCTGCCCCCGGCGCGCAAGGGGGTGAAGCCCGAAGCCGCCTGGACGGACGCCGTGAGCGCGAACGTGAACACGCAGGTCCAGCTGGCGACCGAGCACTTCGCGGAGCTGGTGCACTCGGGCGAGTTGACCGTGGTCGGCGCCGTCTACGACTTTCGCAACGATCTGGGCAAAGGCTACGGCCGGCTGCAGGTGATCAACGTCAACACCAACACCGACCCAACGCGAATTGACGCCTTCTTGAAGGCCGTGCAGGGCATGGTCGGTGCCGCGGGTGCCGCGGGTGCGTCCGGCGCTGCCAGCCTGAGCGCGAGCCCCGGTGTGAATGCGAGCCCGACCGGCTCCGTCACTCTGAATGGTAAGCCCGTCGGCAGCAACGAGACGGTGGAGGACCGCGTGAAGAAGATCATCGATCGCGCGCAGCGTGCTCTGCCGAGCGGCAAGAAGCCAAACGTGACCGTCTCTGCCAGCGAGACGGAACACAGCGACTGAACGAGCGCTTCGACGCAGGGGCGTGCTAGGCTCGGCCGCGATGCCGAGCTTGCCCACGACCCTGAGAGTTGCCGCGCTGTCCAGCTGCCTGTTCTGCCTCCTGGCTTGCGCGCGCAAGCCAGAGGCCAGCAAGGAGGCCCCCGGTGAGGCCATCCATTCCGAAGACGAGATCTGCAAACTGCTCACTGCGGACGAGGTCGCGGCGGAGCTGAAGCAGCCGGTCACGGCCCGGGTCATGCCCTCGACGGGCCAATATTCGGCGCCCTCTTGCGGCTGGCTCACGGCGGAAGCGCCAGACTCGCCGGGCTTCCTGGTGACGTTGTTCTTTCACCCTGACTCCGAGGACGCGCCGAAGAACTTCCAGGAGAAGATCAAGACGGTGTGCAACGCGCCTGCGCTACCCAAAGAGGTGCCCGCACCAGCGCAGCCCATCGCTGGACTCGGCGATGAGGCAACGCAATGTCGCAAATTGCTGGTGCGCAAGGGCAACAACTTCTTTTACGTGTCACGCCAGAAGGGCGATCCAGCGGCTCCCTGGCAAGAGAGCGCACAGCGCCTGGCCCGAAAAGTGGTCTCACGGCTGCCCTGAGCGCGCAGGTCCTCGGTTGATCAGCGGGGCCATCGAGAGAGAGCGGGCGTCCTGTTTCGGGCTGGCGTCGCCCCCGGACCTGCGTTCGTGGCTTTGATTTTTGGCCACCGTTCGGGCAAAACGCAGATTCCCCGCCGGAAGGCCTCACGAGAGCCGCATGAAAGTCTTTCGCCGCACCGCCGCACCGCTCCTTTTTGCTTCGTTGCTGCCGGCGCCGCTGTACGCAGCGGGCGATCTGCCAGCGAGTGGTGCCGGCCGCAACCCAGCGGCCGCGCAGGCGTTGTTCGAGGAGGCACAGCGTGCTGTCTCTGCCGATGATTTCGAGCGAGCATGCCCGAAGTTCAAGGCGAGCTACGAGCTCGATCCCGCCGGCGGCACCCTGCTCAATCTGGCGGACTGCCTGGAAAAGCAGGGGCGCACGGCTTCGGCTTGGTCGGCGTTCAAGGATGCGCTGGTGGTGGCCCAGCGGGATGGGCGCAGCGAGCGCGTGGAGTACGCGCAGCAACACATCCGTGCGCTCGAGCCGAAGCTCTCGTACCTGACCGTGGAGGTGCCGGCCAGCTCCAGCACCGGGCAACTCTCGGTTCAGGTGGATGGGACGCCGCTCGCGGCTGCGGCCTGGGGCACGGCCCTGCCCGTCGATCCAGGGGAGCACCAGCTGCAGGCGGAAGCGCCCGGGTTCGAGCCGTTCGAGCAGAAGCTGACGATCGGCGGCGCGGGTACGCGCGAAGTCTTCGCGCTGCCGGCCCTCCGCGCGCAGGGCTCGGAGGCGAAGCCAGCGGTTGCCAGCGAGGCGCCCGTGATGGCCGATGCCGAGCCCCGGCATCCGGCACGCACCTGGGCCTGGGTGACCGGGGCCGTGGGTGTGGCGGCGCTGGGCGTCGGCAGCTACTTCGGAGTGAAGGCCTTCTCGGACTGGGACGATCGCAACGCACAGTGCGTGGGGGGCTGCACGCCTGCCGCCAAGACGGCCGGCGACGACGCGAGCCAGGCGGCGACAATCGCCACGGTCGGCGTGGGCGCGGGCGTTGTCCTGCTCGGAACGGCGACGCTGCTGTTCTTCTACTCGAGTGACGCCGATCCCCGCGCCGAGGACGCGACGGGGCTCTCCTTCCTGCCCACGGACCACGGCGGCAGCCTCTCCTGGCGAGGTCAGTTTTGATGTCTCGAACGAGTTCCTTGCTGGTGGCCGCGGGCGCCGCCTCGATGGCCTTCATTGCCTGCGCCAAGCTGGTCGGCATCACTGACACGCCGGTGACTCGCGACGATTCGCCCGACGCGAGCGTCGCCGCGATGGGCGGCACCGGCGGTTCTCCGACGGATGTGACGATGATACCCGGCCTCGGCGGCCCGGGCGGGAATGGCGGTGGAGGCGCTGGAGCGCCCTCTTCGAGCACCGGCGGAGGCGCGGGCAGCGGCGGGGCACCTGCCGTCGCATCGCAGGATGCGGGCCCCATGCTGACGGATGCGGGCAGCCTCGGTTGTGCCGAGCAGGCCACGCGCTGCGGGGCCGCGGGGCGCGAGCTGTGCAACGCCGGCAACTGGCAACCGGAGCCCTGCCCCCTGGCGCAACCGGCCTGTGCTGGCGAGGGTCAGTGTGTGGTGCGCGGCCCTGCCCTGGTCAGCGTGGGCAATTTCTTCATCCATGCCACGGAAGTTACCGTCAGTCAGTACGGTGAGTTCTTGACCGCCAAGGGCAGCGACGTCTCCGGCCAGAGCGAGGTGTGCAGCTGGAACCAGAGCTACTGGGACTACGACGCGCGCCCCGTCATGGATCCCGGCAACCGACCGATCGCGTACGTGGATTGGTGCGACGCGGCTGCGTACTGCTCGTGGGCGGGCATGCGCTTGTGCGGCCGCATCGGTGGCGGTCCGATCGCGCGTTCCGAGGTGTTCGATCCGACGCTGGACCAGTGGTACGTCGCCTGCGGCGGGCCCAATGGCGGTACGCACCCGAACAATAACCCGACGTGCAATTCGAGCCAGGGCTTCAGTGACATCGCAGATGTGGCGTCGTTTCCTGGCTGCGAGGGCTACTTCCCCGGACTGTTCGACATGGAGGGTAACGTCGCGGAGTGGATCGACGGCTGCGATGGCAACACCGGCGCGGCGGACGTCTGCTACTTGATGGGCGGCAACATCTTCGACCAGCGCTCTTACTGCGACGAGGTGTACAACGATGCGGAAGACGCCTTCCGCCGCGACGACACGGCGGTCTCTTTCGGCTTCCGCTGCTGCTCGGGCTGAAAGCTCGCCATGTTCCCCGACTTCACTCCCGGTACGATCCTCGCGGGCAAGTTCCGGGTGGAGCGCGTGCTCGGGCAGGGCAACATGGGCGTGGTGTTGCTCGCCACGCACCTGCAGCTCGATCAGCTGGTCGCGCTGAAGTTCCTGCTCCCGAGCGCGCTCTCGCAGGCGGAGCTGGAGGCGCGCTTCGCACAGGAGGCGCGCGCGGCGGCCAAGATCAAGAGCGAGCATGTGGTGCGCGTGATCGACGTGAGCGCGCTCGACGACGGCGCGCCCTACATCGTGATGGAGTACCTCGAAGGTACGGATCTGGCGAAGTTGCTGGTGCGCCGGGGGCCGCTGCCCGTAACTCAGGCCGTGACGCACGTCTTGCAGGCGTGCGAAGCGCTCGCCGAGGCGCACGCCGCCGGCATCGTGCACCGCGACCTGAAGCTCTCGAACCTGTTCGTGTCGACCTATCCGGACGGCGCGCCCTGCATCAAGATCCTCGACTTCGGCATCTCGAAGTACAGCATTCCCGGCTCCGATCCGGATCTGAGCATGACGGACACGGCGGCCGTGATGGGCTCGCCGCTGTACATGTCGCCCGAGCAGATGCGTTCCACGCGCAGCGTGGACGCGCGCTCCGACATTTGGGCGCTCGGCGTCATCTTGTACGAGCTCGTGGCCGGGCGTGTGCCGTTCGACGCGCAGACCATGCCCTCGCTCTGCACCATGGTCCTGCAGGACGAGCCGCCTCCGCTCGGGCTGCGCGTGCGCGACCTGCCGCGCGGCTTTGAAGCGGTCGTGCTGCGCTGCCTCGCCAAGGACCGCAACCAGCGCTTCCCGAACGTGCACGAGCTGGCGCGGGCTCTGGTCGAGTTTGCGCCCCAGGACGGCCAGCGCTCCCTCGACCGCATCGCGCGCCTCGCCCGCTCGGACCTGGCGCCCAGCGGCGCGCGCACCCTCGACCTGGGCTACGGCGGCGAGCCGCCGCCCCTGGCGTCGACCGCGCATCCCTCGCGCAAGGGCTGGGCCGCGGGTGTCGTCGTGGCGCTGCTGATCGCGCTGGGCGTCGGCGTCTGGCGCTGGGCGGCTCCGAGCGCGACCCTGTCCCACGCCGTGCCCGCCGCTGCTCCGGCCGCGCCAGCGGCTGCTGCGCCCGCAGCTGCTGCGGTTGCAGCGCCTACGCCTGCTCCAGCCGCAGCCGCTGCTTCAGCTCCTTCGCCCGCCGCCGCCGCAGCTCCAGCCCCCGCCGCGGGTACCTCCGCAGCCGCCCTCGAAGTCCCAGCCGCTGCCCCCGCTCCTGCCGGCTCGAGCCGCCGATCCAAGCCCAAGACACGACGCGGCCCTCCGCCGATCTCCCCTTCGGCACCGGAACCCGCTGCCGCTGCGCCCGCTCCCCCCGCGCCTGCCAAGCTCAACCCGCTCGACGGGCGCCTCTGACCCTCGTGCCAATGATCCGCGCGGCGCTGGATCGCCGCTCCGCGCCCCGATACGCCGCTCGGGGCGGGCAGCGCAGGCCCGGCCCCCATTCTTCTGTTCGCCGATCTGCCGCCTGCGACGCTTACTTGCTGTTCACTGCGGCTGGCTTGGCCGCGGGCGCCCGAGCGGCGGGCGTCGGCGTCACCGTGAGGTGGGCGTACTGGCTCTGCCCCGCGGCGACGGCGTCGACGTGGATCAACGCCACCTGGACGTTCTGCGTCTTCTGCTGCGCCGAGTAGAGCAACAGGTCGTCGCGGAACGGGAAGGCGCGCAGGTGGGTCGAGGTTTCGAGCGGGAGCTTGTCGGTCAGCGTCGACCAGTGGTTGGTCGCCGGATCGTAGACTTCGATCTGGGTGCTCGGCACGCGCTCGTCGCCGCTGCCCTTGCTGGTGCCGCCGACCAGGAAGAGCTTGCCCTTGATCGGCACGAGCTCGCAGCCCAGGCGCTGGGCGCTGTGGCAGGCCATGTCGCTGCTCTTCTTCTGCTCCAGGTCGAGCACTTCGCAGCCGGTCACGGGCTGGAAGTCTTCGCGGATGCCGCCCGTCAGGTAGTACTTGCTGCCCAGCAGCGCGCCGGCGAAGGCGCGGCGCCTTTCGCGCACCGTGAAGCCCGCATCCGAGAAGCCCTGCGCGGGCTCGCGCAGGTCCATGCGCAGCACGGACGTCGGGTGCTGGAACTGCTCCTTGTCCTTGCGCTTGTCGTCGTAGTCGAGGCCACCGATCACCCACAGCGCATTGCTCCACTCGGCGAGGCCGAACTGGCTGCGCGGCGTGGGCAAGCCGCGCGCCACCTGGTTCCACTTGCCGCTGGAGAGATCGTAGCTGAAGACGTCGGGCTGGGTCGCGAGGTGCTCCTGCGCGAAGCCGAAGCCTCCGACCGCGTACGCGACGCGCTGCTCTTCATCGCCGACGACCGCCGTCTGCATCGACTGACGCGCCACCGGGAACGCCTCCACGGGCTTCCAGTCGAGCGCTCCGAGGTCCAGGCGGGCCGAGGTCTCGACGAAGTTCTTGGTGTCAAAGTCGTGCTGCTCCAGGCTGTTGTTGCCGCCGAACACATACAGCTGCTGGCCCTGCAGGAACACGCCCTGGCGATTCTTGGCCGCGCTCTGCGACTCCAGCGTCCACACGACGCCGGCGGGGGCCTGAGCGAGCACGTGCTCCACGTGCCGGAGGCGCGCGCCACGGTCTTTCCCGCCCGGCACGCCGCCCACCACCCACAGGCCGTCGTCGCCGGCCACCAGCTGGTGGAACATGCGCGGGAACTGCAGTGCGCCGGCCATGTCCCAGCTCCTGCCGTCCGCAGACAGCCGGTACACGATGCCGTCACCACCGTTGGCGAACAGCTGATCCGCCCACACGCCCGCGGTGGGCGTCAGGTTCTCGTTCGGAAAGGCGGGTGCGTCGCTCCAGGCGCCGCTCGCCAGGTCCATGGCCCACACCTTGTTGGTCGAGTCTTCGGGGGTGAGGCCGCCGGTCACGTACAGCTTGTCATGATACACGGCGGCGCCCATCGCGCGCGTCTTGAACGGGACGGGGCTGCTCTTCCACTCACAGCTCGGCGCGCTCAGGTCGCAGCTCACCAGCGTGTCCGCCCAGGTCGAGTCGAAGGAGCCGCCCGCGAGGGCCCAGCCGCCGATCACGTAGAGCGTATGGCCGCTGAGGACGGCTTGATGCGACGAGCGCGGCCCGGGCAGCGGCGTCAGGTTCGTCCAGGTCTTGCTCTCCGGATCGAAGCGAGCGACCTCGTCCACCGATTGCAGGTTCTCGGGCTCACCCGCGGCGTTCTGCGCGCGCATGCCGCCCACGCGATAGACGTAGCGTCCGTCGTTCACCAGGATCACGCTCTGCAGCGGGCCGGCGCTGGGCAGCGTCTCCCACTTGGCGGTGGCGACATCGAGGCGCTCGAACTCCGAGCTCTGGAACTCCTTCGAGTAGTTGTGGGGCTGCCCGAAGTAGCCGCCGATCACGTACAGGAACCCGCCCATGCGCGTGACGCCCATGGTCGTCAGGCCCCGCGGTGCGACGGCGCGCAGTTCGGTGGTCAGATGATCCGAACGCGCCGACCGAGCCGCTTCGGCGGCGCCCGAGGTCGCGTCTGCGGCCGTATGGGGCTGCGCGGAGGCCCCGGCGCAGCTCGGAAGGAGCGCGAGGATCGCCGGAGAACAAAACCGCAAAATATCGACATTACTAGAAAAACGCATCGTGCGGGCTCCCTTCCCAGGCCAGCCCCGGGAGCCCGCCTCATATCGCAGCCGGCTCTCTAATGAAAATGAAAATCAATTTCTATACAGCGTGCAGGCGCAGCCGCACCGGTCCACGGCTCGGGGACCATTTCGACAAAAAGTCCGACGTTCCATGCAGATCGGGGAAATTTCCCTCGCAGCAGCGGGTTTTCGCCACGGCTAGCGTTCAAGGTCAGATCCGGACACGCCGTTTGGCGCGTATTCAGACAGCGGAGCACGAACACAGTGGTCGCCCCCACCAAGTCAGCCTTCACGACCGAGACCCGCGATGTCCTGCGAGCGGCGGGGCCGCCGCGTTCGAAGGGACGGCGCTGGCGCTGGCTCGCCCTGGCGGTGCTCGGCGCAGCGGGTACGGCCGGCGCAATGGTGGCGATGCAACACTCGCGCACGCCGAAGCCGCCGAGCTTCGTGACCGTGCCGCTCGCCAAGGGGGATCTGACGCAGACCGTGACGGCGGTGGGCACGCTGGCTCCGGTGGACTCAGTGGATCTCGGCACCGTGGTCACCGGCAAGCTGATCCGCGTGCTGGTCGACGTGAACGACCACGTCAAGGCCGGGCAGGTGATGGCCGAGATCGACCCCGAGCAGCTGGAGGCGCAGGTGCGCCAGGGCGCGGCGCAGCTGGAGAGCGCCAGGGCCAACCTGGTGAGCGCGCGTGTGACCTTGAACGAGACGAAGGTCAAAGCGCAGCGCGTCGACGAGTTGAACGCGCAAGGCCTGGCGACGACCGACGATCGCGATACGGCGCACGCCGCGCTGGATCGCGCCCAGGCGGCGGTGGGGGTGGCCACGGCGCAAACGACCGTCGCGCAGGCGAGCTTGACGACGGCTCAAACACAGCTCTCCCACGCCGTGATCAAGGCGCCCATCGACGGCATCGTGCTCTCGCGCGCGGTCGAGCCCGGGCAGACGGTGACGGCCGGCTTTCAGACCCCGGTGTTGTTCACGCTGGCGCGCGACTTGACCAAGCTGGAGCTGTCCGTCGAGGTGGATGAGGCGGACATCGCCAAGGTGAAGGAGGGCCAGGAGGCGAGCTTCAACGTCGATGCGTATCCGGGCCGCACCTTTCCTTCCAAGCTGCTGCTGCTCCACAACCTGCCCAAGACGGGCACGACCGTGATCACGTACACGGCGCTGCTCTCGGTCGATAACGAGGACCGCTCGCTGCGCCCGGGCATGACCGCGACGGCATCGATCGTCACCGATCACCTGAGCGATGTGCTGCTGGTGGAGAACGCCGCGCTGCGCTTCGAGCCCCCGCGGCCTGCCTCCGAGCGCCGCGGGTTCTTGCCCATACCGGGCTTCGGCGGCCCTCCCGGCGGTCGCAGACCCGGAGCTGGCGGCCCGGGAGCACCGGGTGCTGGGGGCGCAGCTGGGCATGGCGCGCCACCGGGTGACCGCATCTTCATCGCCGACGGCACGGGCGCTCCGCGACGTGTGCCCGTGACGGTGCTGGCCACCGACGGCACCAAGACGGCGATCACGGCACGCGCGCCGGGCGAAGGCAAACGGGCTGGGCAGAAGCGCGCGGAAGGCCCCAATCGCCCCGCCGCCGGCGCGCCGGGTGAAACGCGCGAAGGGCGCGAGCGCCGCGAGCCCCCTGCCCCGCCGCCCGCGCTGGAGGAAGGTGCGCCCGTGATCATCGACGTGGCGGTGGAGCCGGCGACGTGACCCCTGCCCTGGACGAGGCCGCTGTCGTCGAGTTCCACAACCTGAGCAAGATCTACGGCTCCGGCGACGCCGAGGTGCGCGCGCTGGATGGCGTGAGCTTCCGCATCGAGCGCGGCGAGTTCGTGGCCATCATGGGCGCGAGCGGGTCCGGCAAATCAACGGCCATGAACATCATCGGCTGCCTCGACGTGCCGACCGGCGGCGAGTACCTGTTCTGCGGCGTCGGCGTGGGCGGCCTCGACCCCGATCAGCGGGCGCGGCTGCGCCGCCACTACATCGGCTTCGTGTTCCAGGGCTTCAACCTGCTCGCCAAGACCAGCGCGCTCGACAACGTGGAGCTGCCGCTCGTGTACCGCCGCATCCCCAAGCACGAGCGCAAGGAGCGCGCGCGTATCGCGCTCGAGTCGGTGGGGCTCGCCGCCCGCATCCGTCACGTGCCGAGCGAGCTGTCGGGCGGGCAGCAGCAGCGCGTGGCGATCGCGCGTGCCCTGGTCACCGAACCTTCGCTGTTGCTCGCGGACGAGCCCACAGGCAACCTCGACTCGGCCACCAAGCGCGAGATCATGCAGCTGCTCCTGCAGCTGAACCGCGAGCGTGGCATCACCATCGCCATGGTCACGCATGAGCCGGACATGGCCGAGTACGCGCAACGCATCATCCAGTTCCGTGACGGCCGCATCCAGCTACCGGAGGCCGCCGAATGATCCTCGCCACCTTGCTGATGGCGCTGCGCGAGCTGCGCCGCAACACGCTGCGCTCGCTGCTCACCATGCTCGGCATCGTGATCGGCGTGGGCGCCGTGATCGCGCTCACCAACATCGGTGAAGGCGCCACGGCGCGCGTCAAGGCCGACATCGGCAAGCTGGGCGACAACCTGCTGATCGTGCGACCGGGCGCGCAGCGCCGCAGCATCAGCTTCACACAGGCGCCGGCGTTCAAGCTGGCGGACGTCGATGCGATCCGCCGCGAGGTGAGCGGCGTGAACCAGGTGGCGCCCACCGCCGGCTCCTCGCAGCTCGCGGTCTGGGGCAACCAGAACCGCCAGACCACGATCATGGGCGCCGACAATGCCTATCTCGACGTGCGCGGCTATTCCGTGGCACAGGGCCGCAAGTTTGCCGCCTCGGAGCTGTCGAGCGGCAGCGCGGCGTGCTTGATCGGCGCGACCGTGCAGCGGGAGATGTTCGGCGAGCGCGACGCGCTGGGACAGTCGGTGCGCGTCGGCAAGATCAGCTGCACGGTCGTCGGCGTGCTGGCCTCCAAAGGCGAGTCCGGTATCGGCCAGGATCAAGACGACATGATCTTGATGCCGTTGCGCACCGTGCAGCGCCGCCTGATCGGCAACACCGATGTCTCCACCATCTTCCTGTCGGCGCGCGCCGACCGGTCCACGCAGTCGGTGGAACAGCAAACGGAGGCGCTGCTGCGCCAGCGCCGCGGGCTGCAAGCCGGGCAAGAGAGCGACTTCATGGTGCGCGACATGCAAGAAGTGGCCGAGACCATGAGTCAGGCGACTGGCACGCTCACCGCGCTGCTCGGCGCGATCGCGGCGGTCAGCCTGCTCGTGGGCGGCATCGGCATCATGAACATCATGCTGGTCAACGTGACCGAACGCACGCGCGAGATCGGCGTGCGGCTCGCGATCGGAGCGCTGGCGAGCGATGTGCTGATTCAGTTCTTGCTGGAGGCCGTGGTGCTCTCCGCTTTTGGCGGCGTGCTCGGTATCGGGCTGGGCTTGGGGCTCTCCTGGTCGGTCACGCGCGCGCTCGGGCTACCGTTCCTGGTGAAGCCGCCGATCCTGATGCTGGCCTTCGGCTTCTCGGCGATGGTCGGGGTGCTGTTTGGATTTTTGCCCGCGCGCAAGGCGGCGAGCCTCAACCCGATCGAAGCGCTCCGTCACGAATAGCGCCCGGCAGGGCGCGAGCCGCGGGCGCCGGAACAGGCGACCTCAGCAGCCAGACCGTGACCAGCGCCGCCGCTATCAATCGCCACCAGCCAAACACGCCCAGCCCGCGCCGATTCAGCCAATCCACCATCCAGCGCACCGCCAGCACGGCGGCGACCCAGGCGCTCACGAAGCCGATTACGAGCGGCAGCACCCCGTA
Organism: Polyangiaceae bacterium; assembly: GCA_025936205.1. The sequence goes on along the minus strand of JAICTU010000079.1, from coordinate 8,806 downwards.
GGTGTGCAACAGCAGCTTGCCGCTCGACAGCGCCTTGTACGCCGTGGCAGCGCCGAGGGTGAGCAGCCCGAGCAGGAACGAGAACTCCACCGCTGACGACAGCGCCAGCCCCACCGCGACGCCGCCGAGGATGGTCGCCATGCTGCGGCTCACGCCGGGCCACAGCGCCGCGCACTGCGCCAGCCCCACCCAGACCGCGGCGCCGGGACGCAGCTGTTCCAGCGCATAGCCCGGGCGGGCTCGCAGCCGGGGCGCGAGGATCAACAATAGTATGCCCCCGATGGCCCACGCCGCGACGATCGGCCAGGGCCCGAACAGCACTCGTTCGATCGGTTTGTCGAAGAGAAAGCCGATGATCGCTGCTGGCACGAACGCCACGATCAGCGCGATCAACAGCTTGCGGCCGCTCTCGCTGCGGCCGACCAAACCCAGGATCACGTCTGCGACGCGCCGCCGATACAGCCCGAGCACGGCCAGGATCGCTCCCGCCTGGATCACGATCGCGTAGGCATTGGCCGCCTCGCTGGGCTCGATGCCGAGCGCGCGCTGCGCGATCAACAGATGCCCGGTGGAGCTGACCGGCAGGTACTCCGTGAGCCCTTCGATCAGACCCAGAACCAATGCTTGCCAGAGTTCCATCGCGCTGCGCCAGCAATAGGCGAAGACGCGGCGTTTGGGCGAAGAACTAGCGCGGGCAGCGCGCTTCGAGCCGCAGCGAGTCGAGCCAGACGTTGAGCGAGCCGTTCCCGTTGGGCACCGCAAAGGTGGTGACCGGCACGGTGTGACCGGCGAGCCTCGACAGGATCGTGGCGTCGGTGGTCACCACCTCGAAATGCTGCCAACCCGCCGTGACACTTCGGTCATCCCAGCGCTGGATCTGCCAGACCCCGTTGCTGGCGGGATCGGGGTCCTCCACCTGGAGCACGGCCCAGTCCGTCAGGGGCTCGCCGAGATCGGGCTGCGACACCCAGGCGTAGCCGCTGAAGGTCAAGCTGATCGCCTCTGCCGGCACGGAGACCTCCTGGCGCAGCGTGGTCTGGTACATCACGAAGTCGCCGTTCGCGACGCCGCCGACCCAGGCCATGTAATTGCCCGACTGCGGGCTCACCCCGGTGCCCGCCAGCGCTGGGTGGTCCGCGCGCACGATCACGTCGCGCACGTCGGCGGCTTCTGCCCAGGCGGCGTGTCCGCGTTCGAAGCCGGCGTTGGGCAGTAGTTGTTGAAAGCAACCGCCGATCGGTTCCGTCTCGCCCGGGTCGCCCTCTGATACTCCGGCAGTGCCGCCGGATCCGGGACTCGCTGCGAGCATTCCAGAGCCGGTTCCGGACGCGCCCGCTGCGACATTGGGAGCGGCCGCTGCGGCGTTGCCCGAGGCTCCTCCGCTGCCAGCGTTGCCCGCGGTTGACAGTGGCAGCGTGTTACCGGGCTGCCCGTCATGGCTACCATCATCGAGCGTCTGTGCGTCGCCCATCCTGGTGACATCGGAGATCGCACCCGCGGAGCCTCCGCCGGCCCGGTTCGGTAGGTCAGTGGACTCGGGCTCTTCGCTGGAATTCGAGGCGGTGGAATTCGAGGCGATCCCGCCCGGGCGACCATCGACGGAGCAGGCGACCACGAGCCCCAGGCCACAGCTGCACGCCCCGCGCAAAGCTGAGCGGAGCCCCCATTGCTCGCGTTTGAAACAGCTCACTGCGCCTGGTTTTAGCATGCGCGGCTCGGGATTGGACCGTTTTCCAGGTTTCGACGGCCTGCACCATGCTAGCTTCGCGCGCATGCCTGCGGGATCGCGACGGTCTCGGTCCGAGGCCGTTTCGAACGGCAGCGCTTCTCGAGCGACCATGGACGAAATACCCGCCAAGCCGACCATCCGAGCGGTGGCGGAGCGCGCGGATGTCGCGATCAGCACGGTGTCGCGCGTCGTCAACGGTGGGCGCGCGAGCGAGGTGATCCGTCGCCGAGTCCAGCGCGCGATCGACGAGCTCGGTTACACACCGTCGATCGCCGCGCAGAGCCTGGTGCTGCGCCGCACGGGCTGCATCGGCCTGGCCGTAAATCGTAGCACCAGCCCCTGGTTCTCGCAGATCCTGTCGGGCATCGAACAAGCGCTCGCGCCGAGCCGCAAGAGCGTGCTGCTCGGCAGCATGATGCTCAAGGGCCACTACGACCCGGCCGCCGTGTTCGCGTGGATCGCCGAGGGTCGCGTCGACGGCTTGATCCTGGTGCGCTACTCGCGCCGCGATCGCCCGCTGATCGAAGCTGCGCAGCGCGCACGCCTGCCCCTCGTCTTGATCGCGCCCGACGTGTCGGCCCCTGCCGACTTCACCGTGCGCTGTAACAACTTCGAAGCCGGAGGCCTGGTGGCGGAACACCTGGCTCAGCGCGGGCATCGGCGGGTCGCCTTCGCGGGCGGCCCCCAGGATTCCTATGACACCCGGCAGCGCCTCGAAGGCCTGCGCGAAGGGCTCAGTGAACGTGGCATCACGCTCGACCCCGAGCTGATCTGGTTCGGCACCGGCTACGCTCGCGAAGGCGGCGTGGAATACGCGCGCCTGTTCCTCGAACGACCCGCGAGCGACCGCCCCACGGCCGTCGTGCTCGGCAACGACCCCATGGCGCTCGGCTTCATGCGCACCGTGCTCGCGGCGGGCGTCTCCGTGCCGGGCGACGTCTCCGTGGTGGGCTTTGACGGTACGCCCGACGGCGAGCAATTCTATCCGGGCCTCACCACCGTGCTGCAACCCACGCAGCAGATGGCGATCAGCGCTTGCGAGGCCCTGCTCGAGCGGATCGATCGCCGCGGGCAAGATCGGGGCACGTCGGTCGAGTTCGCCGTGCGGATGCTGGAGCGGGAAAGCACGGCGCAGGTCGGGTAGCGCAGCGCGGATCCGCCCGGTTCGCCCCCGGAGGTGCTCTCGGGCTATCGTGAAAACGTTTCCAACAAACAGGGCACCGCTGCATCGGACACGGGAAAGAGCGCAGCAACTTGGCCTCGCTGGAATCGTCCTTCTGCGTTGAAAGGGCGGCTCGACAGCAACTCATTCGTCACACGGCCGGCGCTCATCTGGAGAGATTCCTCGAGCTCCCCGCAGATCAAAAAAACCCCGCAAAATTTCCCCGTGAGCGCTCGGAGGACCTCTTGCGCTCCGCGCCCCCCGCCGGCAACGGTTGAGGCGGGCGCGTCAGTTTGTGGTGTCGGTCGCGGACCGCGCATGGTGCGCTGCGGCGAATCACCCCGGGTCTCGAGCAGCGGGAAACGTTTCCCATTCGGCGGCTGCATTGCTAGGTTTCGTGCATGCAACGCGTGCAACGAGTCCTGTTCTCCTCTGGTCTGTTGGCATCCAGCATGGGTGCTCTGGCATGCGGCATGTCCGCGGGCTGTGGGGGGAGCGACAGCAAAGGCCCTGCGCCGTCTTCGGACAACGCCAGCCAAGCGGGCCAGAGTAGCGGCGGTTCCGGCGGGAGCACCGGCGTGGGAGGCAGCGGCGGTTCTGCCGGGGCGGCTGGTTCTGCCGGCTCGGCGGGCAGCGCAGCGCTCAACATCGCGTGGGATCTGACGGGCATCGTCGGTACGGGGCAGAGCCTGTCGGTCGGCGCGATGGCGGGTACGCCCACCGCGCAGGCCACCATGCAACAGTACAACAACCTGAAGCTGTCGCTCGGTACGCTGACGGTGCCGCCGCTCGACGAGGCCGCGTCCAATTCCGATCAGCTCTCGCTGGTCCCGCTGGTGGAGCCGATCCGTCCGGTGAATCCGGCCTACCCCAGCGCCTATCCCGGGAACCTGGACGGCGAGTCGCCTCACACCGCCATGTCCGTGCAGCTCACGTCGATGGCGAAGGCCGACGGCGCCAGCGACTTCGTGACCGTGCACACCGTGGTCGGCGAGAGCGGCCAGGGCATGAAGGTGATCGACAAGTCCGCATCGCCATCGCCCGACGGCGCGAACGCCTCGCGCGCTTACGCGGCCACGCTGTTCGAAGCCCGGGCGATCAAGCGCTTGGCGACGGCGCAGGGCAAGACCTACGGCATCGGCGCGATCTTTCTCACGCACGGCGAAACCGACGCAGGCAACGCCGGCTATGAAGATGCGATGCTGAAGCTCTACACCGACTACAACGCCGACCTGAAGGCGATCACCGGTCAAGAGCAGTCGATCCCGCTGTTCACGTCACAGCAGCACGGCATCTATCAGTACGTTCTCGGGACCACGGCGGCGAGCAACATCAACACCAGCACCAAGCTGCAGTGGCAGGCCTCGCTGGACCACCCCAACGAGATCGTCTGTGTGGGCCCGAAGTACCAGTACCCCTACTACACGGACTACTTGCACCTGGTAGCGCTGGGCTACGAGCTGATGGGTGAGAAGTACGCGCAGGCGTACTACGAGCGCGTAGTGCTCGGGCACGAGTGGAAGCCGCTGCAACCGCTCGCCAACACGGTGACCCGCAGCGGGCGCAACATCACCGTGGACTTCTATGTGCCCAAGCCGCCGCTGGCCTGGGACGACGCGCTGCCGAAGCCGCATCAGACGGATCTCGCGCAGTGGAAGGAAGGCCGCGGCTTCGAGGTGCGGAGCTCGGACCGCAGCCCGCTCGCGATCGAATCGGTGACACTGGTCGACGCTGATACGGTGCAGATCACCTTGGCGGCGGATGTACCGGCGGGAGCGATCCTGGGCTACGCCGCGACCAATGGCAACGACGCGCCCCCCAACTTCTCACCGCGCATCGGCAACCTGAAGGACTCGGACCCGTTCGTGGGCGCGTTCACGGGTATGCCGCAGCCGAACTACTCGGTAGCGTTCGAGCTACCGGTGCCCTGAGCGACGCGCTTCAGCCCTCCGCAGCTGGAGATCGGCTCCTCACCGGGGCCGTCGACCTGAGCCTGTCTCGCGACTGATTTCTCAACGCTTTCCGGGCTTCATCTCCAATGAGCGAACCCCCGGGAGAGCGCGCGGAATTTTCCGAGCATGGGTCGTTCCGCAACACATGTCGGCTGATGTATGCTCAGGGCAAGATGGAGTTCATCGACAACTGGTTTCCGCTGATCGTGACGGTTCGCGAAGGGTCCTTCGACGAGACCGAGATGGAGCAGATGGCGACCGGTTGGGAGCGCTATTTCCGTCGCGCCGAGCCCTACGCCGTGCTCAATACCGCGCGAGTGGGCGCCAATGCGCCCGACGCGCGAGGGCGTCTGCGGATCGCGCAATGGGGGAACCTGCCGCGCGTGCGTCAGTTCTCGAAGCTGTTGTGCACCGGGACCGCGACGGTGATGACGTTTCCCTGGGAGCGACGCGCGGCGACGGCCCTCTCCTGGTTATGGACACCGCCGTCGCCTTGCCGATCGGTGAGCAGCGTGGATGAGGGCCTCGCTTACTGCCTGGAGACGCTGGCCCAGCGCGGCGTGGAGCTGCCGCGCGACCCCGAGACTTTTCGCATCGACGTGCAGCGCATGCTGCGTGGGCTCTCCATCGCGGGCCTGCCGCCTCGGCGAGAGTCCCGTTCGTTCGACTGGATCTCGAGGCCCACGGCGCGCACAGAGTTCATCTGGCACTCGTCGCGCACGGAGGGGCTGCAGCGCGCCTCCAGCAGCCAGGCGGCGCTCAACCGGCTGCGCGCGAACCTGCGCAATTCCCGCTCTACCTGACGCTTCCTGGCTGCACACGGGGGCGGGCCACGTACCCTTCCCCTGCTCCGCCGAGGCACCGAGTGCATCGAATGGGAGCGAGCGTTCCACTTTCGTCGTGCGGGCGTGTGAGGCCGCTCTGCGCGATGTGGTCGAGCCTAATACCGTTCGTAGCTCAGCGTTTTGACTCGTTAACGAGGACAGCGCAGAGTGAAGAGTCGTGCGTTCCAGTTTTAAAATTCCAGTCACCAGTCTCGGTTCTCTGCTCGGTGTTGCATCGCTGCTCGTCGCGTGCGCGCCGGAGGAAAATGCTGCCCCCGTCGAGGTGCGCTCCATGGCGCAGATGCTGCGCGGCGCGCAGGTCGCCACCGGCGACAGCGCGCTCGGCTTCGACGTGGTGCTGACCGAGGCGGACGGAGGCCCGGCAATTGATTGCACGGAGGGCACGCTGACCGTCGACGTGGAAATGGCCAAGTCGAACGGCAAGGGTTACGACAAGGTCTCCAGCGAAAAGGTCAAGGTGCGCTGCGAGGGCTCGGTCGGCCCGGACATCGCCCTGGTGGTAGACAACAGCGGCTCGGAAGCGGGCACGCTCGAGCGAGTGCGCGAGGCGTCGGGGCGCCTGATGGACCTGGTCGAGAAGGCACACGGTCGAGTCAGCCTGGTGCGCGTGAGCACGGAGGCCAAGGTGCTCGAGCCGTTGACGGCCGACACCAACGAAGCGCGCGCCGCGCTCGATGGCCTGCACGTCAGCAATGGCTGGACGGCTCTCTACGACGGCATTCGCGTGGGCAACGAGACCCTGGGCGATGCGCTGCTCGGTGAGCCGGAGGATGCTGTGGCGCCGGCGGATTCGACGGCGTTTTGCGAGTTCGACCCGCAGCGCGCCATCTTGCTGTTCACAGACGGCCACGAGAACAACTCCAGCGACCAGCACGCGAACGAGCGCTATCCGGGCGACGGCGTCAACACCAACCTGGATGACCTGACGCGGCTACAGACGCACGGCATCTCGACCCCCATCTACTCGGTAGGCCTGGGCGATGAGGTCGACCACGACGCGCTGAACGCCCTGGCGGACCAGAGCGGCGGCAAGCACCATCGCACTGAATCCGCGGGCGCCGTGCAGGAACTGTTCGAGCACATCGCCACGTACACGGGCCCGCGCTTCAAGGTCTGCACGTCGCTGCCCACCACGGGCTGCGGTGCGCGCAACGTGCGCCTGACCTATCGCTGGGATGGCAAGGGGCGCCACATCACGGGCACCAAGGAAGCGACGATGAACGTCGCCTGCCCGCCCCCGCCGGCGGTCGGCAAGAGCGCGACCGTGCTGATGACGCTGAGCAATCCGGGCATCACGCGCGACGACGCGCGCGAACTCGTGCGCCGCACGACGACGTGGGTCAGCCCGGTCGCGAGCCCGCACGTGCTCCTGGTGCTCGACAACAATCACCACGACGAGAACTCGGGTGACGCGGCGTACGTGGGCAAAGCGCTGCAAAACGCCGGCATCGCCTACGACTACTTGAAGGAGCCGGAGCACGGCCTCGATGTTTCGGCCCTCGACGGCTACGACGTGGTCTGGTTCAGCAACCCCGGCTATCCGATGGACGACCAGGCGAGCTTCGACACGCTACGCGCCGCGATCGGTCGCGGCATGGGTGTGGTGCTGCAAGGCGACGACATGAGCTGGAGCTGGGGTCACGCCTTCGACATGTCCCCGCTCACGCATCTGACCTTCCAGGACAACGGCACGGACGCCTGCGGGCACTCGTCTGACAACAACGTGGGCGAGGCGGCCTACAGTGTGCAATACGTGCCGAGCCATCCGATGATCGGCTCGCTGGGCGGCAAGTCGTTCCTGTACGGTGACGACGTCGACCTGACGACGCCGAAGAGCGAAGGCGAAGAAGTGCTGGCCTGGGGCAGCGTCGTGGGCCGCCGCGACGGCGAATCGCTGTGCGATACGCGCATGCCCGTGGTCGTCGCCTACGACCCCGCGAACGCGACCTCGCACTGAGCGGCAGCGTTTCGTCGCGGTGCAGCGCTGCGCAGGGACGATCCGAGCAGCGGTGCCAGGCGTTGTGCCAGGCTCGGCGCAAGCGCTCGAAATGATTGGTGTGCGTCTGCGGTATGGGAGTTGCACCACGGCATGCCATGGGCCCACTGCGAATGCCCCGGCACACCCTCCAGGAGCTCGGCTTCCCCATCGCGCTGCTGATCGCGGCTTGCTCGACGGCGCAGCCGCACTCAGGCGCTGCCGAACCCCCGGCGGCAATCGCCGGGCCCGCCTCTTCGGGGGCGCCGATCGACGTTCGCGGATCGGATCCGCGAGACGCCGTCCAACCGCCGGCGCGCCAGCTGGACGCGCCGCCGGCTCCCCCCGCGCACTCCTGCACCAGCACCCAGCGCGTACCGGCGCTGGATGAGCAGACGACACTCGGCGCGAGCCCTTCGGAGATGCTGCATTGGATCGGCGGTGAGCATCACGAGACGCTCGCCTGGCGGGATGCGAGCGGCAGCTTCGTTGCCGGCGCCGCGGCATCCGAGCTCACGGTCGTGATCGATCCACCCACGGCGGTGCAGCTCCTGGTCAGCAACTCCGACGATCCGAGCGCGGGCTTCTGCGAGCAGGTGATTGAGAACTTCGGTGACATCTCGACCACCTTCGATGAGCTGACCTTCGATGTGCGCGTGCATGTCTCGACGCCCGACGGCAAGCTGAAGCTCGCCCTCGATACGAGGCTGCGCTCGACCGCATCGGATTATGCAGCGGGCTGGCTGGAACTGCCGCTGGAGGGGTTCCCTGAGAAGTTGCCGGCGGACGCGCGGGCGCTGTTTCTGCGTCTCGGCCTCTCGCCGTTCGGCGACGGGGGGCAGCTGATCGTGTCCCGCAGCGCGAACGACGTCAGCGAGTATTTCACGCCCGCGGACAGCGTCTTTGCCCGCTTTCCGTCGGACATCGACTGCGGCGGCGTGTTCGTCCCCTTCGCGCCCGGGGCTCAGACGCGCGGCGTGTCGCTGGCTGCGGCGCTCGCGCGCTTGAACGCGTTGAGTCCGCTGACGCTCGACGATTCGTCGGCGACTCTCAGCTGGAGCTTCACCGGCACCGCTCGACCGGCCTGTGCGAGAATCGACTCTCCCGCGCGCATCTTGGCCGAAGCGGCCGACAGCCTGGCGC
>JAICTU010000275.1 GCA_025936205.1 Polyangiaceae bacterium | reverse complement strand
TCTTGGCTGGATCCGCTAGCGAGAAGCCCTCGAGCCTGCTGGAGGCCTGCGTGTAGTCGGCGATCGAAGAGGTCGTTGCCCAGAACACCAGGCTGCCGCTAGCGTCGACCGGAGCGATCTCGAAGTCGCCGCTGGTGCCCGTGAACGCGCCACCGCCGTTGAGCCCGCGGATCGTCACCGTGACGGGGTCGTTGATGTCGCGCATCTTCTTCCACACGTCTTTCGGCACGAGCCACTGGGTGTAGCCCTTGCCCGGCTGGGTGCGGGTGTAGGCACGCAAATCGTCGGGCTGACTCTTCGTGTGCAGGCGGATCTCCCAGAGCGTTTCCCCACCGCTGCTGGTCCAGCGAAAGCGCGGCCGCAGCCAGTTGCGCGGGAACAACGCGCCGGGCTGGCCGTTCGCCGAAAGCTGCGGTTCGATCACGCACAGGCTGCCGCCGCTGAAGGCATCCGAGGCGGCGAAGGGCGTGATGTCCGCTGCACTGACGCCTTCGTCGAGCAGCGGCTGCGCCGTGAAAGCGCAGCCGTTCTTGCAGGCGAGCTCGCTGTCGTTGCCGAACAGGTCTCCCTGATCCCCATTCGCCTCGGGGATGACGTTCGTGCCGCCCGCAGCGCCCCCCTGACTGATCGGGGTCTTGTCCGGGTTGTTCGCGACGACGCTCGTGGTCTTGCCGCTGCCGCCGGGGGAGCAAGCCATGACCAGGAACCAAGCCGCACACAGTAGTCGTCCGTGTCTCATGTCCTCGATGCCTCGCGATCGCACTGCTCGCTCCGGTCGCGAGCGGGGCACATTCTCATCCGGGATCGCTCTCGCGAACGGTCCACTCGAACAGGCCTGCTTCGGAGCAGGTCCGCGCCTCGCTGCGACTCGGCGTGAATGTAGCAGCTAACATGCCCGGTGGGTGCCTCGCGCACAAAAATGCAGGCGCTCGGGGCAGCGTTCCGGCGCGGCTTCCACTGTACAGCTTGGCAGCCGCGCGCCGCCCCGATGCGGGCGAGCGAGACGCCTCAGCGGCGAGTAGAATTGGGGCAGCTCGGAGCCGTGCGTCATATGTAGCGCCGGAGTGACGGTGTCACTCGCGCCTACATCGCGCGCCTGGCTCACCTACAACGCTTCGGGAATTTTCCAAGGCACTCGCCCGCGCCTCGTTTCAATTCAGTGCGGCGGAGTGTTGCCCGCGGGAGCGAGCGGGCAACGGTCCGTCGTCTCCAGGGCGGCCAGCACCAGCGCGCGCAGCGCGGGGCGGTTGCGAACGCGGGCCAGTGGCTCGAGGCGCTGCTGAAGATCTGCGGGATGAAGGCGCCCGAGGGCGGTGATCGAGGCGCTCGCCAGCAGCGCCTCGTCGCTCGAGGGATGCTCGCCGAGCAGCTCGCGAGCACCCAGGGTGAGAGCGTCCAGAGACCCGCGGTCGCAGAGCTGCGCGAGCGCCTGCGCGGCCGAGGCTCGCACGCCAGCAGACTCCTCGGCGTCGGCGAAGCGATCGCGGATCGCCGGCACAAAAGCCTGCGCACCACGCTGCCCGAGCGCACGCAGCGCGGCCGAGCGCACGACCTCCGAAGAGTCCTCCAGGCGCGCAGCCAGCGCGCCATCGACCTCTGCGGAGGGCCCGAGTCCCGCCAGAGCCCGCGCGGCAGAGGCGCGTACCAGCGGCCAGGCATCGTCCTCCAGGCGCTCGCGCAAGGGCGCCGTGGCCAGAGGCGGACGCAGCTCGCCGAGCCGGGCCACGCTGGCTTCACGCACGCGCACTTCAGGGTCACGCGTGGCCGCCACCAGCTCCGGCGCGAGCTCGCTCGATCCGGGCAAGCTGCGCGCCGCGGCCAGGCGCAGATACGGATCGCTGTCGTGCAGCGCGCTCTGCAAAAAGGCGTGCGCGCGGACATCGCGCGGCGCGAGCGCCGACGCGGGCCCGAGCAACAGGTAGCGCTGCTCGAAGCTCCGCGCCTGCGCCGCCGCGCGCGCGAACGCCTGCGCGGCCTCGGGCAACCAGTGCGGGAGCAGCTCGCCCAGCGCGCGCAGCAGCTCGATGTCGCTGCTGGCGCCCAGGCTGTTCTCGGCCAGCAACTTGCGGATCGCCGGGCTTGCCGCCGGGTGCTGCGCCGCGGCCTGAAGCGCGGCGCGATAATGAACGCGCTGCTCGCGCGGCGCCGCCGCCAGGCGAGGCCCCAGGAGCTCCACGGCCAGCGCCGGGGAAAGCTCCGCCAGCGCCGCAGCGAGCCGCACGCCCCCTGCCCCGCTCGATCGGTCGAAAGCCTGACGCAGCGGCTCATCGACCTCGGCGCCGCAGCTCTGCAGGCGTTGCTCGGCGCGGCGGCGCAGGCGCGCGTCGTCGTCGCTGAGCAGCTCCACGTAGGCGGCGCCCACGACCTCACACGGGCCGCCTTCGAGCACGTCGAGCGCGCGCAGCCGACCGAGCGAGTCGAGCGCACTGAAGGCGCCGACCACCGCATCGACACCGGCGCGGCCCAGCTGCAACAGCGCCGGCACGACCGCGGCTCCCGCATCTCCCGGAGTCGACAGGCGGGCCACGAGCGCGGTGGGATCGAGGCCTTGCAGCTCGCTCACGCCGTGCACCTCGGCGAAGGTGACGCTGCTCTCGGAGCGCGTCGCGTAGCTGCTCTCGAGCACGACGGCCAGGCAATCCTCGCGGATCGGCGCGGGCAAATCGACGCGGTACCAGGCGCCGGGGCGCCAGCCGTCCTCGGGGAAGTCCACGCGCAACACGTTGCTGCGCGTGGCCACCCAGAGCGAGCGCGGGGCGGCACCATCCGCGGGCGCGGCGTCGCCGTCGGGGCGGAACGAGAACTCGAGCGCCACGAGCGCCGAGCCCGACAGTTGCCGGAAGGTGATGAATTCGCCGCGCCCGTCCCCGCCGCGCCCCTCGGACCAGGCGGTATCGTTGCGACCGTCCGTGGCGAAGGCAGGGTTGCCGATCGCGCTGCTGGCTGCCAGGGCACGCAGCGCACTGCCGCCGCCGGTCGGCTGCTCGCGGCGCCGCGCATCCAGTACGGGCGCGCCGCGCCGCTCTTCCAGGGTGAGCTGCTGCACCTTCGCCGGACGCAGCGCGAGCTCCCGATCCAGCAAGCGCGGCTCCAGGATCGTCGGGCGCCCGCACAACTCCACGTCCTCGCGCACACGCCCGAGCAACACGCGCCTGCCCTTGTTGTCACCCTCGCGGATCCACAAGCGCTCGCCCTCGCGCTGGCCCTCTTCCCCGCGTAGCTCGCCGGTCATGCCCGCGAAGAGCACGAGCGGCTCGTCGCCATGCACGGGCGCCGCGATCAGCGCCTCCCAGGCCGTGCCGGCGCCGGACAGTGGCAGGAGCACGTGCGCGAGGTGACGATCGGGCGCCAGCTCCACCACTTCCAGCACGCCACCCGCGGCGCCGCGCGCCTCCGGCGGCAGCTCGAGCGATTTCCCCCCTCTGGCGGAGCAGCCTGGTTGCGCGCAAAGGGCAAACCACAGGGCATCGGCGGCGAGCTCGACCTGCAGCGGCTTTTGATCCGCGCTGGCGGGCACGCTGGCGCTGCGGCTCGCCGCCGAGGGTGGGCTCGCCACCGTACTCGCCGGGGTGCCCGGCGCGGCGTGAACGGCAGGAGCAAACAGCTGGAGCGCAGCCAATTCGAGCGCAGCCAACGCCAGCACGCCGGCGGCACAGCGCGCGCTCGCAGCGAGCAGCCAGCCAGCGCCGATCGACATCACTCTCACCGATAGTCGAGCGCCGCGCCGTCTACCCCGAGCGCGCTCAACAGCTCGGACAGGCGACTGCGGGGCACGGCCACGCGCGTGGGCATGCCGCCCGCGAGCCCGAGCAGCTTGACGAAGTTGAGCCCGCTGTCGAAGCGAGCCGCGACGCTGACCGTGTCGCGCTCGGCGACCACGCTCACCGGCTCGCGCTCCTGCCCGAGCAACAGCAGCAGCGTCTTGTCGAAGCGGCCGTCGCTTTTGTCGACCTCGAGGAACGCCACGCCGGCCGGCAGCCGTTGATAGCGCTTCGCCAGCCGCCTCGTCTCTGTCTCGATCGCGCGCCATTCCGCACCCGCGGCGTCGATCGGCTCCCACAGCGCAGCATCTGCGAGCCCCGCCGCGAGGTGACGCACGACCATCCCGAACAGCCCCATATCGCGCGGGCGGGCCCGCAGAGCTTGGTCGATGCGGTCTGCGGTGCGGCTGGGCTGACCGAGGCGCGTGTCGATGGCCCGCGCGTCCGCGTCGCAGCCCGGGTAGGGCTCCATACCGCCGCGCATCCACTTGGCCGCGCTCGCCAGCCCATCAAAGTCGGTGTGACAGACGATGGTGTCGATCGGGCCGACCCTCTCGACCAGCGCCGGATCGATCATTTCGGGACAGGCGCCGTGCTCCGCCTTGGTGGCGAGCACGAAGCGCGGATCACCCGCGAAGCGCACGTGCTCGTCGTGATCGTGATGATCCACCCAGACCCGCAGCCTCGGCCCCAGCGCCTGGATGAACGGTAGTGTCACCTTGTCGAACCCGGTGCTGCGCCCCTGACCCGCGAACGCGATGTCGAGCACCGCGACCTTGCCGGGCACCTCCGAAGGGTGCGGCAGCTTGCGAGGCGTCGAGAACACGACCTGTGGGGCCATACGAGTCACTCGCGAGCGGACCTGGGAGAGTCAGTCATCAATAGCGAGAAGCAAACGACGAAAGTGGGGCGGGCGAAAATGGAGCGGCCCTTGGGTCGAGTACCGAAACACTGGCGGGCCGATGGGTAGGACGGCGATCCCAACTTGCCCCGAGGCGCTAAATCCATATGCTGCGTCGCTTCGAGATGCAACGCGAGGTATTCGAACAGGCCCTGAAACATCCCCTCGAGCAGACCGACTTCGGTACGCTCGGCAAACTGTACCGAGGCAAGGTACGGGATAACTACAGCGGCGCGGACGGCGTACGCACCCTGATTGTGAGCGATCGCATCAGTGCGTTCGATCGCAATGTGGGCGTGCTGCCCCTCAAGGGCCAGATGCTGAACTACATCGCGGCCTGGTGGTTCGAACGCACTCGCCACCTGGTGCCGAACCACGTCATCTCCGTGCCGGATCCCAACGCCATGCGCGCGCACGAGTGCACGCCGCTGCCGGTCGAGATGGTGGTGCGCGGGTATCTGACGGGCACCACCTCGACCAGCATCCTGGTGCACTACGAGAAGGGCGCGCGCACGTTCTGCGGCCACAAGCTCGCCGACGGGATGAAGAAGCACCAGCGCTTGCCCGAGCCGCTGTTGACCCCCAGCACCAAGGCGGCCCACGGCGACCACGACGTGTCGGCCTCGCGCGAAGAAATCCTGAAGCTGACGGGCATGCCCGCCAGCGATTTCGACACGGCCGCGCAGATGGCGATGCAGCTGTTCGCGTTCGGCCAGCGCCTCTCCGCGGAGCGCGGCTTGATCCTGGTGGATACCAAGTACGAGTTCGGCAAGACCAAGGATGGGCGCATCGTCCTGATCGACGAGATCCATACCCCGGACTCCTCGCGCTACTGGCTCAGCAAGTCGTACGAGGATCGCCTGCGCGCCGGCGAGACGCCGGAGAGCTTCGACAAGGATAACGTTCGTCGTTACCTGGGCCAGCAGGGCTTCAAGGGCGACGGTCCGGTGCCGCACGTGCCCGACGACGTGCGCATCATGGCTTCCCAGCGCTACCTCGAGGCGATCGAGACCATCACCGGGGAGAAGTTCCAGCCCAACCTGGAGAACGCTCAGGAGCGATTGCGCCGCAACCTCGGCGTGACCGGCTGATCCAAGGGTGGAAGAGCGTCGCGTTTCCGAGGGCCCGCACGATTCGCTCAGCAGCCGTGGGCCACTCTCGGAGGAGGCGGCGCTCTCCGGGCCCCTGAGCGAATCGCCGGTGTCGAGCGTTCGGCACCTGCGCGCTTTTGTGCGCGCCTTCTGCGCCACCAATTACCTCCTCGGCAAGCGCGGGCGCGCGCTTCTGGAGGGCCTGTCGCTGGAGGAGCCGCAGGCGCGTGAGCTTTCGCTCGAAGTGATGGAACAGCTCAGCCACGGCGTGCAGGCTCAGCGCGCTCGAGTACTGGCGGCGGAGGTGGGTCGGCTCATGCGCTCGCTGAGCACCCAGAAGCTCAGGTGACGGTGCGTCCAGCGCGTGTGATTCCGTGCGCGGAGGCCGGCCGAGCAAAGCCTGCCGCAGCGCAGGAGGCGGCCGCTGCGGCGGCCCGCGTGCCGCTCGGGCGCGGAGCGATCCTGCCCAAAGTGGTGGCAGACGCCCGGGAGCGCGCCGACGCGCTGCTGCGCGATGCCCGCGAGGAGGCCAGGCAGATCCTGGCGCAGGCGCAGGCCAAGGTGGACGACCTGATCTTGCAGCAGCAGGCGCGGGCGCACGCCGACGCGCTGTGCCTGGTGGTCGGCGAAGCCCTGGAGCTGCGCAAGCGCCAGGCGGAGCTATCGCGCAGCGTGCTCGAGCGCAGCATCGGCTTCGCCACGCTGCTCGCGGAGCGCTTGCTGGGCGAAGAGCTGCAACAGAGCCCGGAGCGCGTGCGCGCCCTGGCGCGGCAGGCGCTGAGAGAGGCGGCCGGCGCACGGCAGGCCGTGATCGTGGCCCATCCCGCGGACGCCGCGGAGCTGAGGGCCGGGCTGGTGGGCCTCGGCGAGCTGCTCGACAGCATCGGCATCGAGGAGGATGCGCGGCTCGGGCGCGGGCAGCTGCGCGTCGAGACCGAGCTGGGGGTCATCGAGGCGGACCTGAGAGGCCAGTTGGAACGGCTCGCAGGGCAGCTCAAGAAGTTGCTCGAGTCTCATGGCGCAGAGTCCGTCTGACGGCAGCTTGCCCCCGCCGCGCGGGCGCGCCCTGTTGATCCCGCTGCTGCTGTTCATCGCCACGTGTTTCACGGTGCTCTGGACCGGCGCGGCCTATGTGGCCGGGCGGGAGCCGGCGTCGCTGGCTGAGCTCCTGCGCGGCTGGGTGTACGCGCTGCCGCTCATGCTGATCCTCACCTGCCACGAGTTCGGCCACTACATCGCCGCCCGGCGTCACGGCGTGGCGGCCTCCCTCCCCTACTTCCTGCCGCTCTGGAAGGTGAGCCCGTTTGGCACGCTGGGTGCCGTCATCACCATGCCGCCGATCCGCAGCCGCAACGCGCTGCTCGATGTCGGGGCCGCGGGGCCACTAGCGGGGCTGGCGGTGGCGATCCCCGTGCTTTGCCTGGGCCTGTCGCTTTCGCCGGTGCAGCCGCAGCTGACCGGAGCGTACCTGCAGGAGGGGCAGAGCCTGCTCTACTGGTTGCTCAAGCGGCTGGTCTCCGGACGCATTCCAGACGGCTACGACGTGGTGCTGCATCCGACGGCGATGGCGGGCTGGGTCGGGCTGTTCGTGACCATGATCAACCTGGTGCCGTGGGGCCAGCTCGACGGCGGGCACATCGCTTTCGCGCTGCTCGGGCCGTCGCAACACCGCGTGGCGCGCAAGGTGCATTGGGCCGTGTTTGGTGTCTTTCTCTATAACCTCGTGAGCTTCGTCGGGCCCGTGCTGCTGCGGCGCAGCGCGCTGCCGCTGGACGCAGCGATCGGCAACTCGCTGACCTGGCTGGTGTGGTTCGGGCTATTGCACCTCATGGGGCGCTTCTCGGGCTACGATCATCCGCCCTGCGAGGGCGCTCCGCTCAGCCCGCTGCGGCGCGGGGTGGCGATCGGCTGCCTGGCGCTGTTCGTGTTGCTGTTCATGCCCACGCCCTGGGCGAGCTATCCCGGTAGCGGCGACACCGCCGCGCAGGCGCAGCGCTGATGGCTCAGGGGGTTCGGGGTGCCGCCGGAGGAAGCTGCGCGACGAACTTCGCGCGCAGCGCTTCCGAGACAACGGGCGGCACATAACGGCTCACATCGCCGTGATGGCGCGCGATCTCGCGCACCAACGACGCCGACACGAAGCCGTAGCGGGTGCGCGTCGGCAGGAACACCGTGTCGAGCTCGGGAGCCAGATCGGCATTGGCGTGCGCGATCTGCAGCTCGTACTCAAAGTCCGTCTGCGCGCGCAGGCCTCGCACGATCACGCGCGCCCCCGCCTGCCGCGCGTAGTCGACCAGCAAGCCGTCGAACTGATCGACGCTCACGTTGGCGAAGCCGGCGCACACGCTCTGCAGCAGCCGGAGCCGCTCCTGAATGTCGAACAGCGGCTGCCGTGCCGTGTTGCGGCCGATGGCGACGATCACCCGCGGGAATAGCTCCGTCGCGCGCTCCACCAGATCGAGATGGCCGTTCGTCGGCGGGTCGAAGCTGCCGGCGTACAAGGCGACACGCGAGATCGTCATACGGTTCTCCGGCGCTCAACGGGCGGCGCTGGGCGGGGTAGCAGGAGCGCTGGAAGCGGCGGGCGCGGACTCGCGAGCGGGCGCTTCTTCGTCGATCGGAGCGGGCATTTCCTCGAGCCACATCGTGCGGCCCTCGTCGACCAGGCTGGCGCGGAACTCCGCGAGCAAGGCGCCGCCGATCACACCGTCCAGGCGCACGCCGCCCGATTGCTCGAGCTCGTCCACCGGCAACCCCGATATCGCCGGCACGCGCGGCACGTCGAAGGAACCGAGCGTCAAATGCGGCAGGCTGCCCTGCTTCAGCTTGGGATCTCCCGGCAGTGGCTCGAAGCCGTTCGGGTCTACACCGGCTTTCTGCCAGCCGCTGGGCGCGACCGCCATCGGGAACAGGACGCTCGTGTCCACGAGGAACACGGCGCTGGGCGCGTTGGCGTCATTTCCGAAACGGGTCCTGGTGACCATGCCGCCGCCCTTGATGTAGCTGATCTCCAGCGTCGTGCCGGCGGGCGGCGGCGGCGGCGCAAACGTGCGCACCACAAACTGGCTCGCGTAGAAGTCAAAGGTGACGTTCAAGCGGCGCAGCAGGTTCACGCCCAGGAGCAGCTTGATCGGCGCGCCCAGCCGGCGGGAGAGGCTGCTCAGGTCGCGGTTCAGCGCGGGCACATCCTTGACCTCCAGCCGGCGATCGAAGCGCAGCGACACCCAGGCCGGCTTGCGCTGCGTCGAGTCGATCACGACCTCGGGCGAGCCCGTGGCGACCATGCCGAGCACGGGCTCGCCATTCAGCTCCAGGGGCACGATCAACGTGGGCAGAGGCACCCGCGGCATGTCGACCACCGCGAGCAGCGCACCCGTCACGTGAAATGGATCGCGCCCCTCACCCGTGCGCGCCAGCTGCACCACGCCCTCCGCCCAGGGATCCTTGACCTCCGGCTCCTCGAGCAAACGGTCGAGTTCATCGGCCGCCTTCGAGAGCTGCCCGGAATACCAATAGGAGCGCGCGCGCAGACCGCGGGCTTCCGGCGAGTTCTGCCCGCTGAGCAACGCCAGCGCTTCGTCATACTTCAGCTGCGACAGCGCGATGTTGGCCGCGAGGGTATGCGCCGTGGGACTGTCGTGCTCCTGCTGGAGTACGTTCTGAATCGATAGCTCTGCGTCGTGGATGTCGAGCGCCTCGAAGCTGGCGCGCGCGCGCTCGAACCACTTGCGAGTGGCATCGGGCCAGGACGCTTCTTCCCCCGCTCCCAGCGCGGCGCCACAGGCGACGCTCAGGCACGCGAGCAGCACGGCCCAGCCAGCGCGCCTGCGCTCGCAGGGCGTGGGGCGCGCTTTCGAGGCGCGGCCATGGAACCTTGGTGCAGAGGGAACGCTCATGCAGGCGCAGTAATGCATCCCCCGGCCGGGGTCGAGCATTCGAGGCGCAAAAAAGGTACCCCCCGGGCCCGCACGGCGGCTGGCGCCCTTGGGCCCCGGAGAGCGCGGCCCGATTCCGGCGAGGGCGTTCGTGACGGCGGAGTGCCCAGAAATGGACCTTCCGCACGGGCGCGCCTACGATGCCTCGGATGTCGCCTTTCGAGCTTCGTGGTCCGAGTTCAACGCCCGGCGTCGCTGGGACGCTCGGCGTCGGCTTGCTGCTGTGCGCGTTCGCCTGCGGCCCGAGCCAGCCCGCTCAGGCCCCGAGCCCCGCGAGCGAGCCAGCGCCAGCCCCGACGGAAGCGCCCGTCAGCGCGCCCCCCGCGGAGCCGTCGGCGCCGGCGGCGAGCGCAGCGGCAGCCGCTGCCGCGCCAGAGGTCGGGCCGCGGGATGCGCGCGGCAAAGGCGAAATTCAGGCGGTGCTCGCCGCGAACCGCGACAAAGTACGAGCCTGCTACGACGCAGCGCTGAAAAACAATCCGGGCATCCACGGCGACCTCGTCGTGGCATTCGTCATCAACCCCGACGGCAGCGTCAAGAGCGCCGAGGTCAACTGGTCCGAGAGCGAGATCCATGTACCAGAGCTCGACTCCTGCGCGGTCGAGGTGGTGCGTGGCCTGAAATTTCCCCCGTCTTCTCGCGGTCTGGAATCGAAGGTGAACTACCCGTTCAACTTCAACCCGCCGCGCCAGCCCTGAGCGCTCTCGAGGGACGCTCGGTACGCCGCGCCTCGGTCGGTGGGTGAGCGACTCCCTGCGCGCTTCCGCGCGCCACTCCGGCTGCCCCGCAACTCCCCGGCTTCCCGGACCCAACACCCCCCTTTCGCGGGCCCGAGAGGCCTTGCCGAAGATTGCACTTCGCTCGCTTCGGCAAGGAGCGCCCCGGTTGGGCAGCATCAGTTCGAGGACCCGTCGGGCGCAAACCTCGTGAGAGGTGGCGACCCTCGGCGCCAGACGTTGTTTGCTGGCGCCGAGGCGCTTGGCCACTCGAACTGAGTGAAGAAGCTCGAATTACATCGCCGGCGGTGCAACCGCGGCGCGCTTCTTCTTGCCAGCGCGCTTCTTCTTGCCAGCACGCTTCTTCTTGCCAGCGCGCTTCTTTCCGCCCTTCTTGGCGGCGCGCTTACCGGCCTTCTTACCGGCCCGCTTCTTAGCGGTTCTCTTACCAGCTTTCTTACCTGACTTCTTTGCGGCCATGAGCAGTCCTCCTGCGAACCTGGGTTCGGTGAATTCCTCCGAACGAACCGAGGTATGTTGCAAGACGTATATTGCCACCTATTGCGACCTGTCAACGAAAAAAATGCAATGGCCGGCCTCGAAAGCCCCCGATCGCCGTGATTAAGACTCCGCAACATTTGCGGGCTAGGCAGTTGTCTAGTAAGAGATCCATGCGCGGACCCAGGCCGACTGGCAAGCAGAAGTACCAGATGCACAGTACTGAACGAACGCGGTCAAAGCCCGTAAAACATGCGGAACGGGCGTGCCTGGGCAGCGCTGGACGAGGCCGCGAGAACGAGCGAAAGCAGTGCTTTCTCGGCGGGCTCCACAACAGGCAAAAAATGCGGGAGGCGACAAATGCTAGCGTCAGCGAAAATCAGCACGGCAATCCTCACCGGAGGTCTCTTTTTTCAGCTCGCGGCCTGCGGGTACTCCCAGGAGGAGTGGGATCAGAAGGTTCGCGAGAACAGCGCGCTGACCCAGCAGCTCGCCGCGGAGAAGAGCGCGAGCGCCAAGTGTGCCGCCGATAACGCGACGGCGAATCAGGAGCTCGAGGGCGTCAAGCGCCAGTTTCAGGAGCGAGGGGTGAGCCTCGACAACCTGACTCAGGACCTCGAGCAGCAGAAGCAAGCGAACGCGGAGTACCGCCAGCGTGCCGAGCAGCTGGAGCAGGTACGGCAACGCTTCGAAACGCTGCGGGAGAAGCTGAAAAAACTCACCGAGCTCGGCCTCAAGGTGCAGGTGCGAGACAATCGCATGTTGATCCAGTTGCCCGGCAGCGTGTTGTTCGATTCGGGCAAGGACACCCTCAAGGCGTCGGGGCTCGAGATCCTGGGGCAAGTGGCGACGGTCTTGCGCAGCGACCCTGACCTGTCACAGCGCGAATTTCAGGTGGCGGGGCACACGGATAGCAAGCCGCTCACTTCCAGCCCCTACAAGGACAACTGGGGTCTCTCTGCGATGCGTGCCCGCTCGGTGCTCGCTTATTTGACCGCTCCGAGCGACAAGGGTCAGGGTGGTGGCCTGGAGCGCACGCACTGGAGCGCGGCGGGCTATGCAGACACCGACCCGGTCGCCAGCAACGATACCGAGGAAGGGCGCGAGCAGAATCGCCGCGTCGAGCTGGTCGTGCTGCCCAACGTGGAGGAGATGCTCAACTTGAACAGCATCGCGAGCAAGTGAGCCGAGCCGCTGGGGCCGCTGCAAGTTGGGCGCGCTTTCGCGCCCTCGGATAGGGCG
>JAICTU010000143.1 GCA_025936205.1 Polyangiaceae bacterium | reverse complement strand
GTGATGCTGCCGTAGGTCTGGCCGTTGACTCTACCGACCAGGTCGTCGTTGTCGGCGGAGGGCTCGAGCGTGTGGCGCTCGCGCTCTTCCGCTTCCCAGTTGGAGTTGGGGTTCTTGCGCAACCACTGCGTCATCAGGGCGCCGGCGATGGTGGTGCCGGCGGTGCCCTGCGGCACCACGGTCTTGGTTTGACCGTCACAGAGCAGGACCTCCATGCCGGGGCCAGAAGCGCTCTCGGCGGTGCTCGTGGCCGCGCTCGGAGCCTCGGCGCTCTTGCCGCCGGCGCCGCCGCCACAGCTGGCGAGCGCGGCGATACCGAGGGCGGTCAATAACAGAAAAGTCGGAGAACCTTTTGACGCAAACATGCTGGTTCCTGTCTCAGTAGCTCGCGAGCAGCGGTACCGTGGGCTTGTCCTTGGCGCCGTTCGTGGCCAGGTACTGGCGCGAGACCGTCACCGGGTTGCGGTTCCAGAGGTTGTAGATCTTGTCGACGAGGCCGTCGGCATGCACCTGCACCGAGCCGTCGCCGATGCCGTCATGGGGATTGAAGGGATCGGGGCGGCCCATCTGGATGGTGAGCTTGGGCAAGCCTTCCGGCGCGTACGGCCAGGGCCAGGCCGTGGAGAGCATGCCGTGGAAGCTGATGTTGCCGATGCGGTTGGTGAGCAGCTGGTGGGTGTGGCCGTGGATCACGGTCACGTCCTTGTACTTGCCCAGGATGGCCTGCACCTGCTCGGCGTCATCGGTCCAGAAGTTCCAGGGCTTGTACAGCTTGTAGAGCGGCGAGTGCGAAAAGACGATCAGCGGTACGTCCTTGCCCACTTTTTCCAGATCCTTCTTCAGCCACTCGCGCTGCTCGTCGCCCACGGTGAAGCGGCTCTGGATGCCGTTGTCGAGCCCGGCCACCGTCATCATGCGCTCCAGCGGCGTCATCTTGCGCTCGGTCCAGAAGTCCTTCTCGATCACGCTGTTCAGCGCGATGAAGTGCACGCCCTTGTGGTCGAAGGAGTAGCGGGGCTCGCCGAACAGCTCGCGCCACTTCTCCCCCATGTCGAAGTACCAGTCGTGCTCGCCCACCATGATGCGCAGCGGCGCCTTGAGGTTCTTCAGGATCTGCGCGCCCAGCTGCAGCTCCTCCGGCTTGCCGAGCTGCGCCAGGTCTCCGCCGTAGAGCACGAAGTCGGGCTGCGGATCCATGGCGTTGACGTCGTCCACGGCGCGCATCAGCTGGTTGACGAAGCGGTCGTTCAGGTTGCGATCGTAGAGGTGCGAATCGGAGATGTAGGCGAAGGTGAATTTCGGAGCGTCCGGGCTCGCCGCGTGCGCGACGCTGACCGGCTGGAACGAGTGCGGCGGGAACAGGCCCTGCGCCGCGGCGGCCCCGAAGGCCGCTGCCGACACCTTCAGGAAGCTGCGCCGATCCAGCGATTTCAACGCCTGAAACAGCTGGTCCCGCTCGCGCAGGTGGCGCGTCTCGATGCTCTCGTGCCCCACCAGCCGTGGCGCCTTCTGCTCGCGTTCCATCACTTGCCTCCTTGCAGCCGCGCCTCGAACGGGAACACCTTGCGGCTTGCCAGCGCCGTGTCGCGGAACGGTCGCTGCGTCTTGGCCAGGGCACCTTGGCGCGTCTTTTCGGCGTCGTTCTGTGCAGCGAGCCGATCGTCGGTCAAGCTGAACAAGAAGGCCACCAGCTGATCGACCTCGGCCTCGGTCAGGTTCAAGGGCTCGATGCCGCCGTCGAGATAGGGGTTGGCTTCGCCGCCCTTGTTGTAATGATCGATCACGTCCCACAGCGTCTGCAGCGAGCCGTCGTGCATGTACGGCGCCGTGACGCCGACGTTGCGCACCTGCGACGTCTTGAAGGCGCCGATGTCCGCGCGATCTTCGGTGACCACAAAGCGGCCCAGCTCCGACAGATCCGTCTCGATCGCCAGGCGGTCGATGGTCTCCCGGCTCTTGCCCTGAGCCAGCGCCTGCAGGCCCTTGGTCGCCAGCTGCTCGAAGTCCTGGTGGCGCGCCGACACGCCGATGTTGTGGAAGCGGTTGTCGGTGCCGATCGGGTTCGAGGCGCTCATCTGGTGACAGCTGCCGCAGCGCGCGCGCCCGTTGAAGAGCGCCCAGCCCGCGCGCGCATCGGCGCTGATCGCGTCGGCGTCGCCCTGCGCGAAGCGGTCGAAGGGGGAGCTCAAAAAGACGAGCGTGCGCTCGAAGGCAGCGATGGCGCGGCCCAGGTCATCGAAGTTCGGTGCACGCCCGTAGGCGTCTTGAAACCCCTTCTTGTACTCGGGGACATCGGAGATGGCGGCCACGGCGGCGTCTCCGTTCGGCATGCCCATCTCGATCGGGTTGGTGATCGGCAGTTTCGCCTGGTCTTCCAGCGTGGGCGCGCGGCCGTCCCAGAACTGCGTGAAATAGAAGAGCGCGTTGAGCGTGGTGGGCGCGTTGCGATGGCCGATCTGATCGTCGATGCCTTCCGCACGGCCGCGATGATCGTTGAAGCCGCGGCTCACGTCGTGGCACGTGGCGCACGCGACGCTGTGGTCCTTGGATAAGCGCGGCTCGAAGTAGAGCTTGCGCCCGAGGGCTACTTGCGCGGCGTTGCCGGGATTGCCTTCCGGAACGATGGCACGCCAGAAGTCGGGGCTGACGCCCTGGGGCACCGCGACACTCGCCGCGGAGGCGAGCCACGGCGCCAGCACTGAATCTTGCTGCTGAAACGGCATTGCGCCGTGCAAGGGTTTGCCAGCCGGTTTATCCAGCACAGGATCCCCGGGCGGTTTGTCCGGCGTCGGCGCTGCCGCGAGCGCGCTGATCGCAGCGCCCAGCGCTGTGGCCACCAAGGCCCAGCGTCTGACGCGCGCGCCGGCCTTCGGGGAGTTCTCCGCCATATCAGGTCGAGATCGATCGCTCTGCATGCTCCAGGGCCTCCGGCGCGCCAATTACAATGATCGTGCCAGCGCGGCCCTTGCGGGAAAGTGAGCGCCGGTTCCGGCCTGCAACGCTATTTCGTTATTTCGCGCAGCGATATTTCGCTTTGTCGTCATCACTCGCTAAGGTCGGCGCGCTATCGATTGGTCGCCGCACCGCGCCCGGTGCTCACGAGGGCTCATGGACTACAGCAGTGACTTGCATGCGTTGGCTCGGCTCGTGGCCGCGCCCATCGCGACGGAAGAAGTGTTGACCCGCGGGCTCGAAGCGCTGGGGCGTGTCGTGCCGTACGATCTGGCGGCGGTCTTTCGCCTGGAGCGAAGCGGCGCGCGCGTGATCGCGGCCGCAGGGCGGCTCGCAACCCCTGCGGTTCGTCGCCATAGCATCGATCTGCAGCGTTTCCCCACGATCGCTCGCGCGCTCGAGGTGCGCCGCCCGATCGCGCTGCAGGCGCACCACCACGCGAGCAGTGAGGGCGACCCCTACGACGGGGTGCTGGATCTGCCGCACGGTCACTCGTGCATGGTGGTGCCGCTGTTTGCCGGCGATCGCGATCTGGGTTTCATCACCGTCGATCGCCAGGTGTGCGGCAGCTATCCGGCGGAGGTCGTCGAACTGGCGGGCGTGTATGGCCAGCTGATGGCGCTGTCGTTACATCTCTCGGATCTCGCGGGCACGCTCGATCGCTACCGCTGTCAGCTGAGCGAGCACAATCGCCTGGTGATGGAGGAGGCCAACGGCGGCAGCGACGCCGTCCGCTGGCTGGAGGCAAGCCGCGACCCGGCGATGTGCGAGCTGCTCGGCTATGCGCGCCAGGTCGCACTCTCCACGCTGCCGGTGCTGGTGCAGGGTGAAACAGGGACGGGCAAGGAGATGGTGGCCCACGCGATCCACGCCTGGAGCGCACGCGCGAGCGGGCCCTTCGTCAAGCTGAACTGCTCGGCGATCCCGGACACGCTTGTGGAGAGCGAGCTGTTCGGGCACGTGCGCGGCGCGTTCTCCGGCGCCGATCGCAGCCGCCCGGGGCGCTTCGTCACCGCCAACGGCGGTAGCCTGCTGCTGGACGAGATCGGCGACATGCCGCTCGCCGCGCAAGCCAACCTGCTGCGCGTCTTGCAGGAGGGCACGTTCGAACCGGTCGGCTCCGACCGCAGCGTGAAGGTCGACGTGCGCGTGATCGCCGCCACGCATGTCGACCTCGAGCAAGCGGTGCACGCCGGGCGCTTCCGCGAAGATCTGTACTACCGCCTGGCGGTGTTCCCGCTGCGGGTGCCGGCCCTGCGCGACCGCACGAGCGATATCGCCGGCATCGCGCTCGGCTTTCTGGAGCGCGAGCAGCGCCGCACCGGGCGCGGCCCGTGGACGCTGAGCGCCGGCGCCCTGAGCGCACTCGGTCACCAGCACTGGCCCGGCAATGTGCGCGAACTCATCAACACGCTGGAGCGCGCCATCCTGCTGCATCCCCGGGGCGAGCTGGAGCCCCAGCATCTGTGCCTGCGCGCGGACAGCGCTCCGCGGAGCCTGGCTGCAGAGCGGCGCCTGCCGAGCTGGAAGGAGAACGAGCGCCGCTACCTCGAGGAGCTGACCCGCGACGCCCAGGGGCGCCTGTACGGCCCCGGCGGCGCCGCGGAGCTGGCAGGGCTCAAGCCCACCACCTTGCGCAGCAAGCTCTTGAGACACGGCTTGCGTTAGCGCCAGGCTCGTGGCCCTCTCGCGAGGTGGTCCAGCACGTTTCTTCTGCGCCGGCTCCCCACCACTCGCCGAGCCCCCCGCCGGCTCGGCCCCGAACGGAGGCCGAGCTCGGCTTCGAGCGGCAGAACTTCGTGCGCTGGTTTCATCCCGTCGAGCTGCTGCGCGCGGGCGTGTTCGCGCTGCTCGGCGATCTGTTCGGCTCGTTCGCGGACAAGCGCGAGATGCAGGCGGCGCTGAACCTGCCCGAGCGCGGCCGCATGCTGCAATACGCGGACGCGGCGCTGCGCGAGGACTTCTGGCTCGATTTCGTGGCGGACATCGGCGATGGCTTCAACGCCACGTATTCGATCGCGCTCCTGCTCGCGCGCGAGACGCTCGGTGTCGAGGTGGATGGGCGCAGCGAAACGACGCGCCGCGGGCACATCCTGTTGATGGGCGGCGACGAGGTGTATCCGAGCGCAAGCAAGAAGAATTATCTCGATCGCAGCGTCGGCCCGTACCGCGCGGCGTTTCCCTACATGGCCGATGAAGCACGGGCGCCGCACCTGTACGCGTTGCCCGGCAACCACGATTGGTACGACGGCTTGTCCGCGTTCTTGCGCCAGTTCGCGCAGCACGACCGGCGCTGGATCGGTGCCTGGCGCACCCAGCAGCGCCGCAGCTACTTCGCGCGCAAGCTGCCGCTCGACGTCTGGCTGTGGGGCGTCGACATCCAGCTGCACGCCGACATCGACTCGCCGCAGCTGGGCTATTTTCACGACGCCGCGCAGAGCCTCGTCCCGGGCGACCGCGTGATCCTGGCCACTGCCGAGCCCAGCTGGGTGAAGGAGGCAGAAGGGGAGCACGCCGGCTACCAGAGCTTGCTGCGGCTGATGCGCGAGATCCACGAGCGGCAGGCGCGGGTCGTGCTCGTGCTGACCGGCGACTCGCATCACTACGCGCGCTATGTGGATGCGCAGGCGGCGCCCGGCACGGAGACGCATTTCATCACCGCCGGCGGAGGCGGCGCGTTCCTGCACGGCACGCACACCTTGCCGCGGCGGATCCTGTTGCCGGTGTCGAGCGACCCGGCGCAGCACGGGCAACAGCGCGAGCTGAAGCGCACGACCATCTTCCCCAGCGCGTCGATCTCGCGCCAGCTGATCCGCAGCCGCATCTGGCTGGTCCCGCGCACCAACCTGGGCTTTGCCTTCACCTGGGCGCTACCCTGGGCCTGGCTGTGCCTGCTCCTGTGGACGAGCGGAAGCAACCTGTGTGACGAGGAGCGGCATTGCGGTATCGTCGAGCGTCTCGCCAGCAGTCCGGAACCCGGCGCGCTCGCGTCGCTGGGGCCGGTGTTGAGCGCGCTGGTGCTGATCTTCGCGAGCGGCGTGGCGCTGCGGGCGGCGTTTGCCACGCAGGGCGTCGAGCAGGCGTCGGATGAGGGCGACGGACCACGGATAGAATGGCGCCAGGTCGTGGATGTCGCCTTGTGGTCCGTGCTCGGGCTGGCGCTGTTTGCGATCATCAGCGCCGGGCGGCACTCGATGCTGGGGGTGCTCGAGCAGTTCCTCGAGCACGATCTGTCGGCGAGCGCGCTGGTGCTGCTCTTGCCGGGGCTGAGCGCCGCCTATGTCAGCCGGCCCCACGAGCGCGAGTGGCTGCTCGTGGGGCGCGTGCTGCTCGGACTGCTCCATGGCTCGCTGTACGTCGCGTGCTGGCTGCTGGCCGCGTGCGTGCTCGCGAAGGCCAACCTGGCGCTGGGCTGGCACCAGTGGTTCTGGTTGCTCGGCACACCGCTGCTGGCGGCCATCGCGAGCACGCTGCTCTTTGCGGGCTGTCTGTGGTTTGCGGGGCAATACCAGCGGGCACTGCTCAACGACGCCTTCTCGGCGATCGGGGTCGAAGACTACAAGAACTTCCTGCGTCTCAAGATCGACCCGAGCGGGTCACTCACGCTCTACAGCTTCGGCCTGCGGCGGGTGGCGAAAGCCTGGCGGGTGAAGCCCGACGGCGCCGCCGGTGATCCCCATCTCGCGCCGGCCGACATCGCGCTCGAGCCGCACTTGATCGAGCGCATCGTGATCCCGCCGGCTCAGGCTGCTGGCAAGTGATGCCGTAGCGCCGCCACGACGAGACCCCAGCCCGCGTGCATCGACTGAAAGCGCGCGTTGTCGTTCAGCATGCTGACCAATTGCCAGTAGCGGGTCTCGCGCGGATCCTTGCGATCGAAATGCTGGCGCACGCCGGCGCGAAACTTTGGATCCTCGACGCGCTGCCCCGATAGCTCCGCCAGCCCGCTCAAATAGCGGTCCACGAGCGCACGCCCCCCGGCGCTCTCCGGCGCCGTGCCGGCGTCCCGAGCCAGGCGCGCGGCTTCACCGATCTCGACGTTGAGCTGCTGCAGCTTCGGCATGTCGAGCCCGCGCGTCCACACCTCGCGCGTGTGGTCGCGCATCGATTCGACGAAGCTCGGGTCGCTCATCATCTCGGTCAGCTCCACCCAGGCGTCCAGCTGCTCGGGCGTGGGATCCTCGGGTAAGCGCGGCGCGCTGGCGGCCAGCTTCTCGCGGATCGTCTTCTGATCGAGCGGGATCCCCTCCACCAGCCGCTGCTGAAAGCGCTCGATCAAGTTCTTGCGTTCTTCCTCTGATAACTTCGTCACCATGGTCAACCTCCGGATGTCTTGCTCGGTGGGTTCCGAGCGCAGTGCCACGCGCAGCGCCGCCGCCACCTGTTGCAGCGACGTGATGTGCGCCTCGATGGCGCCCAGCCGCAGGCGCAGCGCATCCTCGAGCGTTAGGTCCCGCCCCAGCACGGAACGGATCGCGTCCAAGCCCAGCCCGGCGTCGCGCAGCGTGCGCACCAACTCCAGCTTCACGACATCGGCCTCGGCGTACAGCCGGTATCCGCTCGCCGAACGGCCCGAGGGCGGTACCACGCCCTGATCGGCGTAAAATCTCAGCGTCTTCACCGGCATACCGGTGCGCTTGGACACCTCCCCGATCGCGAGCAGCGCCTTGGACATGAGAGAAGTCTGGCGTCTCCCGTCACTGGAGAGTCAAGGGACTATTTTCGGGCGCGTGGTTTGCCGCCGCCAGGTTCTAGAGCTAGTGCCCGTGACCCTCGAATGCCGATCCGACGTGCTCCGAGGCGCCTGCACCCGGCGCTCGCCATTTCGCTGGCGCTCGGGCTCCACGCGGCGCTGCTGATCGGGGTCAGATTCGAGGCCGTTCGAGCGACGGCGGCGCGCGTCGAGCCGGCGATCGAGTTCTCGATGCTGCCGGAGCAGGTGGAGGGTGCGGGGGCGGAGGCGCCGCCGGCGCAACCGGCGCAGCCGCAACCGGTGCCGCGCGTTGCAAAGCGGGCTGCGCGCGAGCAGATCCCGGCGCTGGCGCCCGCGACCGATGGCGCTGAAGCTACACCGGACGACACAGGCGCAGGCGCTGACGGAGCCGAGGACGGCGCTGCTGCGGGCAGACACATCGACCTCGGCTTGAACGGCGGTGTGCGCCGTGCCGCACTGGCCGAAGGCTGGATCGAACCTGCCGACACGCCCAAACCCCCGAGCGACGGAGGACTCGCGGCAGGCCTCGCCGCCCTCGACGCGCAACGCGGCCAATCCCGCTCCAACCCCGCCAACCACGCCGCGGATGAAGCCGCCCGGCGCTTTGCGCCCCCGCAGGGCATGGGCATCTTTGACATCCTCACCGACGAACACGGCGTCGTGCTCTCCGTCCAGCTCGCAAGTGCCCCTGCAGACGAAGCCCGCTGGCAACGCGTCGCTGAAGAACTCCGTACGCTGCTGAAAGACCGCCGCATGCGCGTCCCGCCCGGCGCCAAGGGCCTCGCCGCGCGCTTCCGCATCGAAACCGGCGACCTCGCCAAGAACATCGCCGACCGCTTCCGCCAGCCGCGCGCCGCAGGGATCAGCCAGAGCCAGAGCCATCCGCACGAACCAGGCCAGGCGTCCACCCGCGCCAGCCTCGAACCGGGCCAACTCAGCCCCAGCCTCGGCATCGGACTCGATGGCGGAGGCGGCAACGACCCCAACATCCGCATCGTTTTGCTGAGCGAAAAGCCGCTGTAACCGGCGGCGAATCGCCTTTGAGAGATGGAGATGGGCCGGGCCTCAAAGCTACCATGGGTGCCGCTGCCGGCATCAGGTGAATCACGACGTGCGACACGGGCGCAGGCAGCCGAAGCGGCTGCGCTTTGCCTTGCCGGTGGCGCAGACCCGCCTGCAGGCGTTGCGCGCTCACGGCGAGATTCAGCAGCTGCGGCGCGCGCTGCAGCT
The DNA here is from genome assembly GCA_025936205.1 of Polyangiaceae bacterium. Next base: position 9,436 of record JAICTU010000143.1, on the reverse strand, counting down.
CTATCGCGCGCAGCGGGAGTTCGTGCCGCCTGAAGATTTTGCAGAGAGGGTGCGACGATGGCTGGAGGCGTCGCCCCTGATCTCCTCATCGTCTCCTCGGAGTGGAGCCTCGGCGCCATGGCGCTCGCCAAGCGCCGGTGTTTCGCGCTATGGGCGCGCCGTGCGTATCTTCATCGTCGTTCTGCTGTTTTCGAGCTGTGGCAGGGATACGACCCGGTTTGTACCGAATCAGAACGCCGCCGCGGCGTTGACGCCGGAGCGCCCGGCGATGCGCGGTTCGTCTGCGCCGGGTGCCAGCGGAGCCCTGGATGCCGGCGGGGAGCCGGATGCCGGTGGGCCCGGCGCCAGCACCGTCGTCAGTGATGCAGCGCCGATCGTCGCGGAGACCGGGCAGCAAGCGGGCTCCGTCGAGATCCTCCCTGCTCCGCCAGACGCGGGACCCGTCCGCGTCTGCGCCCGCTTTCTGCCCATTCCGCTGCCGGCGGGGTTCAGCGCCAGCACCACCACGCACCTGAGCGGCGACGGTCTGCTGGTGGTGGCCAATGGTGGGGCGAGCATCGCCTATGCCCATCGCTGGCAGCAGGACAACTCGATGCTGGCGCTCTCTCCGGGAGGGGAGAACCTGCAGAGCACGGCCAGCGCGGTGAATCGGGACGGCAGCGTCATCGCCGGCTCTGGCTCGAGCTCTACCGGGCCGCGCGCGTTGCTCTGGGATGGGAACGCCGTCGCCAGCCCGCTCCCCGAGCTCACGGCTGCGACCGCCGTCAGCGCGGATGGTTCGATCGTGCTCGCGCTCGACGCGAGCGGCTTCGTGCGCTGGACCGCGAGCGGCGTCGAGCGCATCACGACCCTGAGCGCCGTCAACGGGATGAGCGCTGACGGCCGCCGTCTCGCCGGCACGTCGGTGGCGGATGATGACGTGGCCGATCGAGCGGTGCTCGACACCGGTGAGAGCGTGACCTTCGTGGGGCTGCCGGATGAGCTGAGCAGCCGCGCCACCCTGATCAGCGAGGACGGTCAGGTCGTGGTGGGGACGAGCATCGACGGCGGGGCTGAGGTGCGGGTCTTCCGCTGGCAGGCAGGCGTGTCGGCGGTCGTCGATGGCCTGGTGGAAGCGCTGGACGTCAATGCGGACGGCAGCGTCATCGTCGGTTCGACCAGCGAGCAATGCGCCTCCAGCGCCGGCATCTGGCGGAGTGGTCAGGGCGTCGAGAATCTCGGTTGCCTGTTGCCCGCTCCGATCGTGCCCGCGGGCTGGCGGTTGCTGCGCGCCACCAGTGTCTCGGACGACGGCCGGATCGTTTCCGGCTCCGGTGTCAATCCGGACCAGGTGTTGCAGAACTGGGTCGCCGTCCTGGGCGACGTTTGCCCCGAGTGAGTCCGGTTGGACCAGCCATCACGCGGCGTGATGGGAGGCATCATCCGGGGGTCAGTTTCGAAGACCGCGCTCGGGCCTTAGCTTCAGGGCCATGAACACAACCACCGTCCTCGACCGGAACACCGTCCCCGTCGCTGTCCGGCCGTCTGCCGTACGCAGCGTCGAGGCCGTTCATCAGAGCACCACCTTTCACTGGGTGGGCAATGGCTTCTTCGTCTCCACCTACTTCCCGAGCGAAGACTTGCCGTCGGAGCGCGTGAGCCCCTTCTTGCTGATGGACTACGGGCCCGCGAAGACGTTCGCGCCGCTGGCCCACGGCAAGCGCGGCGTGGGCTGGCATCCGCATCGCGGCTTCGAGACCGTGACGCTGGCCTGGGAAGGCGCGGTCGCTCACCGCGATAACGCCGGGCATTCGGGTGTGATCCGCCCCGGGGAGGCGCAATGGATGACCGCTGCTTCGGGGGTCTTCCACGAGGAGTACCACGAGGCGGAGTTCGCCCGTCAGGGTGGCGCGTTCCACATGATGCAGCTGTGGGTGAACCTGCCGCGCAAGGACAAGTTCGCTCCGCCCGGGTATCAGGCGCTGCTGAGGGAGCAGATCCCGGAGGTGGCGCTCGCCGAAGGCGGCCAGGTGCGCGTGCTCGCAGGAGAGTATGCCGGCGCGAAGGGTCCCGCCAAGACCTTCACGCCCATCACCATGCTGGACGTGCGCCTGAACGCAGGCGAGACCCTGAACGTGCCGTTGCCGGCGAGCTACAACGCGCTGGCCGTGGTGGCGGAGGGCCGCGTGCTGTCCGGCGAAACGAATGCACGCGGTGGTGAGCTGCTGCTGTTCGCCAACGACGGCCGCAGCCTCGAGCTGCGCGCGGAAGAAGCCGCGCACGTGATCGTGCTCGCGGGCGAGCCCATCGACGAGCCCATCGTGCAGTACGGTCCGTTCGTGATGAACAGCGTGGAAGAGATCCGCGCTGCCATGCGCGACGTGGAGCGCGGCAAGTTCGGCGAGATCCCGGACTGAGGTCGGGCCCGCGGAAGACTCAGCTCTCGATCGGGGACGCCCGGGTGCAAGCCGTGCAACACAGCTCACCCAGGCGGCCCTGCGCCCACTGCGCGACCGGACCCAGCACGACGTCCGGTCGGCGCACGAGCATCAGCGAGCGCCGCAGCGGTGCGCGGCCCCAGGCAGCGAGCTGCAGCTCCACCAGCCGCCCCGCCTTCAGATCTTCCCGCACCTGGTGCTCGGGCAGGTGACCCCAGCCCAGGCCGCCAGCGATCAGCGCGTGTTTGGTGGCCAGGTCAACCACCCGCCAGCGGCGCGGCGAGAACACGCCGTGGTCGTCGTCGGCGCGCTCCGAGCCGGCACGGTGCTCGCCGAGCACGATCTGCACGGCGTCGGCGAGGCTCGAGCCTTCCAGCGGCCCCGTGAGCTGCGCCAGCGGATGCTCGGGCGAGGCCACCGGCACGAGCCGCACGTCGGCGATCGCGCGCCGGTCGAGCTCGCGCAGATCCGCGTCTTCCACCGCGACGCCCCACGAGGAACGGCGCTCGCGCACGTGGGCACTGACGGCCGACAGCACGTCGCTGAACAGCACGAGCTCGACCTCGGGGTGCGTGGCGCGAAACTCGCGCGCGAACGCCACCAGGGCCTCGTTCGGTAGCAGCACGTCAACGACGATGCGCAGCTCGCGCTCCGTCCCTTGCTCGAGCGATGCCACCAGCGTGTCCAGCGCCTGAACGTCCGCCAGTACTCGCGCTGCCGCCGCCGCGACCGCCTCGCCATGGCGCGTGAGCTTCGGCACGCGTCCCGTGCGGTCGAACAGCCGCAGCCCGAGCTGCGCCTCCAGCCGGTCCATGGCCTGGCTGACCGCGGCCTGCACGCGCCCCAGCTTGCGCGCGGCGGCCGAGAAGCTGCCCTCTTCGACCACAGCACGGAAGGTCCGCAGCTGTTCGATGGTGACGCCTTCGAGCACGAGCGACAGCGTACCATGCTGGTGCGCCGGGCGGGGCGCCTGCACGCCACGCGCGTGGCAGGAAGGCTCGCTCCGCGGCCGAACCAGGGTCGCTCAGTGCTGGGTCGGATGCGACACGGGAGGCGGTCCCAGCGGCTCGCTGTCGCCTTCCGGCGCCGCGTGTTCTCGCTCCGACCGCAGCTCGCGCTCGAGGTCCAGCCGATGCTGCAGCTGCTCCGCCGGGTGTGCGCCGAGCGCCGTTTCCTGGATGCCCTCGAGCTGCTCGACCCGGTGCACCAGCTTCCTGACCAGCGACGTGTAATGCATCACTCCGCGGGCATACGAGATCTTTTCCAGCCCTGCGATGACCAGCAGCGCCACCGCCACTGCGGCGAGCCAGCCCGTGCGCAGGCCATACGCCGTGGCGATGATCACGACCGCCGAGGTCACGGCCACGTCGAACACGATGTTGCGGATGCGCCGCTCGACCATGCCGCGCTGAAAGCTCAGGTCGAGTAGCTTTCGTTCGCTTTCGTCCAGCGCCAACACGTCCTGGTCTTGCATGGGGCTGCCTCCGGGTCTGATCCTGACGGAGCAACGTGCATCGGATATGCCAGCTCCGCGTGCGCTCGAGTGCTGGGACCAGCTACTGGTATGACTGGCTCAGAGCGCGTCGCACTCCGCACGGAACAAGGTGTTTCCCAGCGCGCCTTGCGCGATGAAGAACAGCTCCGCGCCGTCCGCCGAGAGCGCGACGTGCACCTCGGACTGTGCCGTGCTCAGCTGCCAGAGATTGGTGCTCGCGCCGAAGCCGGAGCTGAGGTTGGGGCGCGTCGTGTACCAGATGTCGGAGCCGTTCAAGAAGCTCTCGCCGGGCAGCGAGTAGTAGAGGCCGAGCCCGTCCGAGGTCAGGAAGGTGCGCCCGCCGGGTCCGAAGCTGGCGTCGAGCGGGAGCGGGGTCGGAGCTTCGAAGCTGGCCGAGCGCGAGCTGCGCGTCGCCGTCCAGGGCCGCAGCGTGCCATCGCGCTGGGAGAGGAAGACGATGCTGAGCTCGTCGGGGGAGACCCAGGGCAGCTGTTCCATCGTCCCGCTGTTGAGCTCCGCCAGCGCGCGTGCATCGCCGAAGGGCGCGCTCGGGTCGCCGTGTGTTGCCACGTACAGGTCGCGAGGCGCGCCCAGGCCGACGCCGCCGCCAGCGAAGTACAGGCTCAGGCCGTCCGCGGAGGGGAAGGGCGTGCTGTTGTCGGTCGTGCCGGAAAGATCGGGCAATGCAACGGCCGCGCCGAAGCTCGCGCCGCGATCGGGCCGCGTCGCGCTCCAGATCTCGGCCAGATTGGGGTTGTCGGTCACGGCGAAGTAGAGCGTGCGAAAGTCGGCGCTCAACGCCGGGCTCCAGATCGAGCGCCCGGCCATGCCGGCGATGGCGACCGGCTCCGCTGCCCCGAACGCGGTCGCGGCGCAGGCGGAAGCGACCTGCGTGCTGCTGCCGCCCGGCGCGGAGATACTGAGCGCACCGGGCAGCGTCGCGCGACGCCCGGGCCCCAGCTGCAGCTCGAAGTCGTAGAGGCCCGGAGCGAGGCCCTTGGGCACGGTGACGCGCAGCTCCGTGCCCGACGCGATCTGCAGCTCGCCGAGCTGCGTGGTGCCCAGGCTGGCGCGCACCGGCCAGTCCGTGGCCTGGCTGTCATCGTCGAGGCGGATGCTCAGGCTGGGCTCGAGGTGCGAGCCCTGGACGGTGGCCACGACCGGCAAGGCGTCCGAGGCGATCTTGCCCGGACTGAAGTGCTCGATCTGCGGATCGCTCGCGCCGGCACCGCAGGCGGCACAGGCGAGGCAGAGCAGGAGAGAGGACGAGCGATTCATAGGTGAAACAGGTAACCCAGGCTGGCGCGCAGGCCGGCCGCGTTGCCCTGGATCGCGTCTTCATGCACCTTTGCCTGGGAGTAGCCGAGCTCGAGCCCCGCTTCCCCACCCGAAAACAGGTACGCGCCGCGCACGGCGCCGCCGATCCACAGCGGGAGCGCCATGTGCTGTTCCTGGCCTGACTCGCGATCCGCCTGCAGATTGACCCAGGCCACGCCCAGGCTGGCGGCCGCGCTGCCTTGCCAGCGCCCGAGCGCCAGCCCGTAGCGCAGGCTGCCCGCCACGGGCACGGTATCGAGCTTCAGGTTCAGTGACTCTCCGTTCTTGCTCTCGAGCTTCGCCTCGCTGCGCGTGTAGCCGGCTTGTGCCTCGACCCTCCAACCGCTCTCCAGTCCCCCGAGCGGTAGCGCGAGCTGTAGCGCGCCCCAGGGCCCGGCCACCTTCGCCAGGTTGGAGCTCGCGCCGAGCTGTACTCCGAGCAGCAGGGGCGCGCGCCGGTGCGGCGCTTCCGTCGGAGCCTCTGCCATGGGCAGTGGAGGCGCGCCGGGCAACGCGCAGTGCAGGTCTTCCTCGCCCAGCGTGGTGTGGACCTCGAGCTCTTCGGTGCCCGGTTCCGGCCGCACGTCGACCCGGAATAGCCCGGGAGCGAGGGGTGTGGGCCGCGCAGCGCTGGCCCCTTCGGCCTGGACGCGAAACTCCGCGCGCCCACCGGGATCGCCGCGTTCGTTGACCGCCAGCACGTAGACGGCCGACTCCCGCGGCGCGCACACGGCGAGCAGGCGCGAGAACGGCGGGGGCTCGAGCGCGAGCCTGCCCTCGCGCACGTTGCCGCGCTGATCGGTGGCCAGGGTGGTCACCTCGCTCACGCCGGGCGGCACCGCGATCTCCAGCCGGGCCCGCCCGCGCAGATCGGTGAGGACGGGTCCGAAGCGCGCCGACTCCGCTTGCACCACGACCGACACCGACGGCTCCGAGCGGATGTCCACCGTCGGGTAACCCATCAGCTCGATGCGCAAGCTGGCAAACTGATGAGCGGCGGCGCCCTGCGCGGCGATCAGGGCCACGCCCGGATACTTCTCGGAGGGCAGCTCGTAGCGCAGCCGCCAGCGCCCTGGGCCGTCCGCGCGCAACAGCTCGATGCCGCCGGAGTTGGTGAACAGCTCCAGCTCCGAGGCGCTCACCCCGGGCGGCGTCTTGAGCAGCAGGTCGACGCGCGGGGTCTCCCGGCGATTCACGCGCGCCGGGCCGATCAGGCGCCAGTCCGCGCTCTCGCCTTCCTCGCGAGTGGACTCGTCGCCGGCGGCTGCTCGCGGCGCCAGCACGGCCGCAGCGAGCGCGCCCGCGCACGCGAGCCGCGCCAGCATCGAGCGCCGGCGTGCTACCATCGCACCCTTCCGCGCAGCACCGGCGGCTTGGTGTCCACGTCGATGTCGCGCACGCGCTTGTGTGACTCGCGCCCCAGCGCGTCGCGGGCGACGATCTCGAGTTCGTTCTTGCCCTCGCGCAGCGGCACCCGCAGCGAGAAGCGCCCGTCGTCCGTCGGCGTCTCGATCCCGTTCACGGACACCACCGCGCCGCGCGTCGTCTGGCCCTCCACCAGTGTCGAGCGCTGGTTGAGCTTGCGCTGCTGCCCCTGGCTCAGCCTGATGAACACCTGTCCCGGAATGGCACCGGGCGTCAGCGGCGAGCGGCCGGGAGCCACCTCCGACTGCTGCCCCTTGTCGACGACCACTTCCTGCCCGCCCGCGGACAACCGCACGCGTCCGCGCGAGCTCGCCACGGTGACCTGGCCGCTCTCGCTGCGCAGCATCGCGAACGCACCGTCGTTGGTGCGGGCCTCTGCTTCCGCGCCGGGCACTTGCACCAGGAGCTCGGGCCCGCCCTTGCCGTCGACGCTGGCCGTCACGCGGCCCCCTTCGAGACGCACCTTGGAGAGCCGGCTCGACAGCTCGCGCAAGCGGAATTGCGAAGCTGGACCCACGCTCACGTCGATGCCGCTGCCGATGCCCAGATCGATGCGCCCGCGCTTGGTGCGCAGCACGGCATCGGGGCCCAGCGTCTGGTCGATCTCCACCCGGCGCCAGCGGCCTTCACTCGGCAAGAAGACCTCGGCGTCGCCGCTGACGCCGCTGACGCGCGCCTCCAGTAACCCGGGCTCCGGCTCTGGCTCCGGCTCGGCCGCTGTTGCCGGTGCGGCCGCCGCTGCCGCCGGCGGTATGGCGGCGAGAACCGGCTGCGCGGTGGCCGCGGGCTGTCCGGCAGAGAGAGCGACGCGGCCTCCCCAGAACCCGACCGCGAGCGCGGAGGCCATGCCGAGCGCGAGCCAGAGCTTGTAGCGCGGCGTCATGGCACCTGCCTGCGGCTGGAGATGGGCGCGTCTTCGGCCACCGGCAGGCGCACCTCGAAGCGCGCGCCGCCCGTGCTTTGATTCTCGGCGGTGAGCGTGCCGCCCATGCTGCGCACCAGCCGCAGCGCCGTCGAGAGCCCGAGTCCGGTGCCGCCGCGATCGGCCTTGCTCGTGACGAAGGGCTCGAACAGATGCAGCAGCACCTCGGGCAGGATGCCCGCGCCGTCATCCAGCACCTGCAGCGACACGTGGGCCCCCACGCGCTCGGCCAGCAGTTGCACCGTGCCGCCTTCGCGGACCGCTTGCAGCGCGTTGAGCGCCAGATTGAACATCACCTGACGCAGCTCGTGCGCGCGCGCCTGGAACAGCGGCGTGCCGCTCTCCACACGCGTGAGCAGCTCACAGCGCCGCGACTTGGCCTCCGACTCCAGCAGCAAGCGCACCGGCTCCAGTGTGGCCTCCGCCGAGAGCGGCGAGAGCGGCGTCTCGGCGCCCGAGGCAAAGCTCAGGAAGTTCGAGAGCAGCCGCGTGCAGCGCTCGATCTCCGCGCGGATCAGCTGCGTCCGCTCCTCCGCGCCGTTGGGCGTCTTCAGCTGGCACAGCCCGTTGATGCCGGCCAGCACGTTGCGCGCTTCGTGGGCCATCGAGGCGCTGACCTCGCCCATCGAAGCCAGCCGCTCCAGGTGGGTGCGGCGCTCCGCCATCCGGTTGCCCTGAGCGAGCAGCTGAGCGAGCGTGGCCTCGTCGAGCGGGCTGCCGTCGGTATGGCTGACCCGCACCTCCGCGACGACGCGGTGCCGCTCGAGCCAGTGCACCAGCTCGCGTGGAAGGATCGCCGGCGGGTCTTCGAGCTTCGAGCTCACGCCAAAACCGCTCCGCTGCGCGCCTTGGGCAGGCGCACCTTGACGCTGGTGCCTGCCAGCAGCTGACTGTGGATGGTCACGCTGCCGCCCATGCCCTCCACCAGGCGATACACCTGCGAGAGGCCCAGGCCCGCGCCCTTGCCGTCCGGCTTGGTGGTGAAGAACGGCTCGAACACGCGGTCGAGGTGCTCGTCCGGGATGCCCCGGCCGTTGTCCGAGAGCGTCACATCGACCCAGCCCTCGTGGTGCTTCGCCTCCAGCCCGATCCGGCGCGGCAGGCCTGCCTCGCGCACGCTCACCGCGTTGAGCGCGTTGTCCAGCAACTCCGCGAACACGGCGTGCAGGTGATAGGAATCCCCCAGCACCTCGAGCTCGGGCGGCCAGAGCCGGTCGACTTCGACGCCCTGCCGCTCGATGCGCTGGCGCTGCGCGAGCAGCACGCCGTCGAGGATCGCGGGCAGCTTCAGGGCGCGCAGGTTGCGGTCGTCCTCGCCCTCGGCGCCGAGGCTCTCCATGCGCTCCAGCACCGTGCGCATGCGCTTGGCCTCGTCCACGATCGAGGTCACCATCTGCAGCTCGCCCTCGTGGCCATCCTTGCGCCGCAGGCGGGTGGCCAGCACCTGCGCCAGGCCCAGCACGCCGGTGAGCGGATTATTCATTTCGTGCGCCACGCCCGCCGTCGCCACGGCCAGGCCTGCGATACGCTGTGAGCGCAGCAGCGCTTGCTGCGCCTCCTCCAGCTCGCGTCCGCGCTGTTCGACGCGCTGCTGCAGCTTGGTGTTCCAGCTCTGGATCTCGCGATCGCGCTCGGCGATGGCGCGCGACATGGCGTTGAACGAGTCGCCCAGGTCGCGGAACTCGTCGTCGCGCGGGCCCAACCCCAGATCCGTACCCAGCTCACCGCGGCCGATGCGTCGCGCCGCCTTGGTCAACGTCTCCAACGGCACCAGGATGCTGCGCCCCAGCGCCCAGCCGCCCACCGCCGCCGCCGCGACGCCCACCAGCAGCCAGCCGATGGCCTGCCAGCGCAGCCGCT
>JAICTU010000147.1 GCA_025936205.1 Polyangiaceae bacterium | reverse complement strand
CTTGTAGAACACGTCCGCCGCCTCGAACGAGCTGCAGCGCACGTTGACGCTGGGCTGTGCGCAGGCGAGCGTGCCGTGCACGCTCTGCACGGGCGCGCTCAGATCGATAGGTAGAGCGCTCGCACACTCGTCATTGGCCGCGGCCGAGCAGCTCGGTGCGCCGACGCTCGTGCTCACGTGGAGCTCGGCGCCGGCGACCGCGCTGTCGACCAGCAGTGTATAGCGATCGGGCGCGAGCGTGGTCGAGATCAGCCGTGAACGCTGGTCCGCGTAGAGCGGAGTCGCGCACTGTTCCACGTGCAGGTCACCGCAGGGGCCGCGCGCCAGGGCGACCTCGAACGGCACCGCCGCGTCGAACAGCAATTGCACCGGTACCGGCTCGGGCGCGGCCGACAGATCCAGCAGGAAATAGGCGCCAGCCGCGCCGAGCGCGGGCGCGCAGCCCAGCGCCGGCGCTACCCCGCTCATCGGCACCAGCAGCGCGCCAACACCGTCGCTCGCGAGCGGCAGCGCGCTGGCGCAGGCGGCTCCCGCGAACGCGATCGACACGGGCGCCGGCGAGACCGAAGCTTCGGGGGGCTCGTCCTCGGCTTGCCGATCCGGGAATTGTTGGCCTTCCGACCCTGCGGAAGGCTCCGGCGAGTTGCTGCTCGCGACCGTCGCGCCGCCATCCGCGCAGCCCACGAGGAACAGCAGCGCGCAGAGTCGAGTCATGTCGGCCCCAGGCAGGAGAATTCCGAGGCCGCAAACTCCGGGCACAGATAGCTGCAAGCCTGGATCGCATCCCGGCAAACGCTCCGGTCGTAGTTGTCCTCGTCGCAGCAAGCCGGCGCCATCTCGCACACGCACTGTTGCGTCGAGCGCGTCAGCCCGCATAGCTCGGCAGTAGCGTCGCACGCCGGGCCCCACTCGCTGCAGCAGTCGAATTGCCCGTTGGCGCGCACACAGCTGTCGATGCGCCGGTCGACGCAGGGCCGGCGCTCTCCCGGCTCGAGCTCGACCAGCAGCCGGTAGGGGCCGCCGGCGCTCGGATCCGCTCCGTCGATCACCACATAGTACAGCCGCGGATCGAGGATCAGGTCGAGGTGCGAAGGCCCTTCGGCGTTGTCGATGCTCTCGTCGCAATAGACCGCGTCGGGGCAGACCCCGTCGCCGTCCGCCGGCAGCAGCGCGACGATCGGTCCAAAGCCGAGCCCATCCACCAGGGGCGTCACGCGCGTACGCACAGGGCCGGGCGCCCCGCGCAGATCCACGCGATAGAACTGCTCCGGCGCGTCCAGCTCCGCGCACTCGGACTGAAAGCGGCTGACGTTGCAGCTCGTGTTGCCCTCCAGCACCTGGCTCGGCAGGCTCGGGTCGATGGCGATCGCATCGTCGCACTGGTTCGCGACGGGGCCATCCTTGCAAGTCTCCCGGTCGATCTCGAGATCGATCGCTGCGCGCGGCGTGACCTCCTGGTAGAAATTGGCCTGCAGCTGATAGCGACCGGGCGCCAGCAGCGCGTCGAGCTCGGCATTGGTGCGGCCCAGACCGCGCGAGAAGCTGCCATAGGCGAGCTCCGATTCGCAAGCAACGTCGGCCGCGTCGTACAGGTCGAAGGATTGAAATGCCGATTCGGAGAGGGTCCAGGCCGCCGCGTGGACGAGCACGGGGCGGCTCTCGGCGCTCAGATCGAGCTCATACCAGCTGCTCAGTTGACCGTCGTCCGCCAGCGTCAAGCAGGCTTCGTCCAGTAGCAGCGTCTGCCGTGCCAGCGGCTCGAGCGGCAATGCTGCTCCGCAGCTGCCCAGCGAGCGTGTGCCCGTGCAGCTGCCTGGCGCCGGATCCAGCTCGATCTGAAGCTGGAAGTCCCCGCGGCTCTCCGGGCTCGCGCCGTCGACGATCAGCCAATACAGGTCGGGCTCCAGGCGCGTCGCGATCGACGAGCCCGTGGCGGCGATGCCCCGGGCGCGGTCGCAGTCCAGGCTCTGCGCATCGCCGCACGCGCCTCGCCGCAGCTCCAGCAGCGAATCGAAGCTCGCGTCCACGACGGCCTGCATTTCCAGCGCCGTGGCGAATCCCGAGAGATCGAGCTCGTACCAGCGATCGGGGCCCGAGCTGAGATCGCGGCAGCCCTCGAGAGCGCTGCGGTTGGTGTTGCTCGCGAGCGTGGTGGAGCCGTCCACACGTAGCACCGAGCGAGCCGAAACCGTCGCCGGGACGAGCCGCTCGGCGACGCTGCAGCCCAGCCCTTGCGTCGCGCGCCCGGGGCCGGCTTCCTCCGCGGCAGCGCTGCGGATATCGCTCACGGCTCCGGCGTCGCTGCCCGACTCGGAGTGCTCTGCCGTTTCCCCGAGCAGCGACCTGGGCCCGCCCGAAGCGGATTCGGCGCAGCCGACCGCTGCGGCCGATAGCAGCGCCGCGGCGACGTACCAGCGCCGTGTCACGGGCACGTCACCACCGGATCAAAGCCCTCGCAGAAGCTGCCGCACTCGGCGAGCAATGCGCCGCACTCGTAGCTGGTACCGGGGCCGCCGCAGCAGCGCGGGTCCGCCGCGCACAGGCAATCCAGCGCTTCCGGCGCGAGTCCACAGTTGCGCAGTACCAGCGAGCAACCGTCGCCGTCGCCGTCGCAGCAGCCAAACTCCCGCGCGCACTGCGCCACCCGGTCGTCGATGCAGGAGGCGGGTGCCGGCGCGCCTTCGGTGGAGAGCGTCACGCTCAGCTCCACCGGCCCTTGCTGATCGCGAAAGGCATCCAGCGCGAGATAGTAGACGGCGGGAGGAAGCCAGAACTCGAAGTCCCCGCACCACAGCTCGCCTGCGCACGTCCCCGCGCTCTCGCCCATCAGGAGCAAGCTGTCCAGTGGCTTGCCCGCGCGCGAGGTGCTCGCCTGAACCAGCACCGGCTGCGTGAACGCGCGCAGATCGAGCCGATAGAAGATGTCCGGGCTCGCCTCGGGCTGGCACGCAGAGCGCAGCGAGTCGTCGCCGCACATCGGCCAGGCCGTGAGTTGCTGCGTGCCCAGAGTGGGCGCGAGCTCCTGAGCCGTCAGACAGGTGTCATTGTCGACGTGACAGGCGTGACCCAGCTCCACCAGCAACCCGAAGTCGCTCGGCTTCTCATTGCGATCCTCGACTCCGAGCAAATAGTGCCCCGGTGGCAGCGAGGCCCAGAGCTCGGAGGGGCCGTTGTCCGGGCGGATCTCGTTGCTACAGGCCAGTGTTTCAGCGCATTCGCCGTTCACGTCGCGCACCACGTAAATCAGCACGTCGGCGCCCTGGGGCTCGACGTCGGTGCTGGCATGCAGCAGCGTGCCCTCCGGGCGCGCCGACAGGTCGAGAGCGTAAAACACCTCCCCGCGCCGGGCGGCGAACTCCCCGCACTCCCACAGCGGCTGGGCCTGATCGGTCGCGCACTCGGTCGTGCCGACCACGACCTGCTGCGGCCGGCTCGGATCGAGTGGGATGGCCTGATCACAGCGGTCGTTGGGCGGAGCGGAGCGGCAACGCCCCTCGCGCGGCCGTAGCTCGAGCCGCAGCTCGAACTCGCCCGCATCCGCCGCGGACTCGCCGTCCACGACGACTCGGTACAGGTCTGGCTCGAGCGTGACGCCCAGGAACGCATCGGTCAGACCGCTCGCCTGATCGGCGCTGCAAGCCACCATGAACGGGTCTTCCGCTGTGCCGCGCTCGATGCGCAGCGAGCCGTTGAAGGCCGCGTGCAGCCCCAGCTCGAGCGGTACGGGCTGCGCGAACGCGCGCAGATCGAGCGCGTAGCCGAGCTCGGGGCCCAATCCGGGGCAGCTCGCGGGTGCGCTCGCGCTCGGCGCTCCGATCGTGCTGCCGCGCACCTCCCGTCGCTGCCGCGCTGGATCGCCCGGATCGAGGCCCCCGAGCTCGGGCACCAGGCAACTCGCGAGAGCGCAGCCGGGTTCGGCTGGCGGCTCCGGCGCGGATGACGCGATTTCCCCCACCGGGCTGATCTCACCCGAGCGTTCGCTGCTCGCCGCGGCGCCGGGCTCGTCCGAGCTGCAGGCCGCCAGCATCGGGAGCGCAAACGCGAGCCCGACGAGCCAGGGGTGTTGCTTGATCCGAGGAGGATTCGCTACACCATGGTCGAGGGCGTGTTCGGTCATCGGCTCAGCCACTGGAAGATCTCGTGGGCAGCGTGTCTCACAGCTCAGCTGGCGTGTCACTCGGGAGAGGCGTTCGACCTTCCGACCCGCCCCGAAATGGAATCCCCGGCGCCGCGCATTCCATCGCTGCCGGGAGCGCCGGTGCAGGCCCTCGCGCTCGGCGCGCAGTATTCCTGCGCCTTGCTCAGCGGCGGAGGCGTGAAGTGCTGGGGCTCGGACGAATACGGAGTGCTGGGGCGCGATGGTCCCCGCCAGGACATCGCGGATCCCAGCTCTATCGATCCCATCGATTTCGGCACCTCGCGCCAGGTCGTGCGCCTCTCGGCGGGCTGGCATCACGCGTGTGTCCTGTTCAACGACGGCAAGGCGCGCTGCTGGGGCCACAACGACCGGGGCCAGCTCGGCAGGCAGAGCCGCGACGACTACGGGGATGACGCGGACGAATCGCTGAGCACCGAGGAAGACCTGCCGCTCGATCACATTCTCGACATCGTTGCCGGCGTGTCCAACACCTGCGCCATCCTCGCTCCCGAAGGCGCCAGCGCCGGCAACGTGCATTGCTGGGGCAGCGACACCAACGGCGGCATCGGCGACAGCGACTCCGGCGACTTCGGCGATGACGAGCCGCTGACGGCGCTGCGTCGCGTGGCGCTCGACGGGCAGCTCGCGCGCAGCGTCGTGGTGGGCGACGCCGTCGGCTGCGCGCTGCTCGAGTCCGGCGATGTGCGTTGCTGGGGCAACAACACCTGGGGCACCCTGGGCACGGGCGTCGACTGCAACATCGGCGACGAGCGCGTGTGCCAGGGCACCACCGAGCCGCGGCCGATCCGCTCCGTGCAGGGCCTCGGCGAGGCCTTCATCGCTGCTCTGCAGCTGAACCAGGCACATGCCTGTGCGCTCGACAACACGGGCGCGCTCTGGTGCTGGGGCCGCAACGATGAATCGCGCGCCGGTTATCCCGACGCGAGCCTGGGATCGAGGCTGACGCAGCCGCGAGGGAGGGTGAATCTCGGCGATGACGTCAGCGTCGTCCAGGTCGGCCTGGGCACGCGCCACGGCTGCGCGCTCGACGCGCGCGGCGCCGTGCGCTGCTGGGGAGAAGCGGGCCCGCAGCTCGGCTACGGTCAAATGCAACACGACGAGGTCGCCGGCGTCGGCGGCACTCTCGAGCCCGGCGAACAATACGCGCGCATGCCCGACCGCGGAGTGGTGCAGCTGATCACCTCGGACGAGGCCGCGTCCGAGCAGGGCGCGCCGCGCGTCAGCCAGCTGTTTGTCGGAGGCTACCACGCCTGCGCCATCCTGGAGCGAGCGGGCGCCTTCGCGGGCCTGCGCTGCTGGGGCCACAATGAGCTCGGCGAGCTCGGCTATGGCAGTTACGAGCGCGTCGGCAACATCGGCGCATCGGACTCTCCGGGGCGCGAGTACGAGCAACGCCTCGACGACCCGGACGTCTGCGTCGTGCGTAGCGCAGACGGACCTTGCGCACGAGACCGGGGCTGAGCGGCTCCGCCAACTCGACCTCGGCTCAGGAGCACGCCTGCGTGCACCCGCTTCGCGGATGGCTCGCGGGGCGCAGGCCGTGGGCCGCGCCGGACTTCTGCAGCGTCGACGGCGTGTAGCCAAAGCGGCTGCGGAAATCGCGCGAGAAGTGCGACTCCTGCCGGAACGAAAGCGCCAGCGCGACCTCTTTGATGGTGCTGGCCCGGAGCAGCAAGCGATGCGCCGCCTGCATCCGCTCCTCGCGCAACCAGGCGCGCGGCGAACAGCCGAGCTGACGCGCGAAGAGCCGCTGCAGCTGGCGGATCGAGATCCCCAGGCGCGCGGCGAGCGTCGTCGCATTGTAGGAGCAGTCGGCGCCCAGGGCGCGGATCGCGTCCAGGTCGAGCAGTGTCCGCTTGCCGCTGCGGATGCGCGGGGGCGGAGTCAGCGCTCCCAATGAAAAGGCTTCGAGCGAAATCGCAGAGGGGTTGCACATCTCGGCCGGAGCACAGCAAGGCCCATGCCCTCGACACGAACTCATCGCGCGCCGCTAACCAGCGAAGATCGCAGCCGAGCTCCGGCTGAGGGCGCGAGGAAGGACGCCTTCGATCGGCCGAGCAAAGCGGCCAAAGCGGCCGCAAAATACTAGTGGTGCTTGCCCGCGCTCGAGCTGGTGCCGCCCGTTCCGTCGGCGCTCTTTTCGCTCGTGCTCGTCCCACCACCGGCGCCGCCACCACCGCCTGCCGCTTCGTGAGCACCCGAGGGCGGCCGGGGCGCACTCGCGGAAAAGCTCGGGGGCGGGCGATGCGCGGACGTACCGTCGTGCCCGCTCTCGAAGCTCGGCTCCCCGTCCTCCGCGCGAGCGTCGTCGAGCAACCCCGCGTCGCTCGCTTCCACCGCGGCCGACACCAGCGACACCCCGCGTGCCACCACCACGCTATCTCCGCACGCTGACCCGAAAAGGAGCAGCATCGAGAGACCTGCTGTGCTGGACAGGCGCATCGGTCGGACCATAGCGCAGCCGACCCGGCTCACGCTACCGCCTGTCCCCGCGGGATTGCGGCACGTTGCGCTGCGACGCGAATGGCATCGCCGCCGCGGCGGCCCATTCCGCTGAGCCCACGACTTTTTTTGGTGCGAGGCAGGTGATCGGTCGACGCCATCCAAGTCATTATCAGACGTTGGCACTGGAACTCCTCACTCAGCACCCGGCCCCGGGGTCTAGCGTCGGCGAAAGCACGCGCTTGCCGCCCGGCACGCTGCGCCAGCTGGTGCAGGAGCACTACGACTTCATCTGGCGCTTGCTCTCGCGCCTGGGCGTGGTCGGCACGGAGGTCGACGACGCTGCTCAACAGGTCTTCATGGTCCTGGTCCTGCGCGAAGGCTCGAGCATCAAGCCTGGCAGTGAGCGCGCGTTTCTCTATGGCGTCGCGCTGCGCGTCGCCAAGGAGTTCCGGCGCAAGGCACAGAGCTCGCAAAACCACGTGGCCCCTGATCCGGAGCAGCTCGTCGATGTCGCTCCCGATCTGGAGGCGGTCGCCGCGCGCAATCAAGCCCGTCGCCAGCTCGACCGCATCCTGGAGCGGATGCCGGACAACCTGAAAGAAGCCTTCATCCTGTTCGAGCTCGAAGACTTGACGGTTCCCCAGATCGCAGAGCTCCTGGCGATCCCGACGGGCACGGTGGCGTCGCGCTTGCGCCGCGCCCGCGCGCTCTTCCACACGGAAGTCGAGCTGCTCCGGAATACGACCCCGCGGACCCCCTCCGCATCTTCTGACGAGACCTCCGCATCATGAAGAAGCTGCTCGACGAAAGTCCCGACGATCTGACGCGAGCGCTGCTCGAGGCGGGCAGGTCGCAGCGTCCGCCGGCAGGCAATCAAGCCAAGCTGCTGATGGCGCTGGGCGCCGGCGCCGGCGTCGGCTTGTTCAGCTCCAAGGCCTTCGCGTGGTTCAGCACCAGCGCGGGCAAGGTCACGCTTGCGAGTGTCACGCTCGGCCTCGCGGGTGCCGCCTACCTCGCGCTGCCCTCGGAGCAGCCCGAGCATCTCCAGGCGCGGCTGATGCCGCCCGCCGAGGTCGCCTCCGATCCGGCTCCAGTTGTTCCGGCGCTCGACGATGCGCCTGCCGTTGTTGCCACCAGCTCCGCAACGAGCTCCAGTGGCGCGATGTCCGTTCCCGCTCGCCGTGCTCATGCTCCGGCGGCGAGCGAGTGGCGGCATCGGACGGCAGAACAGCGCAGGCGCATCGCGACGCGCCGGGACGATGCTGACCGGCAAACGCGCGCGCAGCGCGCGGCTGCCGCCCCGACAGAGACAGAGACGGAACTGGCAGGGCCACTGCCGGCGGCGTCCGCACCGCCGCCGGCAGTGGGTGCTCTCGAAGGCGAGAGAACGCCCGCGCCGGGTCTCGACTCGGAGATCCAGCTGGTCGACGCCATGCGCGGCGCGGCCCAGCGCAACGATACGGCGGCCCTGCGCCGCCTGCTGGAATCCTATCGCGGGCAGTTCCCCGAGGGGCAGCTGCGCCAGGAAGTGTCCGAGCTGGCACTGCGATCAGCAGCGCAGTGAGCTGCGGCCTTAACTGTGCGGCCCTGACTCTGCGGCCCTGACTCTGCGGCCCTGACTCTGCGGCCCTGACTCTGCGGCCCTGACTCTGCGGCCCTGATTCCGAAACAGTACAGGAGGGCTCGGCACTTGCCGTCCCTCGAGCCCATCAGGAATGCCCGCTTGGGGCCCACTGGGGAAAGTGCTACGACCCCAGCACGACGCAGATGCGAGCACTGGGCCGTGCGCGAGCTGCGATCGTCGCCAGCGTACTGGCCCCCATTCTGGCCCCTGTCTGCGTGGGCCTTGTCTGCCTGGTCACCGCCTGCGTCAACGCGAGCCCGCCCAGCGTGGCGCCCGCGGCCGCCACGGCGGCGGCAGGTGTCCGCGTGCTGGCGAGCTATCGCGCGCCGCTCGGTTGCCCCACGCAGCAAGAATATCTGGGCTACGTGGCGAGTCGCGCGGCGAGGCTGCAGCTCGTGCCGCAGGCCCAGGTCGAATCGGCGATGCTCGACGCTGCGACGCGCGTGCGCGTCCGCATCCAGCCGGACAGCGCATCCGCCGGTTGGATCGGCTCCTTGCGCATCGAGGGCCCGCAGGCGCTGGAGCGCGAGGTGCGCGGCGAGCGCTGTCAGGATGTGTCGCAGGCGCTGGCTCTGATCACGGTGCTGCGGTTGGATGAGCGTGCCGGAGAGGCACCTGGAGCGCCGCCCTCGGCAGCCGCCGAGCGGGCGGGCGGGGAGTTGCACGAAGCCGAGCCAGCGCCAGCGGCCCCTGCTCCCGCTCCAGCGGCCCCTGCCGCTGCAACCTCTGCTGAGGCAGCACCACTGCCCGAAGCCGTGCCGGCGACGCACGATCCGGAGCCCAGCGAGCAGGCTCGGTCAGCGCGGGGCCTCGACGCGGAAGCCGCTGAAGTGGCTGCATCGGCAGCTTCGGCAGCTTCGGCGCCGGCAGCGCAGCCAGAGGTTGCGCGGGCCAACGTGTTGCCGCCGGTGGAGCGCGAGGTCGATCTCGGAGCGCGCGCGGGGCGGCAGAGTGGTCGTGCGCTGCAGCCGCTGATCGTCGCGCTGGGGGGCTATGCCGCGGCTCCCAGCCACGCGCTGCAAGCGCAGCTGCTCGGAGAACTGCAGCTGGGGCGCTGGGTGGCGGGCCTCGGCGCTGGCTACTCCGTGGCGAGCGAGTCCAACAGCGACGCGGATCTCGATTTTCAGTTGTTCACGGCGCAACTCGCGCTGTGTCCGGTCGGCGGTGAGCTCTCCGTATTCTGGTGGCGCGCGTGCGCAAAGCTGGAGGGTGGGGCGCTGCGCGTGTCGGTGTCGGCGCGCGATCCTTCGCTGGAGACGCAGTCCTCCACGCGCCCCTGGTTCGCTCTGGGGCCGAGCTTGCAAGCAGGTTGGCCCTTTGCGTCGCAGTGGGCGCTGCGCGCAGGCGCCGGCGGCTCGCTCATGTTGGTGCGCGATCGTTTCGAGGTGGAACGCGCCGAAGGCGGCGAAGGCGGCGAAATCCGCGTCGAGTACAGCACGCTGTACCGGCCGCCGCCGCTGTCGTTCGAACTGCTGTTCGGCGTGAGCTACGCGTTCTGAGCGCTAGGCTGGCGTGGCAAGCGGATCTCGAGGTGCGCGCCCGGTGGGCCGTCGACGAAGCGTGCCTGGCCGCCATGGCGACGCGCCACGTGGGCGATCAACGCCAGTCCGAGGCCGTGTCCCGGCACCGCCGGTTTGCAGTTGGTGGCCAGCCGCACGAACGGCTCGAACGCGAGCTGTCGCTGTTCCACGGGCACGCCGGGGCCATCGTCGTCCACGCGCCAGACCGCGTCGCCCGCGTCTGCGAACGCGCACACCCGGACCTGTTTTCCAAACTTCAAGGCGTTGCCCAGGCCGTTCGTGAACAGAAGCCCGAGCAGGGCGCTGTCGCCCCGGACCACCACTTCGCCCCGCGCTTCTCTCAGCTCCACGCGCGCCCGCTCCGATTCCGGGAGGTCAGAGAGCAGGTCTTCCGCCAGCTCCTGCAGCGAGATGAGCTCGCTCGCCGACCAGTTGCTATCCGCGGGCAGCGCGAGCGCGAGCAGCCGCTCGAGCAGCGTGCCCAGCTCGACCACCCGGCGCTGTGCGCGCGTCAGACTGGCGTGGACGTCCGAGGGCAAGGCGCTCTCTTCGGCGAGCAGCTCCAGCTCGCCCCGGATTGCGGTCAGCGGCGTGCGCAGCTCGTGCGCGGCGTCCGCCGCGAAGCGCTCGGCCTGGCGCAGTGCTCCCTGCGCGCGCCCGAGCAGCTCGTTGATGGCGCTGCGCAAGGCGTCCACCTCGGCCACGCCGGCGGGGGGCCCGAGGCTGGAGGCATGCGCGCCCGAGAAGTCGATCGCGCCCACTTGCTGGCGCAGCTCCGAGAGCGGCCCCATCAGCCAGCGCGCGATCGGACGGCTGGCGAGCCACGCTCCGAGCCCCGCGAGCAGCGCCGCCAGCGTGGACGCGATCGCGAACAGGACGGTGAGGTTGACTCGGCCAGCCGCTGCCACGACCCACAAGTTTTCGCGCGCCGGTACGCCACAGGTGCGCAGGTTGGCTGTGTGGGTGCACTCGTCGTCGAACGAGGTGGGCACGCGCGGATCGCCGGCGAGCAGCTGGTGGGTGTTGCGGTCGTAGATGGCGAAGGCCACGCCCGTGTGACGCGTCTCGCGGACCTCATCGCTCACCGCCTGGGGCAGGGGTTTGTGGCCTTCCGGGTCGTCATCCAGCTCGGCAGCGAGCACCAGCGCCGCATCCTGCACGCGGCGATCTGCGGCGTTGCGAGTGAGATAGATCGCGATCACGCTGGTCACGCTGGCCGCCACCAGAGCCGCGGAGACGGCGGAGGCCGCGGCTCCCAGCGCCACTCGCCGCAGCAGGCTCTGGCTGGCGGGGCGCTTGCTCGGTCTGCCGCGGGTCGAGTCCACGTCGGATCAGCCGGCGCTCTCCTGAGCGTGACCGCTCAGCGAGTAGCCTTCCCTGCGCAACGTCTGGATCAGATCAGGTCCGAATTTCTTGCGTAGGCGGGCCACCAGCACCTCCAGGCTGTTGCCGGCCGACTCGCTGCTGTTGCCCCACACGTTCTCCAGCAGCTCCGAGCGGGTCGTGACTCGGCCGCTGCGGTTGGCGAGCGTCTCGAGGATGGCCCACTCGCGTGCGGTGACCGGCACGGGCGTGCCGTCGCGCGTGGCGTGGCGTCCGGAGAGGTCGAGCGTGATGCCATTGTGCACGTGCACGAACGGGCGCGTGATGGGACCGCGGCGGCCCAGCGCACGAACCCGAGCGCGCAGCTCGGGCACGGCGAAGGGCTTGGTCAGGTAATCGTCGGCGCCCGCGTCCAGCCCTTCGACGCGCAGCTCGACCTGGCTGCGAGCCGTCAGGATCAAGATGGGCAGGGTGCTTTGAGCCGCGCGCAGCTCGCGGCACAGCGTCAGGCCCGAGCCATCGGGCAAGCTGAGGTCGAGCACCATCAGATCCGCGCCGATCGCCAGCGCCGCCCGCGCTTCTTCGAGCGTACCGGCAGTGGTGACCGCATGCCCGTCGCGCTCCAGCGCGCGGGCGATCACGCCCCTGACATCGACTTCGTCTTCGGTAACCAGGACTCGCATGACGCCGGTCGTACTTTAGCTCGAGCGGCCGGCATGGCTCCAACTCCTGGGACGCGAATCTCCGGCTCTGACTAGAAAATTTGCCGTCCGGCAACGTTTCCGGCCCGTAGGCAGTCGGCCAGCTCCTGAGGTAGATCGCCGCAATGCATAGCCGGTACGCTCACTTCATCCCACCCACGGCCGACGTGGAACGGCGCGTTCAGCGCTTGCTCGAGCAGCTGACCACCGAGGAAAAGTTGCTCCTTCTGGGGGGCAAGCCTGGCAAGGGGGGCGCCCAGGCGAACAGCGCCACCTTCCCGGTGGAGCGGATCGGGTTGCCGGAGTTGCGTATGGCAGACGGCCCCATGGGGGTCCACTGGTGGTGCGACGCCTCGACCGCTTATCCGGCGTTGATCGGCGCGGCTGCCTGCTGGGATCCGGAGCTCTGGTATCAGCTGGGCACGTCTCTGGGGCGCGACTGCCGCGCGCGCGGCGTGCACATCCTGCTCGCCCCCGGGGTGAACATCTATCGGGGCCCCTGGTGCGGCCGCAATTTCGAGTATGCGGGCGAGGATCCGTTCCTGTCGTCGCGCTTTGCCGTCGCCTACATCCGCGGCGTGCAAGACCAGGGGGTGGCCGCCACGGTCAAGCACTACGCGTGCAACTACGCCGAGTTCGGGCGCCACACCGTCAGCACGGATCTCGACGAGCGGACGCTGCACGAGGTCTACCTGCCGGCGTTTCGCGCGGCGGTGGGCGAGGGCGGCTCGGGCGCGCTGATGACGGCCTACAACCTGGTCAACGGCATTCATTGCTCGGAGCATGGCCCGCTGATCAACGACGTCCTCAAGGGCGAGTGGGGCTTCGACGGCGTGGCGATGAGCGACTGGCTCTCGACCTACAGCGTGGCAGACGCCGCCAACGCCGGGCTCGATCTGGAGATGCCGAGCGCCGAGATGTTCACCGCCGAGAACCTGCTCGCGGCGCTCGAGCGCGGCGAGGTCGCGATCAGCACGATCGACGACAAGGTGCGGCGCCTGCTACGCCTAGCGGCTTGCTTCGGCTGGCTCGACTATGAGCAGAAGGACGCCAGCATCCCCTACAACGACCCGCGCAGCCGCCAGGTGGCGCTGGATCTGGCGCGTTGCGGCAGTGTGCTGCTCAAGAATGAGGGCGGATTTCTGCCGCTCGACGCAGCCCGCGTGAAGACGATCGCCGTGCTCGGTCCCTACGCGGATCCGGCGGTGTTCGGCGGCGGCGGTAGCTCGTACACTCCGCCCCACGACGCCGTCAGCCTGCTGCGCGGCATCCGGGAGCTCTGTCCCGGCGCCGAGGTGCTGCACGCTGCCGGTCCCGATCCCAACCCGCAGCACGGGGTGTTCTCGGGCAGCGTGTTCGAGAGCTCTCATGGCCCGGGGCTGTGGGGCGAGTACTTCGACAATGGCAACCTGCAGGGCGAGCCCACCGCCACGCGCCTGGACGAGCACGTCGACTTCCACTGGGGCGTGCGTCCCCCTGCCGACGGCATCCGCGTGCCGCGCTTCTCGATCCGCTGGACGGGCGCGATCCGTCCCACGAAGAGCGGCACGCACCTGTTCCACACGCGCTCGCACGACAGCGAGTACCGCGTGTGGCTCGACGGGCGGCTGGTGATCGACAACGTCAGCGACGTGAAAAACGGGCCGCATCGCGCCGACCTCCAGCTGGAGGCGGGGCGCTCGTACGCGCTGAAGATCGAGTATCGCAAGACGCGCTTCTTCAGCGGCATGCAGTTCGGCTGGCAGTGGTCGGACGGCGGCGCAAAGGAGATCGCCGAGTGCGTGGCGCTGGCTCGCCGCGCCGACGTCGCGATCGTGACCGGCGGTTGGGACCACGTGAGCGAGGCGGAAGGCTTCGATCGCGACTTCGCCATGAATCCCGAGGTCGAGGCGCTCTTGCTGGCCGTGGCCGAGGCGCAGCCGAAGACGGCGGTCGTGCTCACTGCCGGCGGCAATCTGGACATGAACCGCTTCATCGATCGCGTGCCGGCCGTGCTCCACGCCTTCTACCCGGGCGAGGCCGGTGGGCAGGCGCTGGCAGAGATTCTGTTCGGGCGCGTGAACCCGAGCGGCAAGCTGCCGGCGACGTTCGAGAAGCGCGTGGAGGACCGCTCGAGCTTCAGCTCCTATTTTGATGCCGACGGAGATCAGCGCGTGAAGTTGGAAGACGGCATCTTCACGGGCTATCGCCACTTCGATCGCGCGCGCATCGAGCCGCGCTTCGCGTTTGGATTTGGCCTCAGTTACACGACCTTCCAGCATTCCGATCTGAAGCTGTCGCGCGAGCGTCTCAGCGCGGGGCAGAGCCTCGAGCTGAGCCTGGACGTGAAGAACACGGGCTCACGTGCCGGAGCGGAAGTGGTGCAGGTGTACGTGCGCGACGTCGCGTGTCGGCTTCCGCGCCCCGAAAAAGAACTGAAAGGCTTTGCGCGTGTCGTGTTGGAGCCGGGCGAGACGAAGCGAGCCAGCGTGGTGCTGAAACAGGACGCCTTCGAGTATTACGATCCCGAACAGCGGCGCTGGGTGCTCGAACCGGGTGAGTTCGAGGTACTCGTGGGCGCGTCCGCCACCGACATTCGCCACCGGGCGCGCTTCGTCATCGTGTAGCGCGCGTGCTACCCTGTGACGTACTGGCTCGCCGCGGGGACGCCCCGCACCCCGACGACGCAGCATGGCCGCACCCCTCGACTCAATTGCCGCGCGGGACTTCGAAGATTCGGAGGCTCTGAGCGAGGGCTTCAGCGTCCGGCTGCCCACCGCGCAGCTGGCGGACCTGATCCAGATCAATTGCCTGAACCGGGTGCACGGCGTGTTTCGCGTCTGCTCGGGACCGGAGCACGGGCACCTGTTCTTCTCGGGCGGGCAGCTCGTGCACGCCGACTTCGAGGGGGCTGTCGGCCTCGACGCGGTGGTGATGATGCTGGGCCTGCGCGGCGGCTCCATCGAGCCCTGTGAGCGGGCCTGGCCTGCCACCAGCACCATCGACATGGGCGCCGACGCACTGCTCTTGAGCGCCGCTCAGCGCCTGGATGAAAGCGGCGAGCGGCGCTCCGATCCGGGGCGCGATCTCACGACCAAAGTGGTGCGTATCGCGCCTGAAGAGCGGCCGGGACAACAGCGGGAGGTCCCGCGCTTCTCCTTGCCGCCGTCCGAGCGCCTGCAGCGACTGGCCGTAGCCCAGGTGGGCCTCGACGGCAGCATCCAGAAATTGAAGGCGGGCGCGGCGCCCGACCTCGCCGACACCGCGTACTACTGCCAGCAGGTGGCGGGACTGATCGGTGAAGCACTCGCGCTCGGCGCCTGTCGGGCCATGGCCTTTTGCTCGGAAGAAGAGGAAATCGTGATCTTCCGCGGGCGCAGCATCGTCGGCGTGCGCGGCAGCCCTGCCGATCTCGCGTTCGTGCGCGCGAAGGTGGGGTTGGGTTGAACAGCGAGCCCTTGACGGCGTTGCGGCGCGTGAGCGGCGTGCTGGGGAGCTTCGTGTGCGGCCCGCAGGGTCAGCTGTTGCTCCTGGACATGCCCCCCGAGATCGAGCTCGAAGCGCTGGAGCGCACCAGCGCGCGGCTGGCAAACTTGCTGCAGACCGCCACTGAGACGTTGCCCGCCTGCAGCAGCCTGCGGCTACGCTTCGAGGGGGCGGAGCTGGTGGCCACGCGCCTGGGGGGCGGCCTCTTGTGCGTGCTGGCCGGCGACGAGATCGATCGCGAGCTGCTCGCGGTGGCGACGCAAACCTTGTCGCGCCGCCTGTCCGCCGCCGGCAGCTGAGCCCCATTTATCGCACAGCTCCGCGGCCAGTTGCGCGTGCGAGCGCCAGCCCGAGCTGCGCTCCAGCTCGGCCACGCTCACCTGGCAAGCCTGCACGTCGCGCACCGCCTGCGCATAGGCCAGCTCCGCGTTCGCGAGCATGGCACCGCAACATCGACCAGCAGCGACACGAGCGATGCGCGGCCCCGCAAGCCTTCATCGACGTTGGCCGCGATGGCGCTGGCGATATTGGTTGGCTCGCAGCAAGGACTCTTGCCAGGACTCCTTCATGTCGATGGCGCTCGAGTGCTGATTCTTCAGCTTCCCTGCAGATGCGGGCCCTTCGCCTCTCGCCGGCGCACGGCGCAGCGTCCTCTTTGCATCCGCCCGTCCCTCTCCTCCGCCTGCGAAGGCAGCAACCCCCTGCAGACAGCGGCCGAAGATCGCGATGACTCGAGGGGCAGGTCGGGTGCATGTAGGGAGGTCGCCGCGGCGTGCGCGAGATCCTCCAACGTCACCGGCTCGGCGCCGGTCAGAGGGAGAGCCAACCGTGCAGGATTTCGGGCAGAACATTCTCGACACCGATGGACTCGAGGACTCTCACGCGCCGAGCGACGTCGGCCCTCCGCGGCTCCGAGAGCCGACCGCCGACGACGCGGACGAATATTTCGCCGAGCTCCCCACCTGGCAACTGATCCTCGAGGTACGTCGCCTGATGGCGGCGGAGTGCCGCGCCGAGCGTTTGGTTTGTCGCTATCTGGCAGATCTCGCCGATCGAGTCCGCCAGCGCAGCGATGCGACCCTGATGGCGTATTCGGACGAATTCGACGCGCTCCGCGGCTGCTTTGGCCTGGGACTCCGCGAAGCCCGCGAACGCCTGCGCGTCGGCCGCGCACTGCGCCAACTGCCACGGCTCGAGCGCGCGTTCGTGGCGGGAGAGCTGGCGTATTCACGCATCCGGGAGGTGACCCGGGTCGCCACACCGCAGACGGAGCACGAATGGCTCGAGCGAGCGCGGCACCTGAACATGAGGCAGCTCGAGCGCCGGGTCGCGCAGCCTGCGGAGCCTCTCCGGGGCGCTCCTCCGCGGCGCGATTCCACGCGGCCACCTCCCGACGAGCGCAGAACCCCCCCGCTGCAACGCATCACGTTCGAACTCTCCGCCGATGCGTGGACCTTGGTACAACGAGCCCTGCAGCAAGTGCGCACCATCACGGGCTCAGACCTGAGCGATGGCGACGCCCTCGAAATTCTGGCGCGCGGCGCCCTCGCTCGCGCCGCGGATCTGGAAGAAGACCTAACCAGTGCAGCAGACCGTTCGGAGAACACCTCGCCCCCCTGGGCGGCGGGCGGCCATCCTCCCGCTGATCCTTCCGACGCTGAAGCTCCGCAATCCTCGACCGGACCCGCGGGCGACTCCACCGGCGCATTCCGCGAACCAGAGACGACCCAAGGTGGGTCACCCACCGCGGGCATCCCGTATCCGACCAGCGAGACGGTGGTTTCACCGCGAGAACGGCAACTGGTGGCGATTGGCGCGTTGCCGGACGACCCTGCAGCGCGTGCTCTGCTGGGACTGATGGACGACCGCCACGGGTGGACCACCGAAGAGCTGATGGAGGTGAGCGGATGGTCCTATAACGAGGTTTGCTGCGCGGTCGTGTTGCTCGAGATCGGCCATTGGGTGCAACGCGACTTCTTCTCCTGGCTGATCGTGAAGACACAACGATCCAGGCCAGCGAGATAGCTCGGCCCCGGACGGAGCGGCTATACGCCGCGCGGCGCCCGTGCGACTCTGCTTGCACAGGGCAATGGATCCGAACTGTCTCGAATATCGCCTGACGGCGCAGGAGCGAGAGCACTTTGAGCGCCAAGGCTACCTGGTGGTCCCCGGCGCGCTCGAGCGCGAACAGGTTCGGCGCTTGGTCGACCTGCTCGACGCCCGCTATCGGGAGGAGCTCCAGCGGGGATTGGCGCCCCACTTACCCTTCGTGCTCGGCAACTTCTTGCCGGTCTCCGACGAGTTCGTCGAGCTGATCGACAATCCGCGCATCTTCCCCAAGGTGTGGGCCATCCTGGGTCACAACATCTACCTGTATCACGCGCATCTGGGCGTCACCCCGCCGCTCGCCGGCAACCCGCCGCCGGTGAATGAGCAGCTGCGGTTTCATCAGGACAGCGGTCGCGTCAACTTCGACGTGGAGGGCGAGCCACGGCCGCGGCTGTCGCTGAAGGTCGCGTATTTTCTCCAGGGGGATCCGGAGCCCGGCAACGCCAACATGTATCTGATCCCCGGCTCGCATCGGAGCAACCAACCCCCGGCGCTGGCTGCCGGCGGAGGCATGGACGACACTCCCGCCGAGCTGCAACGTTTTCCGGGCAGCACGATCGGCGCGGTGCCTGGCGCCGTTCCGATCGGCGTCGCCCCCGGCACCGCGGTCCTGTTCGACCGTCGCATCTGGCACAGCAAGAGCCCGAACTTTGGCCAGAGCACGCGCAAGGCACTGTTTTACGGTTACGCCTATCGCTGGCTGCGCACCAAAGACGAGATGACGGTGCGGCACCTGTATCCGCGGCTCGACCCGATCCGCCGCCAGATTCTGGGCGATGGGCTGTCCGCTGACGGTTACTACTCGCCCACGCCGGCCGACGTGCCGCTGCGCGCCTGGATCGAGCAATACGATCCGGCGTCGCTGCGGCCCTGAGCGACCCGCGCAAGGAGAGGGCCCGAGGCAAGCTATTCGAGCT
>JAICTU010000665.1 GCA_025936205.1 Polyangiaceae bacterium | reverse complement strand
CTCCCAGGCGCAGCTCCAGCTCGCGGCGCAGCCGCTCGTCGGGCCAATTCTGGAGGCCATCGCGCGCCGGAACCTGCAGGTAGTAGCGCGTGAGCTGCGGCGAGCGGCGCAGGTGCGCCGCGAAGCCGCTCGCGTGCGTCGCATAGACGGTGCGCTCGCTGAGCGCGCCCATCTCGATCATGGTCGTCAGCCAGCGGAAGGGATAGGCGTGCTCGTGGCACTCCAGCGCGTCCGGAATCAGCCCCGTGCCAGCGCCGGCCGCGAGCACCAGGGCGCGGCAATGGATGGAGTGGGCGGCGCCGCTGCTCGTGCACGTCTGCGCGCGGGCAGCGCCGTTCGCTTGCTCGATCGAGGTCACCTCGGTCGCATAGGACAGCGAACCACCCCGCGCCACGAAGCTATCCGCCCAGGCTCGCACCAGCAGGTGCTGCGGATAGACGAAGTGACCTCGCCCGCCGGTGAGCGCTGCATAGTCGAACACGCGTGCGGCACCCTGCACGCGGAACTCGACATGACCGTTGCTGGAGCCCTGCTCCAGGATCGGCGCGGCCAGCCCCACGCGGGAGAGCGCCTCGACGGTGCGGTGCTCGATCATGCCCGCCTTGGCGCGGGCACACAGCGCCTCGCTGCTCGAGCGCTCCAGCAGCGCGCAGGGCACGCCCGCATCGAGCAGACGCTGCGCGACCACCAGCCCGGCGGGGCCCGCTCCCACGATGCAGACGTCGGTGTCGAGGCGCTCCACAGTTCTCGAGAGGAAAGGGCCTGCCGCGGCGTCAGGCAGGGAAGGTGACCGTGTGCGGCTCGGTGAACTCGTGCAAGCCCTCGCGGCCCAGCTCGCGACCGATGCCGCTCTGGCGGAAGCCACCGAAGGGCGCGCGGTTGTCCATGGCCAGGGCGCTGGCGTTGTTGATCCAGGTGGAGCCCGCGTGCAAGCGCGCCGCCACGGCCGCCGCGCGCTGCAGATCCGCCGACCACACCGAGGAACCGAGCCCGGCCCACTCGCGATTGACCTGCGCGATCACGGAGTCGACGTCGCTGAAGGGCAGGATCGGCACGGCGGGCCCGAACTGCTCCTCGGTCACGATGCGCGCCTGGGGCGAGGGGTTCAGCACCAGCGCGGGCCGCAGGAAGTGACCGCCTGCGGCGAGCCCCGCCTCGTCCACGCTGCCGAGCTCCCGCACTTCGTGCCCGGCGGCGCGCGCCTCGCCGAGCAGCGAGCTCACGAAGTCCTTCTGGCGCTTGCTGTTCAGCGGGCCCATGTTCGAGGTGGCGGCGAGCCCCGGCCCCGTGCGCTGCGCCGAGAGCAGAGCGCTGAGCCCGGCTACCAGCTCGTCGTAGCGCGAGCGCGCGACGTAGATGCGCTTGACGGCCATACACACCTGACCCGTCGTCAGGAAGCAGGCGAGCGAGAGGCGTTCCAGCGCGCCGCGATCGAGCTGCGCGTCGTCGAGGATCAAGGCGGGGTCATTGCCGCCCAGCTCCAGCGTGACGCGCGCCAGATTCTGCGTGGCCAGCTGCATCACGGCCTTGCCGCCCGCGACGCTGCCCGTGAACACCACGCGCCCGATGCGCGGATCGGCGATCAGCGGCGCCACGGCGGGGTTCGAGCCGCTGACCACGCTGAGCAAACCCGGTGGCAGTTGTGCTGCCAGCGCGTGCAGCACGCGCGTCACGGCCAGCGGCGCGGTGGGCGGTGGCTTGACGATCACGGCGTTGCCCGCGATCAGTGCGTACGGCAAGCTCGCCGCGAGGATCGCGAGCGGCCAGTTGAACGGCACGATGATGGTGACGATGCCGAGGGGCAGCTGCGTCACCTCGGTGCGAAAGGGCGGCGCGCCTGCCGCGCGCTGCGCGTCGTTCAGCGGCTCGGCGCGCGGATAGTGCTGGCGCTGAGAGAGCTCGCCGGCGAGCGCGGCCGCGAGCCGGCAGCGCCCGAGGAAGCCGCCGAGATCCGCCTCCGCCTCGCGCCGCACCTTGCCGTTTTCCTGTACCAGCAGCTCTGCCACCGGTGCGCGCTGAGCTTCCACGGCGCTCAGCGCCGCGAGCAACAGCTCCGCGCGCCGCTCGGGCTCGACCCGGGCCCAGCTCTCGGATGCGGCCTGGGCCCGGTCCACCGCGCGGCGCGAGAGCGCTTCATCCGCCAGCGCGACCTGCCCGACGACCCGCTCGGGCGCGGCCGGATCCGATACGTCGAGCCAGGCTCCGCTGACCACCGGCTCTCCGCCGATCAGTAGGGGAACCTGGAGCAACTCCTGTGTCGCGACTGCTGCGGCCATGTCTGCCTCTTCGGGTCGGGGGGAATCAGTACGTCTCAGCCTGCGGCCGGCCGCCGCTGCTGCTCGATCCAGGCCTTGAACGCTACCATGAGCCCGCTCAGGAATTCCTTGGATGAGGCGTTGACGAGCTCGCCCGCCTCATCGAACAGCGCGCCCGCCGTGCTCAAGTACGCTTCGGGGTGCGCCATGGTCGCGACGTTCACACCCGCCAGGACTTGCCGCAGCTGGTGGTGGGCGCCGAAGCCGCCCAGCGCCCCGTACGATTGACTGACGACCGCACCGGGCTTACCCGACCAGACGCTCTTGCCCCACGGGCGCGAGCCGACGTCGATGGCGTTCTTGAGCAAGCCGGGGATGCCGCGGTTGAACTCCGGGGTCACGAACAAGAGCCCGTCCGAGGGCGCGATCGCGGCGCGAAAGCGCGTGAAGGCCGCCGGCGGATCGACTTCCAGGTCCTCGTTGTAGAGCGGCAGATCCCCGATCTCCACGAAGGAGCAGCTCAGCCCCGCGGGCGCGAGCTTCACCAGCGCGCGCGCCACCTTCTTCGACACCGACTTCTGGCGCAGGCTCCCGACCAGTACACTGACATTCAGACTTGGCACGTGACGGCTCCTTCTCAGCGGTAGGTATTGTTGGAGGTGTGGTCGCCCGCCAGCCAGCGCTTCAGGTCTGCGTGAGCGGTGCCCAGACGCTGGCTATTGATCTGTTCGACCTTGGGGTGATCCACCGTGAACTCCACGATCATGCCGTTCGGGTCCTCCGCGTACAGCGAGCGGCAGTAGCCGTGCTCGAGCACGAAGGTGCGCGGAGCCTCGTAGCCGGCGGCCTTTAGCCGGCGTTCGATGCCGGCCTGTACGTCCGCGTCCACCTTGAGCGCGATGTGATGGAACGGAGTCGGGGGCATCTTGGGCCCGAACAGCTCACCATCGGCCTTGTCCGCAAACTGAAAAAAGGCGAGCGCGCCGCCGTCGGCCAGACCGAAGAAGCAGTGACAGTACGTGCGCACTGCGCCAAACAGCTCGTCTGCCTCGCACCAGGTGGCGAGCAGGGGCAGGCCGATGATGTCCTCGTAAAAGGCGCGAGTCTTCTCCAGGTCCTGGGTGACGTAGGCGGTGTGATGCAGTCGGGAAGGGAGCTGGGCAGCGGTCATGGTATTTGCCTCCATAGATGTCAGGTTGACGGCAGCGCCGGCCAGCCGCGTTCGCCGCCGAGCGCCTGGCGAATGCTCGCGCCGTGCTCGTCGAGCAGCGGCGCCGTGCGCACGTGGCTTGCGCGCTGGCCATCGAACTGGACCGCCGGGCGCACGGCGCTCTTGCCGCCATGCGCGTTTTGCACCGGCACGATCAGGCCGATCTCGCGGACCTGCGGGTCTGCCACGACCTCGGGCATGCCCTGGATCGGCGCAAACGGCACGTCGCGGCTGCCCAGGATCTCGAGCCATTCGCGCAGCGGGCGCTGCGAGAGCAGCGCGTCCAGCGCCGCGCCGAGCAGCTCGTAATTGTCGATGCGCAGTTGCCGGGTAGCGAAGCGCGGATCCTGCGTGAGCTCGGCGGAGCCCAGCGCCACCGTCAGCTCCTGCCAGAACTTCTCCAGCGACGAGAGGTGCAGGGCGATCATCCCGCCGTCCTGAGTGCGCAGGATGTGTGCTTGCGCGAGCCGCGGCCGGTCGCTGAAGCGCGGGGCGCGGCCGAGCGCGAAGAAGGCCGCGAAGGGCTCGACCGCGAAGTGCGCCATCGCCTCCAGCATCGACACCTCCACGAGGCTGCCGCGTTCGTCG
>JAICTU010000420.1 GCA_025936205.1 Polyangiaceae bacterium | reverse complement strand
GGATGCGCTGGACTCGGCCCCGGCTCGGGCAGCGCTGGAACGTGCCGCAGGCTTCTTGCGCGCCAGGCTGTGCGACGCATTGCCCGTGAAGCGCATCCCAGACCTGACCTTTCGTCAGGATCCGGCAGCGCAGCTGCCGAGGAGGAACCCTAGTGCGCCAGAACCAACGTTCCTTGCAGAATTCCGCGGCCCCTGACGGGGCGAGGGCCGCGGGAATTCTGCCGCAAAGGCCCACTATGTTCTGGCGCACTCCCTTTACATTTGTGCCTGTAACTTGCGTTACAGGACACTAATCATGCCTTGCTGTCAACTCGCTGGCGATCGTGTGCCCATCCGGCTCTGGGCGCCGGCGAATGAGCTCGACGCGCTGGTGCTGGATCAACTGCGGCGTGTCGCGGGGCTGCCGTGGGTCGCGCATCACGTCGCGGTCATGCCCGACGTGCATGCGGGCAAGGGCGCCACCGTCGGTACGGTGGTGGCCATGCGCGGCGCCGTGTCTCCTGCAGCGGTGGGCGTGGATATCGGCTGTGGCATGGCGGCGCTCCAGACCAACCTCTCGGCGGAGGATCTGCCGAGCGACCTGAAGCCGCTGCGCCTGGCGCTCGAGAAGGCCGTGCCGGTCGGGCGTGGGCAGCGCCGGAGCGCCGCCTGGGAAGAGCTCGGGCCCCACTGCAAGCGGCAGGGTGCCGAGCTCATGGCCCGCTTCGCTGAGCTCACGCCCCGCGTGCAGAAGCTCGCGTCGCGCGCGAGTTGCCAGCTCGGCACGCTCGGCGGCGGCAACCACTTCATCGAGGTGTGCCTGGACACCACCGGCAGCGTCTGGCTCATGCTGCATTCCGGCAGCCGCCACATCGGCGCCGCGCTCGCCGAGCACCACATGGAGGTCGCTCGCTCGCTGTTTCACAACCGCGACCTGCCGGACCCGGACCTGGCCGTGTTCCTGGCGGGCAGCCCCAAGTTCGACGCCTATCGCCGCGACCTGTTCTGGGCGCAGGAGTATGCGGCGCTGAATCGCGCACTGATGCTGGAGCTGATCCAGAAGGTCTTCCGCCGCTTCTTCCAGCGGGTGAAGTTCGGCCAGCTCGTGACCTGTCATCACAACTACGTGGCGGAGGAGATGCACTTCGATGAAGAGCTGCTCGTCACGCGCAAAGGCGCGATCCGCGCCGGCGCGGGCGAGCTCGGGATCATTCCCGGCTCGATGGGCGCGCGTTCGTTCATCGTGCGCGGCAAGGGCAGCCGCTGGTCGTTCGAGTCGGCATCGCACGGCGCCGGGCGCCGCATGAGCCGCGGCGCCGCGCGCAAGGCGTTCACCATCGAGCAGCTGCGGGAGCAGACTCGAGGGGTCGAATGCCGCAAGGACTCGGGCGTGATCGACGAAGCGCCGGGTGCTTACAAGGACATCGGCGAGGTCATGGCCAGGCAGGACGACCTCGTGGAGATCGTCCATGAGCTGCGGCAAGTCGTCTGTGTGAAAGGCTGACGACCCCGGTCACGCACCCGTGCCCGCGGCGGCTCGCCGCTCGTTAGGGGCGGCGGCCGCGGGCGTTACCGCTCCGTAGCGCGCCGCCAATTCCCGCCCCAGTGCCGCCGTGTCCAGCTCTCGGCGCGCATCGTCCGCCGCGTCGAAGCGGAGCAGCTGTCGGTTGAGCGTGGCCAGCACGTCGGGATCGAGCGTGATGATCTCGGGGAACAGCTCGCGCTCCTGCTCCTCCGTGCAGCGGCGATGGATCGCCGTCAGCGCGCGCGCCGAGGCGCAGATGGCGCTGCGCTCGAAGCCGCTCCATTGCAGCTCGCGATGCGTCGCGTGCTCCAGCACGGAGATCAAATAGCGCAGCTGCTCGCGCGCGCGCCGCTCCTCCACCAGCACTGCGAGGTCAAAATCCAGCCCGGAGCGCACCAGGAGCGGCGTGACGATCTGCTCCTCCTTTTCGAAGTGCCGCTGATCACCGAAGCTGCGCCAGACCTGCACCAGGAGTGTGAAGTCGCCGGGCACCAGCTTTCCACCGCTGAGCCGTTCTCCCTCGCTGACGAGAGTACCGAGGTAAGCGTCGAGCACGTCGGCGAACAGCGCCAGCACCTGGTGGTCACGCCGCAGCGATTGCAGCGCGGGCACGGGGGTCACGAGACGGGTGTGGCTATCCATCGATTCGACTCCTGTTGTTCCTGGTAAGTCTAGGAACCTGGGCTGCTGGGTCCAGGGATCCTGAACCGGACCTGCAGTTGCGTTTTCGCAACTCTGCTGCCAGGCTTGTTTTCGTGCACCTGATCAACCTGGAGACCTTCGTTTGCGTGGCGGAGCTCGGGAGCCTCGCGGCCGCGGCGCGCGCGCTGGATCTGCCTAAATCTACGGTGAGCCGGCGCATCGAGAGTCTGGAGGCCGAGCTCGGCTTCGCGCTGCTGTCACGCCGGGGGCGCAGGCTCTCACTCACAGATCATGGCCGCGCGCTGTCGGAGCGCTGCGCGGTTTCGCTCCGCGAGCTGCGAGGTGTTGAAGAAAGCCTCATGGATCTCAGCTCGGGGCCGAGCGGGAAGCTCTCGGTCGCGATGCCGGTCGAGGCCAGCGCGTCTCCTGGTCTGATCTCGCTGGTGGCCGGCTTTGCGAGCCAGCATCCGAATGTGCAGGTGGATCTCCGAGCGGTGCGCATCAACCAGAGCGGCGTGGCGCTGCTGGAAGAAGGCATGGATCTGGTCTTCCAGTTCTCACCCGTGGGCTTCGACGCCCACCTCTTGCCGTCAGTCGATCATGTCGTGGCGCGGCCGCTCGGGCGCGTCACCGGCGGGCTGTTCGCGAGCCGTGGTTATCTGGATGCACAGGGCGAGCCGCGCACGATCGCGGAGCTCGCGGCGCACCGCTGTCTGTCAGCGCCGGATGGGCCCTTCGCGCGGCGCTGGGTGCTGCGCAGCGCGAGCGGGCAGGAGGAGCTCGTCGAGTTCACTCCAGCCCTGACCAGCAACGAGACCTTGACGATCATCGGCCTGATCCTGGGCCACGCCGGCATCGCGCTCTTGCCGTCGCATTCGTCCCACCCCTACGTGCAACAGGGCGTGATGAAACGGGTGCTGCCGCGCTGGTCACCTCCGCCCTTGCACCTGCACCTGCTCTGGATGCGCAGCCGCCACCTCGCGCCCCGCATCCGCGCGTTTGTCGATCACATGCAGAGTCGCACCGGCGAAGTGCCCTGGCTCTCGTGAGCCAGCGGCCGCCTGCAGGCGCCTCAGCGGCCGCGGCGGCGCTGCGCGTGCTGCCGCGGCTCGGGAGCGATGTTGCGGATGCCGCTGGCAGTGGCGTCCCGCGCGCGCACCGGCTCCGTGAACGCCGGGACATCGCGCTCGGTGTCGGCCCACTCGCGCGGCACGCGCGGCGCGCGCAAGGACAGGTCGGGCTCCGGCGCGTGCGTGCCAGCGCTGGGCCGTAGCCAGGGTTCGGTGGGGCGCTGATCGTCCTGGTCCCAGCGGGGCGCGCTGGCTGCCTCCATGCGCCGATCCGGAGGCAAGCTGGCGGTGACCAGACGCGAGCTCAACTCCAGCGAGCGCGGCGGGAGCGGGCGCGTCGCCCACACGCACAGGTGCGATCGCCGAAAGCGGCGCGCGTACAGGCGTCCCAGCGCGAAGTGCACCAGCGCCGTGGGCGGCTCCAGCCCGGAGCTCGCGGCGGCGCGCAGGCCCGCGGCAGCTTCGATCGCCGCCGCGAACAGGCCGCTGCTGCGAGGAAACGCCGGTGAGAAACGCACGGCGAGCAGTTCGCCGAAGTCGTTCACGATGAAGGCGGCGCGCACGCCGTCCAGATCGATCATCACGTCGAGCAAGCGCTCGGTGAGGGTGGTGGGTTGCGCGCTATCCGAGCGCCGTGGACTGCCGGAGTCGCTGCCGGCCGAGCCAGATCGGGTCATGAGGAGGTGTCCGAGTGCAAAGTGCGTACAGCTCTCGGTTTAACCTCGACAGGCGGCGCTCGCAAAACGGGCCACTCCGTCCGCACAGCTCGAGCCGCCCCGGCGCGCGGCGTGTGGAAGCGTTTCTTGGCGTCCACAGCGCACCGGCGCGGGTGACCGCAAACACTACATCAACGCCAACGCCGCCGCTCAGCAGCGAATCGGCGACCGTCGCTGCACGAGTTGACCCGTGACGCAGCACTGAAGCTCATTCGGGAACTGTTGCGTCGTCCCGCTTCGCTGCACTCGTTTCCACGCGGCAGGGCGAGGTGCGCCAGAATTCTCTGCGCGTAGCAGATGGCCGCGCAGGCATCCGCGCAGCGCGGGTCAGCCATGGCTTTCGGGCGGCAAGCGCTTCAGGTCTTGGGCCAGACGGCGAAGCCTGAGCTGTGCAAGGCTGCAAAGCGGGGCGCATCGGCGGGACGCTCGCCGGGGGCAGTGGGCGCATGCTGGTGGGCGGCAGTGTTGCCTGAATCCGAGCCCACTCTCGAGCTCGGATCGGTGTGTTCCGGATCAGCCCGAGACGCTGTGGCCGCTGTGCGCCGGCGGGCGCTGGCTCGGGCGGATGCTGCTGCCCGGGTAGCGGACGGAGCGCGCGGCGGCGACCGGGAACTCGAAGCGGATGGTGGTCCCGACGCCTTCGCTGGAGTCGATCTCGATGTTGCCGCCGAGCGCCTGGGCGGCGTCGCGCACGGCCGCCATGCCCACGCCGCGGCCCGAGGTGTCCGTGATGAGCTCGGCGGTGCTGACGCCGTCGCTGAACAGGGCTTCGATCAGGTCGGCTCGGGTCTCGTGGGGCAAGCCGCGTTCCTGGGCCTTTTCACGGATCCGGTCCCAGTGGATGCCGCGGCCGTCGTCCTGGATTTCGATGCACAGGCATTCGCTGTCCATGCTGGCAGCGAGGCGGAGCTTGCTTCGCTCCGGCTTGCCGCGCTCGAGCCGCTCGCCCGCGGATTCGATGCCGTGGTCGAGGGAGTTGCGGATCAGGTGGATGAAGTTGGACCAGAAGGGCGACCAGGTATCGGTGGGCAGGCGCAGGTCGTGGTCGACGGAGAGCTCGACGTCGAGCGGGCCCTTGCCGAGGCGGTTGGCGAGGTCGCGAGCTTGGTCCGCCAGGCGCTGCAGGCGCGTGCTGGCGCGCTGGTGGCGGAGGCGCTGCAGCAGCTCCATGAGCGCCGAGCGGGTCGCGTTGCCGGCGGCCGTGATCAGGTCTTCGAGCTCGGGCTCGGCGATCTCGATCCGCTGTTCGTCGGAGCCCAGCAGAGGCCGCACGCGCTCCTGGAAGGCGCGCCACGCGGCCGCGAGCGGCTGGAGTTGGTCCACGGTCGGGGGCTGGCCCGTCTCCGCGAACTGGGTCTCGAGCTCGTGCGCGATGCGCGCCAGGGACTGGGCGCCGTAGGAGCCGCAGTTGCCCTTGATGGTGTGTAGCGTGCGCAGGGCGACCGCCGGCGGCGGCAGCTCTCCCTGGGTGAGGCTCGCCACCTGGCCCGCGCACTCGTCGAAGAACTCGATGAAGCCCGTGCGGTCGCGGGTGATGCGCTCGACGATGCCGAGGATCTCGCGCTGCTCCGCCTCGCGCTTCTGGTGCTCCAGCTCGGCGCTGATGTCGCTCGCGACCAGCAGCACGCCGCTGAGCTCATTCTGCTCCTGGATGGGCTTGTAGCTGAGGCGGTAGCTGCGGCCCTGGGCCTCCACCTGCTTCGGCAGCTGGTCGATCGCCAGCTCGTGCGGCATGAAGCCTTCCACCAGCTGTTCCCAGCCGAGCTGAAACTCCATCTGCAGGCGCTGCTGCTTCTTCGACAGCACCTCGCTGAAGGCGGCGCTCTCGGCCGGGGCAGCGAACCACTCGTCGAAGATGCGCGAGCGTTCGGGCGCGAGCTTGCCGTCGAGCTGGATGGTGGCGAGGCCCTGATCGACGTTGTCGAGCACGAGGCGCATCGCGGCGTTGCGGCGCTCGAGGGCGAGAGTGCGCTGTTGCACGAGCTGCTCCAGGTTTTCGCGGTGCTGGTCCAGCTCATGGTCGCGCTCCTGGAGCCCCTGGAGCATTTCGTTGAAGGCATCGGTGAGCGCGCCCAGCTCGTCGTCGCTGGTCTTGAGCGCGCGGACGCTGAAGTCGTTCTCGCGGCGTAGCTTGCCGGCGGCCGTCGCCAGGTTGCCGATCGACAGCGCCAGGCCGCGCCCCACGATCAGCGCCAGGCAGGCCGACACCAGGATCACGCCGCCGACCAGACCGTAGGACAGGCGCACCGAGCGCTGAGCGTCACCCGCTTTGGTCACGGCAGCGAGCTTCACCGCTGCCAGCAGCTCGAGGCCGAGATCGCGCAGCTCGAGGACGTTGCCGGATTGCACTCGATCCCACTCGCGCGCGTCCACCGTCAGCTCGTCATCGAGCGTCTCCAGGGCCATCTTGCGCATGGCCAGGGCGCGGGCCACGCCAGCCTGGGCGCGGATCGCCGCAAAGCGCTTGCCGACCTCTTCGCTGGCGTTCACCTCCAGCACGCTGGAGTAGGCGTCTTCTTCGGTGAGCAGGGTGACGAGCTCCTTGTAGGCGCCCGCGGGGAACTGCTTCTGCTTGAACACGTGGTTGAGCACCGCGTGCTCCTGACTGGCGCGTTCTTTCACCTCCACCAGGTTCACGAGCGCGGAGATCGCGCGCATCATCTGGCCGTCGTCGGTCAACTGCTCGAGGGCCGCCGTGGCGGCGATCAGCTCATGGTTGGTCGACTCGTAGTAATTGAGCGTATCGATCAAGCCGCGCTTTTGCGCGAGCGCGCCGGAGCGCACCAGGTCGATTCCGCTCAGCGCCTGCTGCGCTTGCGAGAGGTGGTGCGCGAGACCGGCGGGCAATGCCGCCACGCTGCGCGCCGCCAGGAAGCGATCGAGGTCGTGCCGGGCTTCATCCGTGTGCGCGAATTCGTCGCGCAACTCGTCGGCGTTGGGCAGCGCGTTGCCCGTCTCCAGCGTCAGCGAGCTGCGCTCGAGCTGCAGCGTGTGCACCAGGCCGGTCATCTTCGCCGCCAGGTTGGCCAGGTCTTCGATCGAGCCCAGCGCCGCCGCGCTCTCGGCCGCGCGCCGGGCGTCGCGTGCAATGAGGATGGCGAGCACCAGCGCGCCAAACACCGGGACGCCGGCCAGCAGCATCAACTTCAGACGGATGGGAATGCTCTTTAGCACGGGGTCTCCGCTCAGTAAGTCTCGATCGGACCGCTATCGACGACGATCAGACCGTAGTGCTTCAGGCCGTCGCACACGACGCGCGCTTCGTTCGAGAAGCTCGAGCGGTCGTAGCTCTGCTTCATGCGCAGGCGCAGGCCCATCGGCGGCAAGCTGGCGTCGCTGCTGCTCGAGGCGTGGTAACCGGCCCCTTGCGGGTCGTCGGGATCAGCAGCCGCGCCTCGATGTCCGGAGCCCGAGCCGCAACCCCACAGGCCGAACGCGGCCTGGCCGGCGAGCCCCCAGCTCGCTGCCCGACGCGGAATTTCTGCCCCAGGTACGATCCCCATGGCCGTTCAGACGGCGCAAACGCGCGTGAGTTCAGCGGGCCAGGTGCCCTGGCGGGGTGGCATTTCAGTGGGCATACTCCTGGGGGTGAGCAAGACCTACACGCGTCGAGAAGCGGACGAGATCCTGCGTCGGGCCCTCGCCGTTCAGCCTGCAGACGGCATCAGCCATGATGATCTGGTGGCCGCGGCCCGTGAGGTCGGCATTCCCGGCGAGGCGATCGAAGCCGCCGCGCAGCAAGTGGGTGAAGATCAGCGCATCTCCGAGCGCGCCGCGCTGATCCGGCGCCGCCGGCGCACGGCATTTCTGCGGCACCTGCTGATCTATCTGGTGGTGAACGCCGGCATCTTCTTCGTCGATCGCGCCGACGGTGGCGCCTATTGGTTCCAATATCCGCTGATCATCTGGGGCGTGATTCTGGCAGCCATCGGCATCGCACAGCTGGCGCCCGATCAGCGCTCGCTCACCCGTCGGGCGGAGCGTGAGCTGGAGCGCGAGCAGCGGCGAGCGCAGCGGCGCATGCGCGCCGCGGCTCGGCGTGAAGGCGCAGCCGGCGCTCGAGACGGCGCAAAGGAGTTCGAGGCCGCGGTGCAAGAAGGCGTGTCGTCGCTGCTTTCCGCAGCGGCGCGCACGATCCGTGGCTTGAGCGAATCCGAGCGCTTTCGCGTCAGCGACGACGGCAAACGCCCGCGGAACGCGCAAGAGCGCGAAGCAGCCGAAGCAGCCGAAGCAGAGCCCGCGGCCGCCGGACCGGCAGCGACCCGATCGCGACGTCATGGCGATTGAAGCTCGCGCCCAATAAAAAT
>JAICTU010000210.1 GCA_025936205.1 Polyangiaceae bacterium | reverse complement strand
TCATAAAGCGCGAGCCGGCTGATGCGCGCGCCGCGCGCCGCCGCGAGCAGGGTCAGCGCAGCCCCGGAGGAGTAGCCGCACACGGATGCGCTGCCGCCCGCGGTCGCGATCAGTGCCTCGAGATCGTCGAGCTCGCGTTCGAGGTCGTACGAGTTTGACGGACCCTGCGCGGCATCGGTGCTCTGCCCGCGGCCTCGGCGGTCGTAGTTGTAGACCTGGAAGTGGGAGCTCAGGCGTTGAGCCAGCGCCGCTCCGGTGCGCCGGTCATTGAAGGCGCCCAGGACCAGGATCAGGGGTGGGCCCTGGCCCAGCTGGTCGAATGCAATACGGGTGCCGTCTTTAGAGATGCATGGGTTCATTCCACTCAGACCCGGGCCGCCCAAAAGTTCATCGCGCCGAGGCGAAATAATTTCAGAGGCGGGGCGGAAGGCGGAAGCCCTGGCACAGCGCGGGGCCAAAGGTCGTGATCTCGGCGATCTGTCCGCTTTCGATGCGCAGCACGTGCAGGCCCGAGAACTGGAACTCGGTCGCGCCGGCGGGACGCAGGTACGCCGCCGCGGCCGGTTGCCGGTTGGCCCCGACCGGGAGCATGCGGAACTCGCGGCCTTGCCAGCGAGGCGGATACAGGCGCAGCAGGGTCTCGATCGCCGCGCGACCCTGGAACCAGAGCGGCGCGGGCGGCATGGCCCAGCGCGCGTCTTCGCGCAGCAGGCGGGTCAGCTCACTCGCATCGCCGTCCTGCCAGGCGCGGACGAAGCCTGCGAGCGCGGCGCGCTGTGCGTCGCTGAGCGGCAAGCTGGGTGCCCAGCCCTCGCGCCCCGCCGGCAGTTGCTCGCGCAAGCGGACGCGTGCGCGTTGCAGGCTGCTGGTCACCGCCGGCACGCTCAGCTCGAGCTGCTCGGCGACCTCCGCGGCCGTCCACTCCAGCACGTCGGAGAGGACGACGATGGCACGCTGGCGCGCGGGCAGGTGTTGCAAGGCCGCGAGGAAGGCCAGCTCGACGCTCCGCTGGCGCGCGAGGGTGAGCTCGGGTTCGTTGGCTGCGCTGGGCTCGAGCAAGTCGTCGGGGTAGGGTTGTAGCCAGGGCAGCTCCGGAGCAGCGGTCGGTCGCGGGCGTGCTTCCGACGCGGGCGTGTCGGCCGTGACGGGCGCTGCCACGTCCGGCGGGAGCAGTCGCTGTGGCGATCGCTCCAGCGTGTTCAGGCAGACGTTGGTGGCGATGCGATAAAGCCAGGTGCGCAGCAGGGAGCGGCCCGCGAAGCTCTCTCGCGCGCGCCAGGCGCGCAGCAGCGTCTCCTGCACCATGTCTTCGGCCTCGTCGAACGAGCCGAGCAAGCGGTAGCAGTGCACGCGCAGCGCGTGGCGATGGGGCTCGCTCAGCGCCGAGAACGCGGCCTGGTCTCCCGCCTTCGCTGCGGCGACGGCGGCTTCTTCCTCGCTGCGTTTCACGGCCCTCTGTGTAGACCGTTTCGGGTCGTACCGCGCCGGCGCGGTGCGAGGCGAAAAGGCGCTGAAATGTCCTTCAGACCCATGGCCTGCGGACGATCAGTTTCGCTGGCGACACAGGTTGCCGCTTCGACTGTAACACTAACCTAGCGACTGTGCCCAGGGGAGAGAACTTGATGCATCTGCGATTCGGAAACTTGGCGAGTAACACCCGCAGCGCCGCGCTGCGTTCCACCACGCTGCTGTGCGCTGCTGGCGCCCTTTTGTCGAGCCTGGCTTGCAGCAGCGACGACAGCGATGGCCATCCCAACTACTACTTGAGCGGGCGTGTGCTCGACGGCAGCACCCTCGAACCCATCGCCAACGCGGAAGTGTCGCTGTCCGTGGGCAAGAGCGCCAAGCAGACCAAATCCAAGGCGGACGGCTCGTTCTCGGTGGGCCCCATCGCGCCCGATTCCGATTATCGCATCTCGGCTCATCTCACCGGCTTCGGTGATTTTGCCTTCTACGGCAGCCAGCTGCCGCACCTCGATAACTTCATCGACCGCGATCGCGCTCTGGTCGGCGACGTGGTGTTGTACAAGGACGACCAGCAGTCGCCGGCGTTCACGATCAACGCCAGCTCGCGCGACGCGCGCTTGCCCCTGGATGTGGCGAGCGCTGAAGCGCGCTTCGTGCCCATCCGGCTGGGCACGGATCCGGCGGCGCGTCTCGCTGCCGTCAGCGACCCCGACGGCGAGGGTGTGCCCGCGGCGATGGCGGACACCTGGCTGCCCAACAACGCGCTCTCGGACGTCACTGGCTATCGCGCGCGCATCGTCGACGGCAAGGCCGCGATCCCCGCGGGCGCCCTGCACTCGGGCGCAGGCTACAACCTCGAGGTCTACGGTGGTCCGGCGTTCGAGCCCGAGAGCATGTCGCTCGCCGCAGGGCGCGCTGCCGACATGAACGTGTGGCTCACGCCCAGCGCGGATACGCTGAGCACGGATCTGGCTCCCGGCACCTCGGAGTACTTCACGGGCCGCATCTACGATGGCGTATCGCTCGGTCGCCTGAAGGACTATTCGATCCGGCTCGAGTATTTCGATCGCGTGATCCCCGGCACGGTCGACGACAACGGTCGTTACTTCGTCGGTCCGCTGCTGGCCAATGCGGACTACAGCATCGTGGTCGTGGCGGAGGGCTACCGCAGCTTCCTCTCGCACAACGAGCGCGTCGCCAAGACATCTCAGCAATCGCTGCAGTCGCTCTACTACGACGCCTTCCTCTATCCGGAGCAGGTGAGCACGCCGGGCGCGACCTGCCGCGTGCGGGTGAGCGACAGCACGGATCTGCCGAGCGGGTTCATTCGCTTCTCGCCCACGAGCAGCTCGATGCTGTTCGACGGCAATGCGGAGCGTCCGGTGGGCGTCACCTCGACGGCCGCGGGACGTCAGCTGTGGGACAACGACGAGGATCTGCAGCAGCGCGCCTTGCTCTTGCCGTTCTCGAACGGCGAGGTGTCGATGGCCGCGGGTCAGCTGGTCTACGGCGTGAACTATGCCGTCACCATCTACGGTGTGGCCGGGCACGAGGTCGGGACGGGCAACTTCACCGCTGGCGTCGACGGCGACCGCAGCTGGGTGCTCGATCCGCTCTCGGATTCGCCCCTGGCGATCACTGCGCTCTCCAGCGAAGACCTGGCGCCGCAGCCCAGCGGTGATCTCGAGATCCGCTTCAATCAGCCGATCGCGCTCGATCCGAACGTGAACGCCGCGACCGCGCAGCGTGCGCTGAACGATGGCTTTGCGATCTCCAGCCCCAACAGCGACGCCGACGCCGATCAGAACGTACTGGTCGACTCGGCGGATCTGACCGCGCCGATTCCTCCCGGCTATCGCGGTGTGTCGTTCCAGATCGACGACGACCGGCTGGTGCTGCACTGGAACCGCGCGTCCGCTCTCGCCACCACTGACGCGGACGATCCGATCGTGTCGATCGACTACAGCGCGGGGCTGGGCTCACTGATGCTGTACCCGTCGGGTGCCGCGAACCCGACGCCGGTCTCGCTCGCGACCCTGATCGGCTCGGGCAGCACCGTCGTGCACCTCGTCTCGCAGTGAACCAGCTGCTGAGCTGAGCGCGAATCCCCGGCGCGCGATCCCCGGCGGGCGTTTCCTCACGGAGACTGGCTCGCCGGGGATTTCTTTGTGCGGTTACAGCCAGCGCTCGAACTCGCCGTGCTCGAACTCCGAGCGACCCTCGAACCCCGGCTGGTAGCCGTGCTCCGAGCTGAAGTCGTCCTCGTCGAGCAGCCAGCGACCGCGGGGCTCGGGCTGCGATGGTGGCTCGGGCGGATCCACATAGCCCCAGCCCACAACTGCCTCCCAGATGCCGGGACGCCACGCCTCGGTTTCGCCCAGCGCCTCCGGCCTAGCGGCATCCGACCAGCGTTCGAGCTGCGTCTCCGGCGTAACTCGCTCGGGCCATTTCGTGCGGTCCGTCATGCGCTCTCCTCCATCGGGATGCGGGGTGTCCCCGCAGAACTGCGTCATGCTGCTGCTCGCCTTAACTGAGGCGAGCAGCTCGTGTAGGCGGACCTGCGCAGCCCGCCCGGATCAGCGAGGATAGCAGTATCCGTGCCGGCTGACACGCGCGATCACAACGGTGCGGCCTGTCGCGGCGCTGTCACCGCAGATGGCGCTGCTCGCAACGGTCTGGCCTGCGCGCGCAGCGGTTGCAGAAACGGTGGCTCAGCTGGGTTCGCTGCCGAGGCGTCCGCGCACGGCCCACGCACGAGCCGTGAGGCGGATGCGCCCATCGCTGGCGGGCGGCAGATCCTGCTGCAGGCGTGCTCGCAACGCCTGGCGCCGTTCCGGCGCCAGCGAGGCCACGTAGCTCGGCGCGGGCCCCGTTCGGCCGAGGAACGGCTGCCAGTAGTCGTCAAAGCCGGCGAATGCCGTCTCGATCTCGATGGCCTTGGTCTCCACGCGGCAGTAGCCGGCGTCGCGCATCAACGAGCTCAGCAGCGCGGGTGTCCACGGAGCAAAGCGTACGCCTTCGGCGAGCGGAGCTGCCGCCGGGTCGAGCGCCACGGCCGCGCGCCAGAAGGCGTGCAGGAACTGCATGCCTTCGGCGTAGTCCCAGACGTAGGAAGCCGAGCAGCCACGCTCCGAGAGCTTGCCACGCAGCAATGTCAGCGCGCGTCGGGGGTCGGCGAGGAAGTTGAGCACCAGACCCGAGACGCCCACGTCAAACCCGCCCTCGCGCTCCGGCGGGCGCTCCGCCTGCGCGATCTCGAACGCGACGCGCTTGTCCGCCAAACGCTCGCGCGCCTGCTCGACGAGCGGCCCGGAAGCGTCACACGCCAGCACGGAGCCGGGGTTCTTCAGCTCGCAGATCGCCGCGCTGAGCGCGCCCGTGCCGCAGCCGAAGTCCAGCCAGTGAGCGCGCGGCGCGACCTCCAGCCACTCGACGAAGCGGCGGGCAACCTGCCGGCTCCAGCGCCCCATGAAGGACTCATACG
Organism: Polyangiaceae bacterium; assembly: GCA_025936205.1. The sequence goes on along the minus strand of JAICTU010000210.1, from coordinate 9,945 downwards.
CGGCGCCCAGCGCCCAACGATCGGTTACCTGTGCCACGTTCGCTCCGCGGGGCACCTAGCATAAGGGAAGGGGGGCGCAATGCCACCGTTTGGCGATCACGGCGCCAGCTTCTGGCGCGCGGAACTGGGCGGCGCCGGGCGCTCGCTGGCTCTCGGTTCGCGATGTTTCAGCGCGGTTCCCACGGCCTCGGCGAGCGCGGCTGCCGTGTACGGTTTCGGCAACCAGCCGAGCCCCGGCGGCGCGCTCGGTCGGTTCGATTCCGGGGCGGCGTGACCGCTCGACAGAATGGCCTTCTGCTGCGGGAAGTGTTCCAGGATCCGGCGGTAGAGCTGCACGCCATCTTCGGCCTCGTTCAGCTGCATGTCCAGGATCAACAGATCGTACGGGCTGCGCGCGCCCGGCAGCGCCGGACCCACCGAGAAGCGCGCCCGCGCCCGCACGCCGCTGCTCTCGGCATCGACAGCGTAGCCGAAGTGTTGCAGCACGCGGGTAGCGGTGCGCAGCTGGATTGGATCGTCGTCGACGATCAGGATCCGGCCCCGGCCGCGGGTGCTCGCCGGCTGGCTCAGCGCCGCGCTCTGCTCGGGTGGCGCCTCGCGCGGGAAGAACAGCGTGAAGCTGGTGCCGGCGCGCGGGGCGCTGCGCAACTGGATGAAGCCGCCGTGGCTCTTGACCACGCCCTGCACGACGGCCAGGCCCAGGCCGCTGCCGCTGCGCGCGTTCATCGGCTTGCTGCTGAAAAAGGGCTCAAACACGCGCGTCAGATCCGCCTCGGCGATGCCGCGCCCGTCGTCGGCAATCTCCAGCGCTGCGTAGCCGCCCTCGCGCACGCTCTCGCGGCGCGCTTCGTCGCCGAGCACGGTGCGGCGATAGGTGCGCACGCGCAGCCGGCCGTGGCCATCGGTCGCGTCGACGGCGTTGTGCACCAGGTTACTCACCGCGCGCTGCAGGTGCGTCTCGGACGCCAGCAGCCACAGAGGTTCAGGCTCGAGATCCAGCTCCAGCCGTAGCTACCGTGGATGCCAGCTGCCGCCCGAGCTCAGCTCGGTCAGGAAGCGGCGCAGGCATTCGTTCAGGTCGAGCGGCTCGCGGATCATGCGGTTCTGCCGGCTCATCGTCAGCAGATCCTTGATGATCTGGCTGGCGCGCAGCGAGCCGACCTTGATGCACTCCAGATCCGAGCGCAGGTCGCGCTCCGGGCTGCTCAGCGTCGCCGGCAGCTCGCGCAGCTCCTCCAGCAGCACGTCCGGCAGCGCCACCAGCGGCCCGAGCGCATTGTTCAGATCGTGCGCCACGCCGCCGGCGAGCACGTTGAGCCCGCGGATGCGCTCCTCGTTGGCCTGGCGCTGCTGGTCCTGGATCTTGCGCTCGTGCAACATGGTGTTTTGCACGATCTGCTGGTGCAGCTCGACGCTGCCGAGCGCGACGCTCAGCCGGTCTCGCACGACCACGTAACCGTTGTTGCCCGGCAGGTACTCGAAGACACCCACGCCCAGGCAGCGAGCGGCCAGCACCAGCGGAAAGACCAGCAGCGTTCGGCGATGGGGCGCGCTGGGAAAGCCGCCTGCAAAGAGCTGGTCTGCGGCAAAGGCGGGCTGGGGCTCCGGCAACGCCCTGCCCTCGACCAGGCTGACCAGCGGCTGCAGCCGTTCCGGATTGCCCGGCGCATACACGTACATGCTGGTCGTGAACATGCCGAGCTCCGGCAGCGAGCGCTCCAGCCCGTCGCGCAGACCCTCGAAGTCGAGCGAGTTGGAGAAGTGCTCGCCGCGCTGCATGAGCACGGAATAGGCCTGGTCGATTTCCAGGCGCTGCTGCACCTGGAGCCGGGTGTCGGTCAGGCTGATCTGCGACGTGACCTCGTGAAATTCGTCCTGCAACTCGGCGGTCAGCACGGGCTTCAGCGCCTGGCGCAGCAGGCCGACGTTGACCAGCAGCGCCTGCCGTCGTTCGTTGTCGGGGCCGATCTCGCGCAGCAGCTCGCGCACCAGGGCCGCCACCTCGGCCTTGGGATCCGAGAGATAGCGCATCAGCCCGCGGTACACGCGCGCCGCGTCGGACTGAGTCACCGAGGGGCGCAGCGGGTCGTAGTCATGAATGCTCTGCAGGATGCTGGCCTGATTCTCCTGCACGAAGGCGAGCGGAGCCTGATCGCTGCGCGGCGAGGCCTGGCGCGCCTGCTGTCGCGCCGGGCCGCAGCCGCACGATTCGCGCACCGCGAGCTGGGCCGGCAACTCCTGCACCAGCGGCACCTGTTCGCCGTTCATCTGCGCGACCACGTTGCGCAGCGCCAGCACCATCATCCTCTGCAGAGGCTGCGCCACGGTGGTGAGCGGAGGATCATTGAGGCGGCCCATCGACAGGTCGTCGAAGCCGGTGATCACGACGTCTTCCGGCACGCGGTAGCCGGTGCGTTGCAGCGCAGCGACCGCGCCCAGGGCCATGCCGTCGTTTGCGCAGACCACCGCCTCCGGCACGATGCCGCTGGCGATCAGGTCGGCCATGGCGATCTCGCCGGAGCGCCGTACGAAATCGCCGAAGCGGATCAGCCGGGAGTCGAACGGCAGACCCGCCTCTTCGAGCGCGGTGCGATAGGCGGCCAGCCGGATCTCGGCGTCGGGGTTGCCCGGAATGCCACCGATGAAGGCCACGCGCCGATAGCCGTGATCGGCGATGATGTGTCGGAGCAGCGCGGTCATCCCGCTGCGATTGTCGATCACGATGCTGGGAGTGCCGGGCAGCGCCACGCCTGCGCTGCAGCGCGCCTCGATCCCCGCACGCTCGAACAGCCGAACGAGCCCCTCGGGGCCCGAGAACGTGGACAGCGCGGGCGAGAGCGTCACCAGGCCCTGCACGGTCTGGCGCTGGACCAGATCGTAGACGGCATTGTGGGCGGCCTGATTCTGATCGGGGTGGCCGAGCGCGCGCCCGTAGAGCAGCAGCAGGTTCAGGTCGAGCTCGCGCGCGAGATCCTCCAGGGCCGCGCGCATCCCGACCTCGCACCCGCCACCGAAGAGGTCCATGTAGTCCAGCAGCACCGCGACGGTGCGACGGGCGTACCCGGGCGTGGAACGGCGCTCCGTCCCACCGTGGGTCAGACGAACTGCTGAGCTCATGGAGCTACCCCTCAGATCGGAAGCGGGATTGCGAACCACAGCGCTAACGATGAGCAGCGCGGGGTGGATTGCCGGTTGGCGTGCGGAAAGTGAGGACCGTGAGCCGAGCACTGCCCCATCGCGAGACGTCGGGGCGAAAGCCCTCGCAATTAGTTGACGAATAAGTAAACTAATCGCTCAAACGTCAACTTTAACAATGGGAGCCACGAGCCATGAAACCAACTCCGCCAGGCTGGCCGCGCATTTCCTCGGCGCTCTACTATGAGGATCCCGGCCGCGCGATCGACTGGCTGTGCCAGGCCTTCGGCTTCGAGCTGCGCCTCAAGGTGGAAGGCGAGGGCGGCCGCATCGAGCATTCCGAGCTCAGCTTCGGCGATGGTCTGATCATGGTGGGCAGCGCCAAGCCGGAAAAGTATCCGTTCATGGCACCGCCCTCCGAGGTGGGCGCGAAGAACACCCAGAACCTGATGGTTTACGTCGACGACGCGGAGGCTCACTGCCGCCGAGCGCGCGCTGCCGGTGCGACCATCGCGCACGAGCCCGAGGTGCACGACTACGGGGACGACTACTGGGCGGACCGCGGCTATGAATGCGTCGATATCGGAGGACATCACTGGTGGTTCTACGAGCGCCTGCGCACGCGCGGCAAAGCCACCAAGTGAGAAAACGCGCGGATGGACAGCGCCGATCTGGATCGTACATTGTCGGCGCTGGCGGACCGCACGCGCCGCAGCATCGTGGAGCTCCTGCGCGATCAGCCGAGGCGCGCCGGTGAGCTGGCGCGCGAGCTCGAGCTGAACCCGGCCGGGCTCAGCCGCCACCTGCGCGTCTTGCGCCAGAGCCAGCTGGTGGAGGAAGAGAGCCCGGAGGAAGACGCGCGCGTGCGGGTGTATCGCTTGCGGCGCGAGCCCTTCGCCGGGCTCCAGTCCTGGGTGGAAGACGTGCAATCTTTCTGGGAGGGTCAGCTGGCTTCCTTCAAAGAACATGCCGAGCGCACGCGGGGTACAGGCGCTGTGGGCCGAGCGCCGGGCAGCACTCCCCCCGGTCCTCAGCGGCGAGGCAAACGATGAGCGCGACGGCAGGAGACTCGGCGGCGGCCACGGTCTACGTGGCGGTGGCCCCTGCAGACGCCTTCGAAATCTTCACCACCGAGGTCGACGCCTGGTGGCGGCACGGCAGAAAGTATCGCATCGCCGGCGCGCGCCCCGGCAAGCTGTCGTTTGAAGCGGGCCTCGGCGGCCGGCTGCTCGAAGAAGTCGAGCTCGGCTCGGGGCCCCGCACCTTCGTCGTCGGCACCATCATCGAATGGCTGCCGCCCGAACGCTTCGCCTTCGAGTGGCGCAACGTGAACTTCGCCGCGCATCAAAAGACGCTGGTCGAGGTCAGCTTCAAACCCTCGGGCGAAGGCACGCTGGTGCGCGTGGAGCACAGCGGCTGGAGCAGCCTGCCCGACGACCATCCCGCGCGCCACGGCAAGACGGGCGCGGACTTCGCTCGTCACCTCGGCCTGTGGTGGGGCGAGCTGATGAGCGCGCTGCGCGAGTATGTCCTCACGCGCCCCTCGTGAAGTTTCTGCGGGCAGCAGCGTCGAGGCAAAATGGCAGCCCATCACGGCCTGCGCTGCGACGATCTGGCACAAGCCACTGCGCTCGGCGCCGGCGATGGGTCAAATTGCAAAAGCGAGCGGTTTGGCCCTACTCTGCGTGAAACAGCGGAGTCCCCCCGGGGGGACTCACCTCCGCCTACCATTGCTGCTACGCTCCGAGCGTCATGCGGCGAATGCTGATCGTGGAGGACGAGCCCGACGCACTCGAGGTGCTCGTCTCGTGGATGCAACATCAACGCGGCTGGGAAGTGCGCAGCGCTCAGTCGGGGCGAAGCGCGGTCGAGCTCAGCAAGACGTTCAAGCCCGACGTGGTGATCGCGGACTACCTGCTTCAGGATGATGTCACCGGCGTGGACGTGATCGCCGAGGTGCAGAGCCACCAGCAACCCGTGCGCTGCATACTGGTCACGGGTCGGCTGGCGAAGGCGCTGCAGGACGCGCAGCGCATCAATGGTGTGCCCATCTTGACCAAGCCGCTGGACTTCCGAAGGCTCGGTCGGCTGCTCACCGAGCCGCCGTCGTGAGCTGAGCTTTCACTCACTGACGGTCAAGGTGGTTGCCGGCGCCTGGCTCTTTTGCTCGGGCTGATAGTAGAGTGCCACTTCGGCGCCGCCGTCGGAGGCTCGCACGGGCAGCGTGGCCTGGAGTGAGTACGACAAGCTCAGGGTCTGGCCCGCCGCGATCTCGCTCACGTACAAGATCAGCTGCTTGCCCGTCACCTCGGCGCGCGACAGCACGCCGGCGCTCAGGTACGGATCGAAGTCGCCCATTTCCACCGTGAAGCCCGGCGGCACGCCCAGCGTCACGAGCACCATGTTGGTGGCCTGCTGCGTCAGGTTCTGGATCGTGGCCGTCGCGCGCACGCTGTCGTTCACCGCCAGCGAGGTCTGGTCATAGCCCACGTCGATCGCGAGCGGACCCGCGGGTTCGGCGGGCAGGGCCGCCCAGGGCAGGTTGTGGCTGCTGACCAGGTTGTAGCTGACCTGACCCGTGCCGACGAAGCTCAGCTCGACCTGATGGTCACCGGTGCTGGCGAGCGCCGACATGTCGACCGTGGTCATCACGTCGGACTGGTCGGCGCGCAACTCGACCTGGCTGAAGGGGTTACCGTCGACCGACACTTGTAGGCTGCCCACGGCACCCTCGGTGCCGTGGGTCGCGGCGAGCAGCAGGGTCTTCAAGCTCCAGGTCGTGGCCTGCGTCGAGCCGAAGTTGCCGTTTGGATCCTTGGCGGAGGTGATGTACGCGAGCGCGCCTTTGGTGGTCGCGGGGTAAGCGCTCGCGCGGATCATCCCGTAGCTCGCCAGCGCCGTGGCCGCGACGTCGGCATCATGGCCGCCGCCGTAGAAATTCGTCTGCAGATCGGTGGTCCAGTAGAACTTCTCGCCGTCCTGCAGCTTCAGGTTATCCAGCCGCGCCAGCACGGAGGACGCCCCCGCATCGCCGCTCGCCACCAGCGCGTTGGCCACCAGCGCGAGCGTGTAGGGGTCGTCCTGTTCGCTCGCGCCGCCTCCGTCGAGGTTGGCTTTGATGTAAGCTGCCCCCCGTTCCAGCGCCGGGCCCTGATAGCCGTTCTCCGCCAGCGCCCAGAGCACGAAGGCGGTGTTGCGCACTGCGCTGGTGTGGAAGCTGAAGAACTCGCTCTGATCGCCCTGCCAGGAGCCGTCGCTGCCTTGCTGCGCGACGAGCCAATCCTGCGTGCGTTGCAACAGCGCGGGGTCGATCTCGTGGACGGCCTTCATGTCCGCGAACTCCATCAAGCCAAACGCGGTCACCGACAGGAAGGGCGCGGGGTCCTGCGTGCCGAACCAGGAGAAGCCGCCGCCGGGGTGCTCGAAGGTCAGGAGGCGCTGGTAGCCCGCGGAGATCAGCGATTCGGCGCGCAGCTGGATCTCGGGCGTGATCTGTCCCGTTTGCTGCATGTAGTGCGTGACGAGCACGTTGGGCCAGGTGGTGGACGTAGTCTGCTCGAAGCAGCCGTTCGGCACTTGCAACACGCTGTCCATGCCGGACACCGCTTGCGACAGGAACGCCGGATACACGTTCAGGTACAGCTGCTCGGAACCCGGCACGGCGCCCGCCGGGAAGCTCACGTTCCGGGCCAGGCTGCCCGGGGCGAGCGAGCCTGACGTGGCCACGGGAAACGCCTTGCCGTCCGGCAGCACCCGCACCCGCCGCGCCACCGCATCGGAGGCGCCGGGGCTCGTGCCGGTGAGCTTCAGCGTCTGCAGGCCCACCTGCTCCACGCGCACGGGTAAGCTCACGCCGCGCACTTCACCCGGGCCGAGCGCCAGGTTGAGCTGCGTGTCGCCGAGCGGCGTGTACCAGGCTGCAGGTTCGAGCGCGAGGCTCACGTTCTGGGGAGTGTCGAGGTAGTTGTAGACCGCGATCGGGAAGTTGACCTCGTCGCCGCGGCTGAGCGTGGCGGGGAAGTTCACGTCCACGAAGAAGTCCTGGAACACCTTCACGCCGCTGACGGAGCCGCCGAGCTGACCGGAGGCCGTGTTGCCCAGCGCCGAGACGCGCCACTCGGTGATGCTGTCCGCCATGTCCACGGAGAGCGTCGCGTGGCCCGAGGCGTCGGTGATGAGCGACGGGTTCACGTACAGAGTCTCGGGAAAGTCCTGCCGGAGCCGGGGCGCGTCGCCGCCCGGGTCTGCACCTGTGTTGGCCGAGCCCCCGGCTCCGGTCGCATTGCCGCCGGGTGCCTGCGGCGGAGGGATCTTGCCGCCATTGGCTACAGCCCCTGCCTCGTCCACGGCGATCCCGAGCCCGACCAGCGATTGCTGGAGCTGGAGCTCCCCGTAGCTGATCGAGATCGTGGTGTCGTCCCCCGTGCCGGGGCGCTCGTCGGGTCCCGCGCTGGTCAATCGGAGCGCTTCGTTCCAGTTGCTCGCGCCGTCGGTCGTGAACGCATTGCCCCAGAAGTCGTAGGCCGCAAAGCGTTGCGGCAGTAGGTCATGCAGGGCCTGAGCAAAGGATTGTTGCAGGGCACCGCAGTAGTAGTCGCTCAACCGGCAGCCGCGACCCTGGAGCTCGAGCACCGCCTTCGCCGCGACCGGTTGCAGCGCCGTGATCAAGCGCGCTTTCTGCGCATCGAAGAACGGCGTCAGCAGTCCCTTGCTCTGCTGAACGGTGGCGGACCAGCTGCCCGTGTACACGCCGCTCAGCGGCGCTGCGCCGAGCGCCGCCAGATTGGCGGCAGCGCGCGTCTGCGCGGCTCCGCGCGAGGCGGCGTCGCCGCTCGCGGTCTGCTGCAGCAACAAGTCACCGAGATCGCCCCCGGGGGCTTCGAGCTCATAGTGCGGCTGCGCGAAGTCGTCCTCGAGCTCGAAGTAGGTCGAGAGCAGCCCCGGCTTGGCGTCGACCAGCGCGAACACCGCCTGATCGACGATCTGCACCCCCAGCGCGGCGACCGCCGGCGCGCCCTTCTCATCCGTCACGGTGAAGGAGAGCTGCGCGGGCTGACCGGGCGCGTACACGGAGCGATCGGCCTGCATCGAGATCGAGAGCTGCGAACCCCCGCGCGCGAACACACTGCGGCTGGAACGCACGATGTTGCCGTCTGGCTCGACGACGTACGCATTGATGCGATTCTCGCCGACCAGCGTCGTGTCGATCGGTACCGTGAAGCGAGCGACTCCGTCCTTGGCCTGCAGCGTGCGCATGTCCACCGCCTGACCTTCGTTGAGCCAGTCGATGAACACAGTGCCCGTGGCGCTGGTTCGCACCTCGACCTGCACGTCCTCTCCCACCGCGTACACGGCGCGATCCGTGCGCACCAGCAGATGCTCGTCGCCGGCCTGCTCGGAGAAGTTGAAGGTCTTGCTCACGGGGGCGCGATCGAGCCCGAGATCGACGCGCGCCGTGGTCTGCCCCGGCGCCGGTACCCAGCTGAGGCGCGCATGCCCGAACGCATCCGTGGTCACCGCATGAGACTCGCCATCCAGCACCACGTCCGCCGCCATCCCGCCCACCGGGGCCCCCAGCGAGTCGCTGAGGAAGAGGTCGAGCTGGTTCTCGATGCCCGCCACCAGCTCCCCCGACTCCGGCACGAGGCTGATGTGCACAGGATCGGCGGCCACGGTCAGCGACTGCTGGCGCGTGACGGCCTGGCCCGCTCCGTCGGTCGCCGTGATCCGCAGAAAGGCGACCGCGTTGCCCCCGTTGATGGGCAGGCCGGGCAATGCGCTCGGCAGCGGCAGCTCCACATGCAGCGTGCCGTCCGGATTGGTGCGCGATTGCACGCGCCCGAACAGAGACTCGCCGGTCACGAGCGCGCCGAGCTCCACGACGACCTCGGCGTCCGCGACGGGCTTGCCGAAGAAGTAGCGTGCATTCACATCGGCCGCGACCGTCTCGCCCGCCGCATACCAGGGCTTGTCCGTCTGGATGCCGATCTCGAACTTGGGCAGAGCGTACTGATAGACCTGGACCGTCTTCTCGCCCTGGCTGGAGCCCGAGATGGCGCGTACCTTGTAGGTCCCCTCGTTGACGATGTCGCCGATGCGAAAGTCCATCGAGGCGACCCCGTAAGCGTCCGTCTGCAACGTCTTCTTCGAGACCTTGTTGCCCTTGCCGTCCTGGATTTCGAGCGTGATGCTGCCGTTCGCGTTCGGGCGCCGATCCGAGGGGGAGAGCGACAGGGCTCTCAGGTGCATGGTCTGCCCCGGCTTGTAGATCGGCTTGTCCGTGGTGAGGAGCACGCGGGCGTCGCGCGCGGCCACCGCAACGGTCTGTTCGACGGCCGCAGGCACGCCGAACGCCTGCGTGCTGGCGCTGACGGAGTAGTCCCCGGGCTCGTTCACGCTCAGCACCAGCTTCGCGCTGCCGCTCTCATCCGTGGTCAGCGTGTGCGTTTCCTCGCTGCCTGCGGCGTTCGCCAGCCGGAGCACGATGTCCTGGCCGGCGAAGGGCGCGTGTGTCAACGCGTCATGAGCCGAGACGCGATAGCTCACCTGCTTGCCGGCGCTGAGCCGGCTGGGCCCCTCCACCTGCACCTCGTAGGGTGGGATCACGTGCTGCAGGCTGCGCGTGACGTGCAGACCGCGCGCGGAACGCACCGCCAGGTTGAACTTCACCAGATCCGACTGACTCTGCGCGCCATCGGGCACGGGCAGCACTGCCTCGAGCGATGCCGTCTGTCCCGGACCCAGGAGGTAGTCCAGGTTGAAGGTCGAAAACACCGTTGCATCGTCCACGCTGCGCAGGCTCCGCTCGAC
>JAICTU010000642.1 GCA_025936205.1 Polyangiaceae bacterium | reverse complement strand
CTCTCGGCGGGCCAGCAGCCCTTCAAGCTGAGTTTCTGGTCCAAGCAGCTCGGAGCCTTCGATCCGGAGCAGGTACCGATCGCGCGGCGTGTGGCCGAGCACGTGGCGCTGGCGGTGTCCCACGAGCAGCTGGCAGAGGCGGTGCGCCGAGCCGCCGACGCGCAGGCGCGCGCGGAGCGGTTGGAAGCGCGTGTGCAATCGCTGTCTGAAGAGCTCGATCTGCGCAGCGGCTACGGGCGCGTGATCGGCGGCTCTCCCGCCTGGAAGGTTGTGCTCAAGGCCGCGACCCAGGTGGCCTCCACGGAGACGACGGTGTTGCTCACCGGCGAGTCCGGCACCGGCAAAGAGGTGATCGCGCGTCTGATCCATCGCGCCTCGCCGCGGCGCGCGGGGCCCTTCGTGGCCGTGAACTGCGCGGCGTTGCCCGAGCAGCTGCTGGAATCGGAGCTGTTCGGGCACGAGCGGGGTGCCTTCACCGGCGCGCAGCAGGCCAAGCCGGGGCAGATCGAGCTGGCCGCGGGCGGCGTGCTGTTCCTCGACGAAGTCGGCGAGATGAGCCCCTCGGCGCAGGCCAAATTCCTGCGCGTGCTGCAGGAACGGGAGTTCCAGCGCCTGGGCGGCACGCGCCCGATCAAGGCCAACGTGCGCGTGATCGCCGCCACCAATCGGGAGCTCCGGCGCGCGCTGGACCGCGGCGACTTCCGCCAGGATCTGTATTACCGGCTGCAGGTATTTGACATCCACTTGCCGGCCCTGCGCGAACGCGCCGACGACGTGCTGCCGCTGAGCGAAGCCTTCCTGGAGGACATCGGCCGCCTCTTCGGGCGCCCGACGGCGGGCATCACGCACGAGGCGCGCGCGGCGCTACTCGGCTACTCGTGGCCCGGCAATGTGCGCGAGCTGCGCAATGTGCTGGAGCGGGCGGCGATCGTGTCCGAGGGTGGGTTGATCGCGCCGGAGCACCTGTCGCTGATGGAGCAGCCGAGCGAGAGCGCGGTTGGTTCCGCGATCGGCTCCTCGATCAGCTTGGGCGAGCCGCCCCGAGGCACCAACGTGAAGGCGATCGAACGCCAGCTGGTGGAGCAGGTGCTGCGCGAGTGCGCCGGCAACAAGAGCCAGGCCGCGCGCCGGCTCGGCCTCACGCGCAAGCAGCTGTACGTGCGCCTGCAAAAGTACGGGCTGCGCGACGACGAAGTGCCGAGCAGCGCGGACACGGACTGGGGCAGCTGAAGGGCTCGGAGCCCTACGGCGCGGAACCCACCAGGACCGCCCGCTGCACCTCGCAGCAAGCTCACGGATCCGGCTTCGAGGCGCGCCGCATGCGCTAAGTTGCCGGATCGTGCAACAGCACCACGTTCTTCTCATCCCGGGCTTTTTCGGTTTCGGGTCGCTCGGCGAGCTCTCTTACTTTGCTGGCATCCGGCCGCTGCTCGAAGAGCACTTTCGGAAGGCGGGGGTGCGTGTGCAGGTGAGCGAGGTACCCACGCTGCCGACGGCGTCGATCCGTGTGCGGGCCGCACATGTCCGTGAGGCCGTGGCAAAGATCGCCGCGGAGGGCGACGGGCCCATTCACCTGATCGGCCATTCCACAGGCGGCCTCGATGCGCGCCTGGCCATCGCTCCCACAGCCTCGCTGCCGACGCTGGCAAAGTTCGAGGCATACGACCGCGTGCGGACCCTGATCACCGTCTGCTGCTCGCACTTTGGCTCGCCCGTGGCGACCTTCTTCTCCAGCTCGCTGGGGCGCCGCCTGTTGCGCGTCGGGGCACGCTATCTGGCCTGGGCCCTGGAACGACGAGGCATCCCCCTCGCCTTTTTCTTGCGCCTGGCGCACGGCCTGTTGTGGCTCTGGCGACCCTTCCGCCGAGCACCGAACACCTTCGACGAGCTGTTTGCGAAGCTGGCCCAGGACCTCTCGCCGGAGCGGCGCCTCGAGCTGGCGCAATTCTTCAGATCGGTGTCTTCGGATGAGGCGCTCGTTTTTCAGCTCACGCCCGCGGGCTGCGACCTGTTGAACGCCTGCACTGCCGAGCCCGCGCTGCGCTATGGCTCGGTGGTCGCCCGCTCGGCGCGGCCCAGCTGGCGCGGCTTCCTGCGCTACTTCGGCGACCCATACGCGCAGCTCGTGTACCCCTTGTACGCTTTCTTGTATCGACTGGCGGCGCGCCACGAGGCGCGCTGGATTCCGGAAGCCGTCGGCGCACAACGCGCTCGCTTGATCGAATACTGGGGCGAGCTACCTTCCGCCCGAGACAACGACGGCATCTCGCCCACCAACTCACAGCTCTGGGGCGAGCTCGTGCATGCCGCCAACGCCGACCATCTGGACGTGGTCGGTCACTTCGGAGACACGACCGGCGACGTGCCCGCGGGCGACTGGCTGCCAAGTCGCTCCGGCTTCACGCTCGCCGACTTCCAGCGCCTCTGGTCGGATGTGGCGGCCTTCATCCTGGGTGCTGCCCACGCCGACGGAGCCGAAACGACGCAGGTCGGCACGGCGCGAACCGAGCACGATCTGAACGAGCCCCAATGATCTCAGGGTGGCCGCACCATCTCGAAGCGATCATTGGTGCGGCAATACCAGCTCGGGCTCGCCATGCGACCGATCGAGTGAAAGCGCTCACTGATCAAGCGCTGCTTGACCGGATCGAACAGCTCATCGCGCACATGGATGCGCTTGACGAGCCCGATCACCAGCCGATTGTCCCCGATCTGCAGCGTGCCCCACTCCACGCACTCCAGACTCGCGGGCGCCTCGGCGATGCGCGGCACCTGCACCAGTGAACACGGCGCCGTGCTCAGCCCCGAGCCGTCGAGCTCGCTCACACCGTACGGCAGCGACGCCGACGTGCGGTTCATGGCCTGGGCGAGCTCTTCGTCGACCAGGTTCACGACGAACTCGTGGTTGTGGCGGATGTTGCGCGCGGTGTCCTTCGGCCCACCGTCAGCGCGGTCGCCCGGGCACACACCGATGATCGGCGGCGAGCTGCCGAGCACGTTGAAAAAGCTGAAGGGCGCCGCGTTGACCACACCGTCGGGCCCCACGGTGGTGACCCAGGCGATCGGCCGCGGCGTGACCAGCGAGACCAGGAGCGCGTAGGCGCGGCTCTGGTGCTCGCCCTCGAGATCGAGTTCCATGTTGGCTCGAGGTCATAGCGTAGTGGCGGGCGGGTGTCAGCCGCGCCCGGCGACCTGCACCGCAGTGATTGCGTTTCAACGTCGAGAGCGTCTCGGCTGAATGGGAAGAATGACGAAGTCCTGTCGCGGCCACGTGGTCTGGCGCTCGAGCAACTCCGTTTCATCGTAGCTCGCGCCCTGCATGGACAGAATGCCTAGCTGCTGCAGATCACCCTCGAAGGAAACACGACCATTCCCCACGCAGTGACGGAGAAACGCCCACAAGAGGCCGGGACAAGAGTCCACGCCGAGAACCCAGCTCTTGGATACGTCATGAGAAAGGCTGCAGCGAGCACGTGACAGGCCCCCGAGGCAAAGAACTGCTCGTCCGGACGCGACCACGACAAGTCCTGATCAGCTCTTTGTTCTGGCGTCCTCAGGGTGATCCTGCTCATGGCGACGTCAGCTCAGTCTACCTCTCATGGCGATGTCAGTCCAGCGGCTGGCGTTCAGCTGCAAGGTCCCGAGGGAGCGCAGCGACCGAGGGCCTTGTCAGCTGCAACGTCCGAGTTGGGCAGCGAGCGCCCACCGGCAGCTTCGCACGACCATCACGCGCTGGACCCGGGCCGTAGCACGCCAGCGCGACGACGCGTCAGCAACTGACCAAGGTCGGGAGGAAGTTGGCTTGCAATTGAATCTCGAACTTGCCAGAGACGGTTGCGCCTAAACTTGACTGAATCGCTGGCGAAGAGGACGACAAAGAAGGCCTTGCTGTCGCAACGAGCAAGGCAAGCGACGCGGCCAGCAGGAACGACGGCCGTGTCGGCCAAGTACTCCGATGGAGTCTTAAGGTTCGCAACAACGGGTACGCCCGGTAAACGGACGTCACCAAGACCGACAGCGAAGGTCGCGTGTCCATCTTCTTGCTCCGTATAAGCGTGGAATGATGCGCGGGCGCTGATTTCTTGGGAAGACCGGGCGGTCTTCGCCCAATGGACACCGGACTCGGTACAAAGCAATGCCATGCCGGTAAACGCGGTGAGCGTGGTCTCGATAATCGATGGTGCTTCGAGCACGCTATTTGATGGTCGGTGGGCGCAGCTTGGCCAGGCCCGGGGAATCACCTCAGAAAGGCAGCTCCGACGGGTCGTCCGAGGTGACGGGCCGTAGAGCGTCGTCG
>JAICTU010000606.1 GCA_025936205.1 Polyangiaceae bacterium | reverse complement strand
TCGGCGGCGCGCCGGCGGAGCTCTTGGATGCGTTCGCGGCCGAAGTCGCGCTCAGCGGCCAGTGTGTTGTGCGCGCGGCAGCGGAGCTCCAAATTGTCGACGCTCGCGGGCCCCCTGCGGGCATGAGGCCGGCGATGGTGGAACTCGAGCCCGGAGCGCTCGCGGCAGCGTTGGCCTCGCGAGTCGGCGTAGGCACATTGGCCTTCGTCGCGCTGCCACACGGTGTGCCGTACGTCTGCCGTTGGCGCACGGCGCCGCGCTGGCGCGGGTCCCGACGCGCTCGCAGCGTTCTCTGGTGCGGTCACGCTCTCCGGCATGAATTGAGATTCCGGGGTCGCGCCAGCCGCTGTCATGGGCTGATCCGTCGCTGTTTGCCGCGCCGGCGCGGATCCGTGTTCGGATGCCTCCAAGCGCGCGGGGCGCGGCCTCCGGGCAGCGCCGTGCTTTCTGGCGCGCAGCTTGTTGACCAGCATCTGCAATGCGCGCCGCTGCACTTCGACCAGATCGCGATCGGGCACCACGTGTGCGAGCAGTTGACGCGCCTCTTCGAGGAGATCGAGGTAGGCTCGAGCCGTCAACCCAATTCGTGCGAGTCGGGTCGGCGTGCTGCGTTCGACTCTCCCCGCGAGATGCCGCCCGTTTGTCCCTCCTGATATCGGACGTGACGTGAGGCGCCGAGCCACCCAAAAGTTGCTGGCACAGGCCTTGCTGATAGGGGAAAGATGTCGTCTTGCCCGGCTGCCGCTGCGCTGGCCTGCGCTGGGTCGTGCTTGAGCGAGCACACGGTGCTGGCGTTTCTGGATGGCTCGCTGTTGCCATCGGAGCTGGAGGTGGTGGACGCGCATCTGGAGCGGTGCGAGATGTGTTTCGCGCTGGTCGCACTGAGCACGGGCGCAGCCGCGAGTCACTCGGCGAGCATTTCCGCGCCTGACCCGTCGGTGTCCGTTGCGCCGGAGGAGCGCCGTCCGCAGAGCGAGCGCTTTCAGCCGCTGGAGATCATCGCCTGGGGAGGTACCAGTGTGGTGTACCGAGGCTGGGATTGGCTGCGCGGGCGGTCAGTGGCGATCAAGCGTCTGGAGGGAAGGGAGCCGCCCCTCGAACTGCGCCAGCGTTTCGAGATGGAGGGCCAGTTGCTCGGGCGTCTGGAGCATCCGAACATCGTGCGGCTGGTGGCCACGGTGGCTCACGCCGACCGTCTGGATCTGGTGCTGGAGGCGGCGCCCGGCTCGTTGCGCGACCTGCTGCAGCGCGAGGTTTCGCTGCCGGTCGAGCGCGCGTTGACGCTGCTCTCCGGCGTGTGCGCGGGTCTCGCCGCGGCGCACGATCTGGGCATCGTTCACCGGGACATCAAGCCCGATAACGTGCTGCTGACCAGCGCCGGGGTGCCGCTGCTCGCTGACTTCGGCTCGGCCCAGCCGCGCGGCGCCCCGCCTTGTGGCTGTGCCAATGTTGTCGGCACGGTCGCCTATCTGAGTCCGGAGGCGATCCGGGGTCAGGCGCTCGATGAGCGAGCCGATCTGTGGGCGCTCGGGGTGGTGCTGTTCGAGATTCTGAGCGGCGATCGACCGTTTCGTGGTCGGACGCAGCGCGAGACGCTGGCGGCCGTGCTGGAGCAGCCCACTCCGTCACTGCGCTCGCTGTCGCGTGTGCCGGTCGGGGTGATCCAGCTGGTGGAGAGGCTGCTGGAAAAGGATCGCGAGCGGCGCTGGGGTACAGCCCGGCAGGTGGCGAACGAAGTCGAGGTGCTCTTGCGCCCTTTCGGGCGCACGCTGGTCGGCCCTCCCCGCATGCTGTCCGGACGCGCGCTGTTCCATGGAACAAGGCGTGTGTTCCACCCACTGAACGCATCATGAGTGTTCACGGAAGGCGTCCGGGTCGAGGCCCCAGCGCCGGCACCAGCGGCGGATCTGCACGCGCTCCTTGCCCAGCGCCCGCGCCACGGCGCTGATGTTGCCTCGATGTTCGCTCAGCAGCTGGCTGAGCTGCGCGCGCAGCGGGTCGTCGTCCGGCGCCTCCGCAGGCGCTGGCGCGAGCGGCTGCTGTCGCAGCTCGGAGGGCAAGTGTTCCATGCGGATCTCGAGCCCGTCGCTCAGCGCGAGCGCGGCCTCCAGCGCATGCTTGAGCTGGCGAATGTTGCGCGGCCAATCGTAGCGGTACAGCACGCGCAATACCTCGCGCTGCAGGCGCACGTCGCCCGCGCGCTCCTGCAAGCGCTCGCGCAAGAGCGCGGCCACGAGCAGGCACAGATCCTCACGACGCTCGCGCAGGGGCGGCAAGGTGACGTGATGCCCGGCCAGGCGCGCGAACAAATCCTCGCGGAACTTGCCGCTCTCCACCAGCGCGCCCAGTTCGCGGCAGCTGGCGCTGATCACGCGCAGGTCGACGTGCACGGGGCGCGTGGAGCCCACCGGCAACACTTCTTCCTGTTGCAGCGCGCGCAGCAGCTTCGACTGGATCGCCGGGTCGAGATCCGCGACCTCGTCGAGAAATAGCGTGCCACCGTGAGCCGCGCGCACCAGGCCCTGGCGATCGTCGCTGGCGCCCGTGAAGGAGCCCTTCACGAAGCCAAACAGCTCGCTCTCCGCCACCGAGCCCGCGATCGCCGCGCAGTTGACGGCGATGAAGGGGCCGCGCCGGCCCGAAGCGGCGTGCACGCGCCGCGCGGCGAGCTCTTTGCCGGTGCCCGTCTCGCCCGAGAGCATGACCGCCAGCTTCGACTCGCCGATGCGGTCGAGCTCGGCGAGCACCGTGTGCAACTCGGCGCAGAGCGTGGTCACCGGCTCCGGCTTTGCTTCGGCGAGCTGGAGCTCGGCGAGCAGTGCTTGCGGCAGCTGCAACTGCAGGGACAAGAAGCTGAAGCCCACATCGATCAGGTCACCCTCATCCAGCACGGCGGAGCTCACGCGCGCGCCGTTGACATAGCTGCCGTTCTTCGAGCCCAGATCGTGCAACCGCCAGTGTCCCGTCGGCTCGCGCACGAGTCGAGCGTGGGGCGATGACATCCAGCCGTCCGCCAGCTCCAGCAGCAGCTGGTCTCGCTCGACGCGCGCGCGTGTGTCGCGGGTCGCGCTGCGCGTGAGGGACACGTCGTCCACGTTCCAGAGTGGAAACGCCAGCGGCGTCGCCAGGGGACGGCCGCTCTGCGCGACCAGGATCAAGCAGGCGCGAGTGTCGCCGACGTTGCCCTGGATGGCGCTCGCAAAGGAAGCGGTGGAGTCTTTCGACACGGCGTCGTCGCTGGAAAGAAGAAAGGCGCGGGCTGAGAACCTCGGCGCGAGGGTACTCCGCGGGTGGCAAGGATTGGGCAGAATTGCTCGGGGAATCAGCCTTGACACCAGAAGCGCCCCTGCCGTACGCCCAATGCCTGGGCAAAAACAGGTGGCGGTGGGACCTCAGACGCTGGGCAGC
Organism: Polyangiaceae bacterium; assembly: GCA_025936205.1. Next base: position 1,385 of record JAICTU010000606.1, on the reverse strand, counting down.
GCGCGCTACCGGCGAATTCGTCAGCTGGGTCAGGGCGGCATGGGCATCGTGTACGAAGTGCACGACACGCTGCTCGATCGGCGCGTGGCGCTGAAGACGATCCGCTCCGAGGATCCCGAGCTCCTGTACCGGCTCAAGCGCGAGTTTCGCAGCCTGGCGGATCTGCGCCACGCGAACCTGACCGAGCTGTATGAGCTGATCGTCGAGGGCGGCGCCTGCTCCTACACGATGGAGCTGATCGACGGCGTCGACTTCGTGCAGAACTGCCGGCGCGACTCGGCAGCGGGTGCAGCCGTGCGCTTCGACGAGGCGCGGCTGCGCGATGGTCTGGCCCAGCTGGCAGCCGGCCTCGATGCGCTGCACGCCGCCGCGAAGATCCATCGCGATGTGAAGCCGTCCAACGTGCTGGTGGCGCGCAGCGGTCGGGTGGTGCTGCTCGACTTCGGCCTGGTCGCGGATCTGAGCGAGCCGCGCAACGCGACGCTCACCGCGCATCTGGTCGGCACGGCGGGGTACATGGCGCCGGAGCAGGCAGAGCCGCTCAGCGAAGTGGGGGAGGCCGCGGACTGGTACGGCATGGGCGTGATCTTGTACGAGGTGCTCACCGGGGTTTGCCCTTTCGACGGCGGCATGCTGCAGGTGATCCGCGACAAGCTCGCGAAGCCGGCGCCCGATGTGCGCGAGCTCGCCCCGGAGGCTCCGAGGGACCTGGCGGAGCTCTGCATGGCGCTGCTGCGGCGCGATCCGCGCGAGCGCCCGCGAGGCGCAGACATCCTGGCGGCGCTTTCGCCGGGCGCGGCGTCCGCCGACGTGGCCCACCAGCTGCGCGGCGCGCGCCCGGTCTTCGCCGGCAGGTCGGCGGAGCTGAGCGTGCTGCACGAGGAGTTTGCGCAGGTGGCCGCGGGGGCCTGTCGCGTGGTCTTGCTGCAAGGGCCGTCCGGGATCGGCAAGAGCGCGCTGGCGCGCGAATTCATGAACCAGGTGTACTCCGGCGGCACCGACCGCGTGCTCCTGGAAGCGCGCTGCTACGCGCGCGAGAGCATCCCCTACAAGGCGCTCGACGGCATCGTGGATCAGCTGAGCGAGTACTGGCGCCATCTGCCCTACGCGCAGGCCATGTACCTGCTGCCGCGCGAGCCCGAGACGCTGACCATGGCCTTTCCGGTGCTGAAGCGCGTCCAGGCCGTGCTCGACGAGTCCTGCGCGCGGCCGGAGCTCGATCCCCAGGAGGCGGGCAATCGCTCCTCCTTCGCGCTGCGCGAGACGTTGCAGCGCCTGTGCCGGCGCCGGCGGCTGGTGCTGTTCCTCGATGACCTGCAGTGGGTCGACGCAGACAGCGTGCGGCTGTTGCGCTTTCTGACCGATTCGAGCGAGGCGCCGGCACT
>JAICTU010000499.1 GCA_025936205.1 Polyangiaceae bacterium | reverse complement strand
TACGAGCGGGTGCCACCGTCTACTGTTCTTACTTTGTGGGCGTGCACGACAATCAGCGCGGCCCCTGGTGGCCGGATCTCGACGCCACGTTCGGAGTGAAGAAGCTGCTGCGCTACGGGCTGGTCAACCGCATCGAGGACGAGCGGGTGCGCTTCAACTTCCGGCGTCCATTTGCAGCAATCGGCGAAGGGGCGTTGCTGGAGTTCAGCGTCGCCGGCACGGAGAACTCCCGCGCCTTTTTGCCGGTGGAGCCGAATGGCGCCACGGTCATCGCCGAGGATCGTCACGGCCGGCCGGCACTGCTCGAGCATCGAGTGGGAGCGGGCCGGTGGATCTTGTGCACTTATCCGCTGGAGCACATGGCGGCACAAACCATGGCGGTGAACCCGGAGCCGACCTGGCGCATCTATTCGGCGCTGGCGGACCTCGCGGGGGTTACGCCGGAGGTATCGGTGGCCGATCCACGCGTGGTGGTCGGTGAGCTCGTCCACGAAGACGGCCGGCGCTTCGTCTGGTTTATCAACATGGTAGACACGTCGCTGCGCTGCGAGCCAAGATTGCGTTCGGGCGTGCTACAAGGCCTGGACGGCGCGCGCGAGCCCATCGGCAACGGTTTGGAGTTCCCGCCCTTCGGGGTACATGTACTGGAGCTCGTCGCCGGAGCCTGACTCGATCGAGATGACCTTCGTTCCCGCCGTCACCGCCCCTACCCTGCTCTCCGCCCATCCGCGCTACTTCGTGGTGCGCCAGCTCGGCCTTGTCGTTCGGGCAGAAGCCGAGCGCGCGCTGCTGCCCGAGCTCGGCGACTTGCCCCGGCTCGGCCTCGACCCCGCGGACGCGCTGTATCTCGGCCGCCTCGACGGGGAAGACTGCTTCGCGCTCGACTCGGGCCGCGCGGAGCTGCCAGCGCCGTGGGCCTCGCAGGGCCTGCGTACACTGTACACGCAGCTCACGGAAGAAGAGTTCGCTGTCGCAGGGCGCGCCGTGCAAATCGCCACCTTTGCCGTCACGCATCGCTTCTGCGGCAGCTGCGGCCAGCCCACCTTGCGCGACAGCGCCGAGCGCTGCGTGCGCTGCCAGCGCTGTGACCTGGTGTTTTATCCGCGCGTCTCGCCCGCCATCATCGTGCTGGTGCGCCGTGGCGAGCAGGCGCTGCTGGCCCGCTCGAGCCGCTTCGCGACCGGTTTCTACAGCACCCTCGCCGGCTTCGTCGAGCCTGGAGAGTCGCTCGAGCAAACGCTGGCGCGCGAGGTGTTCGAAGAAGTCGGCATCCAGATCGACAACATCCGCTACTTCGGCAGCCAGCCCTGGCCCTTCCCGCACTCGTTGATGGTCGGCTTCTTTGCGGACCACGCCGGTGGCGAGATCGCCGTCGACGGCCAGGAGATCGTCGACGCGCGCTGGTTCTCCGCGCACGATCTGCCGCCGGTGCCGCCCAAGCTCAGCATCGCGCGCAGGTTGATCGACACGTGGCTGCGGGAAGTGGAGCTGCGGGAGGTGGAGCTGCGCGACGTCGGGGCGCCCTGACGGCGTGGATGCCCGCTCAGGGGCTCGGCGCGGTTCCGATAAACTCGCGCAGGCGCTTCAGCTCTTCCGGATTGAGCACCTCCGCCAGCACCGGTCCCGAGAACGGCAAGACGCCCAACACCATTTAGGGCAGGATGTGGGGATGAAGCTCCTGCCCGTGACCAGGCTCGCAGCCCGCACACCTTTCAGCAGGCTCACTGCTTCCAGGGCCAGGTTCGTGCTGTCTGCATTCGCCCGCGCCACAATGGCCTGCGCCGCCTTCGCTTGCTCCGATTCGGGGAGCAGCTCGCTGCCGGCGACGGGTGAGGTGGGCGATGTGGTCGACCACCTGCACCTGACGCGCGTGGTCGACGGCCTCGATCGACCGACGTTCATCAGCGCGTTGCCCGGCAGCGATGTGCTCCTGGTGCTGGAGCAAGGCGGGCGCGTGCGCTGGATCGAAGACGGCCAGCTCCGCACCGAACCCTTCCTCGATCTCGGCGACCGCGTGCAATCCTCGGGCGGCGAGCAAGGCTTGCTCGGGCTGGCCTTTCACCCGAGCTTCCGCGACAACGGTCGCTTCTTCGTTCACTACTCGACGACCGCTCGAGATGGCCTGCGTGGCGGCGATGGCGTGATCAGCGAGTTCTCGCGCAGCGCAGCCGCCACGAGCGTGGACGCGAGCACTCAGCGCCAGGTGCTCAGCGTGGCCCAGCCCTACTCCAACCACAACGGCGGCATGCTCGCCTTCAGCCCGCGCGATGGCTTCCTGTACATCGGCCTGGGCGATGGCGGCAGCGGCGGTGATCCGCAGGGGAACGGCCAGAACCTGGGCGCATGGCTGGGCAAAATGCTGCGCATCGACGTCGACGCGCGCGATCAGGGCGAATACGGCATCCCCGACGGCAACGTGACCGACAGCGGCGCGCGCCCCGAGATCTGGAGCTACGGCTTGCGCAATCCCTGGCGCTTCAGCTTCGACCCCGACAACGGCGACCTGTACATCGCCGACGTCGGCCAGAACGCAGTGGAAGAAGTCGACTACGAACCGCGCGGCGCCGGCGGCCGCAACTACGGCTGGAACAGCATGGAGGGCTCGCGCTGCTACGAGCCGAATAGCGGCTGCGACCAGGGCGGCACCACGCCACCCGTGCTCGAGTACAGCCACGACTCCGGGTGCTCGATCACGGGCGGCTATGTCTACCGCGGCCGCGCCATCCCGGACTTGCGCAGCGTGTATTTTTACGCCGACTACTGCAGCGGCCTGATCGGCACGCTGCACATGCAGGACGGAGCGCTCGGTGGCTCACGCGACATCACCGCCAGCCTCAATCCGGACGGCATCACCGATTTCACCACCTTCGGCACGGACTCCGACGGCGAGCTGTACATCGCGACGCGCGGCGGCAGCATCTACCGCATCGACGCGGACTGAAGCCAGACGCTCTGTTCGGGGCCGTCGAGGCCGACGAAGATCCGGAACTCGCCCGGCTCGGTGATCCGCTTCAAGCCTCGATCGAGCAGCGAGAGCGCCGACGGCGGCAGCACGAACTGCACGCTGCGCGTCTCCCCGGGCTGCAAGGACAAGCGCTGGAACCCGACCAGCTGCCGCACCGGCCTCGTCACGCTCGCCACCAGATCACGCAGGAAGAGCAGCACGATCTCGTCACCGGCGCGCTCGCCCGCATTGTGCACGTCGACCTCGACCGCCAGCTCTTGCCCGGGCGCCAGCGTGCCCGGGCAGCGCAGGTTTGCGTACTCGAAGTGGCTGTAGCTCAGGCCATGACCAAAGCGGAACAACGGGTCCGACTCGGAGAAGCGCAGGCGCCCGCGATGGTGGGCGGAGGGTCGGTGATCGTAGCTCGCGCCCAGGTGCCCGACGGAGCGGGGAACGGTCATCGGCAAGCGCCCGGAGGGGTTGACCTTGCCGAACACCACCTCGGCGATCGCCCGCCCGCCCATCATGCCGGGCTCCCAGGCCTCGACCAGCGCCGAAGCGTGCTCCACCATCCACTCGGACGCGATCGGCGCGCCGTTGATCAACACCACCACGAGCGGCTTGCCGCTCTCGGCCAGCGCTCGCATCAACTCCAGCTGCCGCCCGGGCGGCTCCAGCGAGACGCGATCGACATTCTCGCCGCTGGTGCGTTGCGGGTTGAAGCGCAGCGAGTTTTCGCCGATCGCCAGCACCACCACGTCACTGTCCGCCGCAGCCGCGACCGCGGCTTCGATCTGCGCATCGCTGATGGCTTCGATCGGTCCCGTCGCGACGTGCTGGATCTCGAAGCCCTCCGGGGCTTCGGCGCGCAGCCCCGCCTCGATGCTGACCACGTTGTGCTCCGGCTGAAAGCGAGCCCAGTCGCCGAGCACGCTTTGATCCGCGGCGTCGGGCCCCGTAAGCAGCAGCCGACGCACGCCTTGCAAGGGCAACAGGCCGTCGTTCTTCAGCAGCACGATCGACTTGCGCGCAGCCTCCAGCGCCAGTGCCCGGTGCTCTTCACTGCACACGGTGCGGCCGATGATCTCCGGGTCGGAGTAGCGCTGCTCGAACAGCCCGAGCCGGAACTTGGCCAGAAGGATCGGCCGAACCGCCGCGTCGATGCGCGCCTCCGGGATCTTTCCCTCGACCACCTGCGCGCGCACGCTCTCGAAGAACTCGCCCCCGTGCATGTGCATGTCGATGCCGGCCAGCACCGCCAGCCGATCGGCGTCGGCGCGGGTCTCGGCGATGTGATGCACGCTGCGCAGCCGCTCGACGTCCAGCCAATCGCTGATCACGAAGCCGCGGAAGCCCCACTCCCGGCGCAGCCGCCTCGTGAGCAAATCCGCGTCGGCGTGACAGGGCACGCCGTTCACCTCGTTGTGGCTCGGCATCAGCGTGAACACGCCGGCTTCGACCGCCCGCTGGAAGGGCGGGTAGTACAGCTCGTGCAGCGTGCGCTCGGAGAGCTCGGCAGGCGCCCCGTTCAAGCCATTGTTGGGGATGCCACCCGCCACCAGGTGCTTGGCGCAAGCCAGCACCTCGTGCTCGCCCGAGAAGTCCTCGCCCTGGTAGCCCTCGATCATGGCCGCGCCCAGCTCGGCGACCAGCAGTGGATCTTCGCCGAAGGTCTCGCCGGTGCGGCCCCAGCGCGGATCGCGCACCACATCCACGTTGGGCGAGAACGACCAGTGGAAGCCCGTCGCGCGCATCTCGCGCGCGGTGCAGGCCGCGATGCGGCGCGCCAGCTCCGGGTCGAACGCCGACGCGAAGCTGATGGGTGAGGGAAAGATGGTCGCCTCGGGCAGGTCCATGCCGTGGCCGTGGATCGCGTCTGTGGCGATCAGGAGCGGAATCCCCAGCCGCGTCGAGGCAGCGACCTCTTGCAGGAAATTCGCCTCCAGCGGGCCCGGCACCTTGAGGAACGAGCCGACCTTCCCGCTCTTGATCAGCTCGACCTTGTCGGCGAGAGCGAGCGCGTAGCCGACGACCTCATCCGCGTTCTCGGCCGTGGGCGAGCTGGTCTCGCCCACGTACTGGCACATTTGCCCGAGCTTCTCGTCGAGCGTCATGTGCGCGAGCAACAGCTCGACGCGACGCTCGGCCGGCAGCGCGGCGTTCAGGTAATCCAGAGCTGCCACCGCGCTGCTCACGTCAACTGAGCACGCCGCCGACTTCCACTGCCGGCGTCTCGGCCTCCGTCCCCGCACGGCTGAGCGCGATGGGCGCCGAACGCACCATGTCGCGCACGCCGAGCGGGCGGATCAGCTCCAGGAAGTGATCGATGTCGCTGCTCGTGCCGGTCGCCTCCACCGTGAAGGCGGTCGCCGAGAACGCGAGCACGCGCGAGCTGGTGAGCTTGATCACGCGCTCCAGCTCCTCGCGGGCGCGCGCGTTCTGGGTGCGCACCGTGACGATGCACAGCTCGCGCTCGAGGTGCGCCTCGCCCTGCAGGTGCCGCACCTTGTGCACGCGCACCAGCTTGTTCACCTGCTTGAGGATCTGCTCGATCACCGGCGGGTCGCCGCGCGTGGTGAGCACCACCCGGCTCATGCCGGGCTCGATGCTGCGGTTCACGGCCAGGCTATCGATGTGGTAGCCGCGCCCGCTGAACAGCCCAACGATGCGCGCCAGCTCACCCGATCGGTCCTCGACCAGGATGCTGATGATGTGACGAGTCGAAGGCGCGATGCTGTTCATGCGAGCTCCCGCGGCTGAGCATCCTTCTGCTCGTCGTCTTCCGGCCCGAGCAAGATCTCGTAGTGCGCGGCGCCGCCCGGGATCATCGGGAACACGTTGGTCTCCTTGTGCACGATGATGTCCATCAACACCGTGCCGGGCGTGTTGAGCCCCTTCTCCAGCACGGCCCGCAGCTCTTCCGGCTTCTCCGCACGGAAGCCGGTCGCGCCGTAGGCCTCGGCGATCTTCACGAAATCGGGGAAGTACTTCAGCCCGACCTCGCTATAGCGCCGGTCGTACAAGAGCTCCTGCCACTGGCGCACCATGCCCAGGAAGCGGTTGTTCATGACCAGGATCTTCAGGTTCAGGTTCTCCTGAACACAGGTCGCCAGCTCCTGGATGCACATCTGGAACGAGCCGTCGCCCGTCAGATTGATCACCTTGCGGTCCGGGAAGGCCACCTGCGCGCCGATGGCCGCGGGCAGGCCGAAGCCCATCGTGCCGAGGCCGCCGGAGGTGATCCACTGGCGCGGCCGGCGCGCCTTGAAGTACTGCGCCGCCCACATCTGGTGCTGGCCCACGTCGGTCGCCATGATGGCCTCGCCGTTCGTCAGGTCGTTGATCTGCTCCAGGATGAATTCGGCATACAGCTTGCCGTCGTGCGGGTAGACCAGCGGGAACAGCCGCTTCCACTCCAGTATCCGGTCGTTCCAGGCGCTCCACGGCTTCGCCTCGACGTGCTTTATCAGCTCGCGCAGCACCATCCGCACGTCGCCGACGATGGGCACGTCGGGCACGCGAACCTTGCCGATCTCCGCCGGGTCTATGTCTAT
>JAICTU010000803.1 GCA_025936205.1 Polyangiaceae bacterium | reverse complement strand
GCCGAGCACGGCGGTTGTCTTGCCTTTCGGCGCGGCGAGTCCGCCCGGCCGCTGCGCCCAGCACGCGCCCTGGAGCTGGTCGTTGCGCTGGTCGAAGCGGGCGCCAGCACGCGGCGCATGGTGGAGGGAGTGGCGCAGCGGCGCAGCGCCGAGCCTGCGCGCATCGGCTCCTTGCTCGACGAGGTCAGCGTGCTGGTATCAAACGCAGAGGGGTGCATCGCGCGGGGCGAGCAGCGCGAGCTCGGCCGCCTGATGACCCAGAACCACGAGCTGCTGGTGCGGCTCGGCGTGTCGACGGCTCGACTCGACCAGGCCGTTCGCAGCGCGCTCGAGCACGGCGCGCTGGGCGCCAAGCTCACGGGTGCCGGGGGCGGCGGTTGCGCGCTGGCGCTGGTCGACGCCGAGTGCCGGGCTTCGGTGGTCCAAGGCTGGCGCGCGCTGGGCTTCGAGTGCTGGGAAAAACGCGCGGGTTGAGCGCAGCCCGCGTTCAGAGCAGCCACAGGCCGCTGTCGACGGCCGCCCGCTCGGCGAGATCGCCTGCGCTGCGCGCAACGACCGGCACCCCGAGGGCCCTCGCCTCCCGCAGCGCGGTCGGGGAGCCCTCCAGCTGCGAAGCGCTGATCATGACATCCGCGGCTGCGATCCAGTCGAGGGCCTGTGAGTGCGGCAACTCACCGGTGAAATGCACCAAGCTAAATCGCTGTTGCAGCTCCGCCAACAGCGGTCCTCCGCCGACCACGACAACCTCCACCGCCGGTAGCCGAGATACCGCCTGAAGCGCCACGGCCACGCGCTTCTCCGGGATCAGTCGAGCCACCAGCAATACGAGCCGCACGTTCGTGGAGACTCCGAGGCGCCGGCGCGCTGCCGTGCGTTCGAGCTGAGGGTCGAGGTGTAGCTGCATCGGCTCGACGCGCACCTGAGACGCCAGGCGCGAACTGGTGCAGGCCAAGAGCAGCTCGCGCAACTCGTTGGAGACGACGCGAATCGCTACGCATCGATCGAGCCAGAGCCGAGTGATGTGCCGCCGCAACGGCGCCGGGGCGCGCGAGAGCAAGCGCACGTCGCTGCCGTGCGCGACGGCTTCCACCGGACAGCTCAGTCCCGCAGCGATCGGCCATGCGCAGGGCAACAGCCAGTGCGCAATCACCCGATCAAAAGGCCCTTCGCGCTCCAGCCACAGGCGGGCCCGCGCGCAGAACTCGAGCCCGCCCAGCGCGCGCAGCGGCTGCTCGCGCAGGCGGGCGAGCGCGCCCGGCGGACCGAAGAGGCCTCGGCCAGCGCTGCGCAGCACCCGGGGCGCGCTTCCTGTCGACCCGTACTGCGTGCCCGGCGCGATCACCAGTACCTCGTGTTCCACGCACAATCGCCGCACTTCGGCAGCCACGAAATGCCCCGCCGCCTGTCCATCCCTGAGCGGATAGGAGGTAGTTACGACCGCGAACCGCACAATCCGGAATTTGCCCGGGTAATCGCACGTTGGCTACAACGTAGAGATGCCGTTCGGATCTGGGCTGAGGATGCCGCTCGAGCTGCGAGTGCCGGTGCGCAGCTCCCAGCACATGCGCGTGCGCATGCCCAGGCCGCGCGAGCTCCAGCTCACGCGTCCCGCGACGCTGGCTGTGCCACCGTTGCCCGAGCCGACGCTGCCGCCTCGTACGCAAGAGTTCCCGCTACCCGTGCGGCTGCGCCTACTCGTCGCACTGGCACTGCTGGTGCTGTCAGTGCGCTGGTTCGCGCCCCGTGCCATTGCGTACTGGGAGTTGCATAACACGGCGACCGCTGTCGCGGACTACGCTCTGTGCATGGCCGGCAATCCCGGGCCCGACCTGTTCTGGCAGCGCCCGGCCGAGTTCTGGCGCCTGGTCAGGCGCCGGCTGGTCGCTTCCCCCGCAGAGGCACGTCCGTTCGCCGCCTGCGTCTCCGGGCTGAGCACGTTTCCCGAGTCGGCGGAGCGCCGGCGTGCCTATCAGGCACGGGCTCGTGACTTCGTCGAGTACGCGAGCGCGATTCCGTCCGACACGCCCTGGTCGCTCGACGACTTGAAGGTCAGCGCGCAGCACGTCGACGAGCTCGCCCGCTCGGCGCGGCCGTTGCTCTCCAAGGATCCCGCAGAGCTGATGCGGCCCTCGCTGCGGGCCCGTTCGGCGCCGCTGTTGTTCGACCTGCCCTCGCCGGCGCAGGGGCGAGGGCTGCCGGCAGCGG
>JAICTU010000654.1 GCA_025936205.1 Polyangiaceae bacterium | reverse complement strand
GGGCATCGGCGAACAGATGATGCGCTTCGCCATCGAGCTCGCACGCCGGCGCGGCGCGCTGCGCGTGCAGCTCACCAGCAACGTGCGACGGGGGCGCGCGCATGCCTTCTATGAGCGGCTCGGTTTCGAGCCGTCGCACGTCGGGATGAAGCTGTATCTGTAGCGTTCAGTAGTGCCAGGGGAACTTGCCGAACTCGGGGCGGCGCTTTTCCAGGAAGGCATCTCGGCCTTCGCGGGCCTCTTCGCTGGCGTAGGCGAGCCGCGTCGCCTCGCCGGCGAACAGTTGCTGCCCCACCAGGCCTTCGTCGGGCAGGTTGAAGCCGTATTTGAGCATGCGGATGGCGGTCGGGCTCTTCTGCAGGATGCGCTTGCACCAGTCGAGGGAGAAGCTCTCCAGCTCGCGATGCGGCACAACGGCGTTGACCATGCCCATCTCGAAGGCTTGCTGCGCCGTGTAGTTGTCCCCGATGAAGAAGATCTCCCGCGCGCGCTTCTGCCCCACCTGGCGCGCGAGCAGCGCGGAGCCGTAGCCGCTGTCGAAGCTGGCCACGTCCGGGTCCGTCTGCTTGAAGAGCGCGTGCTCACGGCTGGCGATGGTGAGATCGCAGACCACGTGCAGGCTGTGGCCGCCGCCGACAGCCCAACCGGGCACGGCCGCGATCACGACCTTGGGCATGAAGCGGATCAGCCGTTGCACTTCCAGGATGTGCAAGCGGCCGAGGCGCGCCGGATCGATGCCGCCCGCGCCTTCATACTGATAGCCGTCCTTGCCGCGGATGCGCTGATCGCCGCCGGAGCAGAAGGCCCACCCGCCGTCCTTCGGCGAGGGGCCGTTGCCGGTGATGATGACCGCGCCCACGTCGCTCCAGGTGCGCGCGTGCTCCAGCGCCGTGTACAGTTCATCGACCGTCTGTGGGCGGAAGGCGTTACGCACTTCCGGCCGATCGAAGGCGATGCGCACCGCGCCGCAGTCGACGGCGCGATGATAGGTGATGTCGGCGAAGCGAAAGCCCTCGACCTCACGCCAGAGGCTCGCATCGAAAATCTCGGAAACTGCGGTATTTTGCCTGTCCTTCGCGGCCATGCGCGCGACGCTAGTCGAAGCCCACGCCGGATGCCAGCGGCCGGAGCGCGAGCTACGCGCTGGCAACGGCGCTCGCGCGCGCCAGCGCTCGCGAAAAGCCGAGGCTTTTTTCTGCCATGTCGGTCGCCTCCGCCTTCGCCCGCTCCTGCCAGTCGCCCACCGGCGGCGCCTGGCGCGACGGGCACAGCTCGTTCAGCGCGCAGCGCTGGCAAGCGGGCGCGCGCGCGATGCACAGGTGACGGCCGTGCAGCACGAGCTGATGGCTGAGCGCGATCCAGTGCTGCTCGGGGAACAGCCGGCACAGGTCGGCTTCGATCTTCTCCGGAGTTTCCTCGCGCGTGAGCCCGAGCCGCTGCGCCACGCGCATCGCGTGCGTGTCGGTCACGATGCCCGACGCCAGGCCGTAGGCCGCGCCGAGCACCACGTTGGCCGTCTTGCGCGCCACGCCCGGCACTTCGATCAACTCTGCGAGCGTGCGCGGCACGGCGCCGCCAAAGCGTTCCACGAGCATCTGGCTGGCGCCGCGGATGGCCTTGGCCTTGTTGCGGAAGAAGCCGGTCGACTTCACCACGATCTCGACCTGCTCCTGCGGCGCTGCCGCCAGAGCAGAGGGCGTGGGCCAGCGCCGGAAGACCTCGGGCGTCACCAGGTTGACCATGCGATCCGTGCTCTGCGCGCTGAGGATCACCGCGATCAAGAGCTGCCACGGATCCTCGAAGCGCAGTTCCACGTGTGGATCGGGGATCGCCTGCTGGATGCGCTCCAGCAGCTGCGCGAGATCGCCGTGCTTGGCTTTGCCGCGCGGCCGCGCAGCAGGGGCGCGGGGGGCCTTCTTGGCTGCTTTTTTGCTGCTGGGCGCGAGCTGCTTCGCGAGCTGGGTCGCGCTCTGCACGATCCGGCGCGCCGCTTTCTTGGCGCGTGCGGTCGGTGCGGCCTTCTTGCTCGTGGGCTTGGTTCGAGGCTTCACGAGCGGCGTCATAGCCTGCGGAGCTCACTCGAGCTGAAGGATCGGGGCAGTGTGACGTTTATATAAGAGAGTGGCGCTCAGTCTGCCGCGGCGCGCTCGAGCCACTCGGGCGTCATTGCAACGCCAATGAAGTTGGCGTCTGCTCCGGGACCCCGTGCTGCCGCCCATCGTCGTCGATCTCGGACCCCAGGTCACGCGGGCCGAGCTGCAGTACGTGCTCGACGCCTGCAACGAGGTCGTCGCCGAGCGCGTGTGCCTGGCGCGAGGCGCCGCCTCGCTCGACGAGCCGGGCGTGTCGGCCGTTGCGCGGCGCGCGGCGCGCGAGATCGAGATCGAGGTGCGCCTCGGCGCGGAGCAACCCGCGCTCGTGCGGACGCTGCGCTTTACGCGTGAAGATCCGCCGCGCGAGCGCTGGCGCAGCGTGGGCCTGGCGATCGCGACGCTGGTCGGGGAAGGGCAGCGCGCAGAAGCGGAAGAGGGGCAAGCCGCGCCTGCAGCCGAAACGCCCGAGAGCGCTGCCGAGCCCGCAGCGCCCGAGCCCCCGCCGAGCCCTTCGCCCGCCGAGCCCGGAGCCTCTCGGCCCGCAGCGCCCGAGCCGGCTCCGGGTCCACCGCCTGCCGCGCCCGTGGTCGCCGAGCATCGACCTGAGGCTGCGCGCGAGCGTGCTGCGGTCCTACCGCAGAACGGCGTGTTCATCGGCGTCGGCGTGTTCGGTGGTCCGGCGCTCGACGACGGCAGCGCGCGCATTGGCGCGTGCCTGCGCGGCAGCTGGGTGAGCCGCGCAGGCATCGAGCTGCTCGGCTCGGCGAGCTACTCGCAGCGCGCCCTGAGCGATGACGGGCTGGACGTGTCGTGGCTGACGATCGAGGCGGGCATCGGCTACCGCTTCTGGTGGAGCGATGAGTTCAGCCTCGGGCTCAGCTTGCAGGCAGGGATGCAGCGGTTGCGCTTCGAGGCCAGCGCGCGCAACGTAGAGCGCTCCTCGTCGGTGCTGAACCCGGTGGCAGCCCTCGGTGCGGACGGCTGGTGGCTGCCCTGGCCGGGCTTCGGGTTCTGGCTCGGGCTCGACGCGCACAGCATCGGCCGCAAGAGCCAGCTGTTCGTGGGCGATACACTGGTGGGCAGCACCCTGCCCGTCGACATCACCGGATTGCTGGGCGTCGGCCTGAGAATTCATTGAGCGCTCCGGCCCTCTAGCCCACCGGACGAATTCCTGCCTGCTCGAGTGCGCCTGGGGGCACTGTATCCTCTCACGGGCTGCTCGAAGGCCTGCCAGCGCTGGTCCAGACCTGGCGCCGTGCTGGTAATCATAAAAGACTCCAATGGTTTAGAAGGCAACTGACCGCGTGGTATCCGAACGCCTCATCCCCAAGCCGCGGCCTGTCCTGCGGGCGATTGCCGGCGGCTCCCCAGCCCGAGTCGGCAACCTGGCGCCCGCCTACACGGACGAGGAGCTGTTCGAGGGCATCGCCAGCGGTGACGAGCGCATCGCCGCCGAGGTGTATCGGCGGCTTTTGCCTGCGGTGGAGGCGACCTTGTTCCGGGTCCTCGGCAGGCGCGAGCCGGAGCACGAGGATCTCGTGCAGAGCAGCTTCGAGCAGATCATCTCGACGCTGTCGGAGCGGCGCTACGCGCAGGCCTGCAGTCTGAAGACCTGGGCCAGCACGATCACCGCGCACGTGGCGCTCAAGGCGCTGCGCTCGCGCTATCGCCAGCGCCGGGTGTTCAACACCACACTGGAGCCGAGCGAGCTCACCGAGCGCGCGAGCGGCACCGAGGACGTCGAGCGCAACGTGCTGCTGCAGCGCGAGCTCGAGCGCTTGCGCGGGCTGCTCTCGGAGATCTCTCCGGACCAGGCCGAGACCGTGCTGTTGCACGATCTGATGGGCCACGCGCTGGCCGAGATCGCCACGATCACCGGCGTGTCCATCGCGGCCGCTCAGTCACGCCTGGTGCGCGGTCGCAAGGAGCTCCAGGCGCGCTTGGCCAAGGCTTCCGTCACGCGGGGGGAACCATGAAACCACAGCCGAACCTGGCTGAGCTCTTCTCGGCCTGGCGGGCAGAGCCCCTGCCGCCGACGCGAACGGCGCCCACTCGCGAAGGCAGCATCGCCATCGCGTATGCGCTGCGCGAGGTGGCACGCAAGCGGCG
>JAICTU010000395.1 GCA_025936205.1 Polyangiaceae bacterium | reverse complement strand
GTCACTAGACATGAGGCTTGGGGCAGACTGCCGCGGGCTTTCCCGCTATTTTGCGGGGACACCCCGCACCCCGCTTTGCGTTACTTGTATGAGCGCGCCGCCGAACGTCACGTTGGAAGCACTGCAGCAATACGCCGATCGCTGCAATGCGCTGGCTTCTTTTCACAACTTCGGTGTCAAGGTCGTTTTCCCGGATGTCACGCGGTTGCAGATCCGTGTGGACTCGATTCCACCGTTGATGCGTGGTGGTCTGGGAGACACGGCGATTGTCAACGGCGGGGTGCTGTCCGCATTGTGCGACGTGCTGATCGGCTGCTCTTGCGGTCTGGTCGATCCCACGAGCCGTTCGGGCACCGTGCAGCTCGCGATCCGCTTTGAACGTCCCTTGCGCGGCGCGCTGATCCAGGGCGAGGCCCGCGTCGACCGCGCGACGAAACGGCTGATTTTTGCCTCGGGAGAGCTCAGTGATGCCCAGGGCGAGGTGTGCTGCCGAGTCCAGGGCATCGCCACGCTGATCTCGGGGACGGCTCCCGCGTCCCCTGCGTTCTAGCGGCTTTTCCTGCTTCGATCGGGTAACGCCGCGCCCAGCGCTGGAGCTGCAGGCACGCAGAGACGTGCAGCACGTATGGAAGCACGGCCAATAACGCGGCCCGGCATGGTGCGCGAGTGGGGCCGGGCCTCCACTTCACGACGCCGAGCGGCGCATCGGGGCGCTGCGCGGACCCCGGGGGGCGGTCGGGCAGGCGTTTCGCACAGGCCCGCGCAGGCGGCGCAGTTCCCAACGACGGTTACCGACTACTGCCGTCGGTTTCCCGCTCTGCTAATCATCAGAGCATGGGCTTCGCCTTCACCCTCGCGGTCCGGTACCTGCGCTCGAAGAAGCGCGGCTTCATCTCCCTGAGCACCGTGTTCGCGGTCATCGGCGTCGCGCTGGGCACCGCAGCGCTGGTGGCGGTGATGAGCGTGACGGGTGGGTTCCGGGCGGAGTTTCAGAAGAAGGTGCTGGGCGTGAACGCGCACGTGATGGTGCTGCACATCCCGTTTCACGAGGTTCGCACCGTGATCGATCGGGTGCGCGACATGCCGGAGGTGATCGGCGTCGCGCCGTTCTCGATCAACCCCATGTTGATCACCCACGGCCACCGATCGGCGACCACCATGTTGAAGGGCATCGATCCGGAGCGCGTGGGCACTGTGCTCGATCTTCCCGAGCAGATCGTCGCAGGCTCGCTCGACGGATTGCGCGCGCCGCCACCTCCGCCCCTCTCCGATCTGGAGGCCGCGGAGCAAGAGGCCGAGCGAATGGAGGCCGCCGCGCCCCCCGCGCCGCGCGCCGCGGCGCGCCCGCTGCCAGCCGGCTCGATCGTTCCACCGGGCGGCTACCAGAGCGAGCTGCCTCCCGACGAACCCTTACCCGACGAGCTGGTCGGCGATCCCTGCGCCGCCGGACAAAACTTACCAGGCATCGTGCTCGGCTATTCGCTGCAGGACACGCTGCGGGCGCAGATCGGCGACTGCGTGCAGGTCACTTCCCCCACCATCGGCTTCAGCTACGAGGGCCGGCAAATGGTGCCGGCTGTGGCCAAGCCGTTCCGCGTCGTCGCTGCCTTTCGCGCCGGCTTCGAGCAGTACGACTCGCGCTTCGCGTACGCGGATCTGAAGGAGGCGCAAGCCTTCTACGTGCGCAGCGATTCGGTGACGGGCGTGGAGATGAAGATCTCCGACGTCGATCGAGCGCACGAGGTGGCCTTGCGTGTGAACGAGGCGCTGGCGGGCAAGCTGTACGACGTGATCGACTGGATGGAGCTGAACCACGGCCTGTTCACGGCGCTGCGCATCCAGCAGATCTTGATGAGTCTGGTGCTCGGCATCATCGTGCTGGTGGCCACCTTCACGGTGGTCGCCACCTTGATCCTGATGGTCATGGAAAAGAAGCGCGACATCGCCGTGATCAAGACCATGGGCGCGAGCGACGCGCAGTTGCTCCGGGCGTTCGTGTATCAGGGGCTATTGATCGGGCTCGCGGGCGCCACGGCCGGCCTCAGCCTGGGCTACGTGGTGTGCCGCTGGATCCTGGGGCATGCCATCGCGCTCGATCCCAAGGTGTACTTCATCGATCGCTTGCCGGTGCTGCTGCGGCCGGAGGAGTTCGCGGTCACGGGGGCGTTCGCGCTGCTCGCGTGCCTGGCGGCGACGATCTGGCCGGCGCTGCGCGCCGCACGTTTGCGGCCCTGCGACGCCTTCCGCGAAGCCTGAGCCTCTGTCCTCCGCCCGGAGGCGGTCAGCGCGTCCAGCGCCCGCTGGCGAGCTCGCGCATGCCGTGAGGGTCGCTGAGGGAGAGCGCCGCGTGCTTGGCGTCCACGCCGGCGGGCACGCCGGAGAGCGTCAGCGTGCCGGTGCTCAGCCCGCTGCGGAAGCTGGCGTCGAGCTCGACGCGCGTCGTGTCATCGGCGCCGGCCACGTTCGTCTCCAGCTCGGGCGTCTGCACGCTGATTTCGCCGAGCGCTCCGTCCTCGCCCGCGGCGCTGATCTGCACGGCCACCTCGGTCCCGAGCTTGCCGTCGGCGGTGCGCACGCGCACGTTGGTGGCGAAGCTCAGCGCGCCGTCCACCGACTGGCACAGCTCGCTCGCCGGCGGCACGAAGTCGAGCTCCAGCCTGGTCACATCGCCGGTGGACCAGAGCAGCTCGCGCGAGCCGCTGGCGCCGAGCGCCGAGAGCACGTCGCTGACGCTGAAGCCGAGCACCTTGGCGTCGCTCGGCAGCCGGCTCATGCTGGCCGCGCCGCAGGGCTCGGCGCTCGGCCACTGCGCGAGAACGGTGGGCTCGCCCGCGGGCACGGGCGCGGGGAAGGCCGCGCGCGTCGCGGGGCTCGCTTGCTCGGTGTAGCTGCTCAGGATCTCCGTGCTCAGCGAGCCCTGGCTCCCGCCTTCCCAGAGCGTGGCCTGCAGCAGCAACGGGCCGGCGGAGAAGGCGCGCTCGGGCGCGAGCGAGCGCAGGTCGGCGCTGAAGGCACCGGAGCTGCGCGTGAACTGATGCGTGAGCTGCGCGCGGTACGCGGCGCTCGCTTGCAGCTGCGCCGGGAACGTCTCGTCCAGCGCGCCGGCGCTGCTCTGCAAGGAGACCGTGACCGGCACCTCCAGCACGTCCTCGGCACACTCCACGTCGTCGGGCGCGTCAGCGGCGCGGAGCTCGTGCCGGTACAGCACCTCACCCTCGGCCGGCAGGACTTGCAGGCGCAAGCTGGAGCGGCCGTTCTCGGGGCCGTACGCCAGCGTGTAGTCGGAGCTCGACTCCGGCGGCAGCCACGAGAGCGGTGAGCTGCTCTCGCCTGCGACCCGGGCCAGCAATTCAACGGCGGAGAAGCCGAGCGCGCTCGGCTGATCCAGGTGCTGCAGCCGTTCGACGACGGGCGTACAGGAGGCGATCGTGAGCGGCACCAGCGGCACGTCGGGCACGATCGGCACCTCTGCGCAGGCCGCGAGCGCGCCGCAGGCGAGGGTGGCGGAAACCAGCGAGCGAAGGTCAGTGCAGGCGGACATCGGGCGAGCGGGAGGGCAGCTTGCGCAAGGCTATCAGACTGCGGGCGCGCGCGACGGTCTGATAGCGGCCCGACGCGGACAGCTCGTCGACGAAGGCGGGCACCCCCGGGAAGTAGTCGTCGTAGTCGTGGAACGCCACCAGCCCGCCGTCGACCAGGAAGCTCTCGAAATGCGTGAAGTCGCGCAGCACGCTCGGATAGTCGTGCAGGCCGTCGATCAAGAGCAGGCACACCGGCTCCGACCAGGGCACATCCTGCGCGCGCCCCTGCACGATCTCGACGAAGGGCGAGAGCTGAGCTCGCTCGATGTTCTGCTGCAGCAGGTCGAGCGTGGGCTTCGCCACGCGCTCCAGGCCGTGGTCGTGCGCGCCCACGAAGCCATCGTGAGGATCGATCGCCCAGACCCGCGCAGTGGCGCGCACCGCGCGCACGACGCCGCCGAGCACGGTGGTGGCCTTGCCGCAGTAGCTGCCGACCTCGACCACCGCGCTCACGTGCGGGCAATCGGTCAAGGCCTGCTGCGCGAGCGAGATCAGCAGATCCGCTTCGGCGGCGGTCAGCCAGCCCTCGATGTTGCGCATCTGCTCCAGGATAGGCCTGCGGATCTGGTCATTCACCGGTGAGATGCTGGCGCGCGCCGCGGGCCGCGAGGGCAGCGAGACTGCGCGCCGGTATTGATCGAAGTGCGCGCGCACGGACTTGCGCGTGACATCGTCATAGCGGCGCGGGACGGGGTGCATCCAGAACACCTGCTCGTTCTCCAGCGCCGCGCTGGTCTGCTCCTGGTCGTATTTGACCTGATATTTGACGAAATCGGCGCTGCCCGGGCACGGCACCACCTTGAAGCCGAGCAGGGCGGTGAGCGTCGGAAACACCACCTGCTCCTTGGCCCAGACGCGCGATTGCTCGACGATCTTGCGCAGCTCCTCGTCGCGGGCGAACCAGGCGCACAGCTCGCGCGCCGCCGGGGCGGTGAACACGGCCCCGGGCCAGGGCATCCAGCGCGGAAACTGGCTCTCTCCATCGGAGAAGCGGCGCAGCAGCGGCCGCCACAAGGCGAGCTCCTGCCAGGCGCCGATCGCGGGGGTGACGCGCGTTTGTGGCGGCAAGCGCTCCGGAGCCCGGCCGCCGATGCCTTGCCCGAGCAGCCCCACGCCGCCGTACTCCGCAGCGCTACCCCGAGTGGAGCATGCAAGCTGCTGCGCGACCGCCTCGCTCCAGCCGCTCTGCAGGCACAGCTGATCCGAATCCACGATCGTGAGCGTGTCGAAGCCCAGCTCGTCGAGCGCAAACTGCATGCAGTCGAGCGCGAACTGGTACACCTTGCTGGCCTCGATCGGGCGCGGGTTCGGGTGGATGCGCGCGCCCAGCTTGTCGAAGCAGGAGCGCGGCTGCAGCAGGCTGCCGTCGGCGCCGCCGTTATAGAGCAGGATGGTGGAGTCAGGGTCCAGGCAACGCAGGTTACGCACCAGGTCCACCACGCATTCCTGGGACTCGTACACCAGGCAGGCGTAGACGTTGCGCAGCTTGCCCGCGTGCGACTCCGGGTGCAGGCTGCCCGGGCCGGGCGGGATGGTTCCGCTCGATTTCTTCGCTGGACCGATCTGGCTCACTCTCGGGCTCCTGCTCGGGGTGCGGGGTGTTCCCGCAGAAAGGGTCGACGGCCGCCGACCGCGCCCGCGAAGCGAGCATAGCCCCCGCTGCTGCGCCAGGCGAGCCCGCGCAGAGCCAGCTTCGGTGCAGATCCGGCGCGATTGTTACGATGTGTGTCCGGTGAAGATCCGGGGGAATTGTCCCGCGTTGCTCCGACCCGGGCCGATCGCACCGATCAGGACGCGACCGGCGGCTCCGTTTCGGCGCGGGCAGGGGTCTCGGCGTCGTAGCGCCGGAACTCGCACTCCAGCGCTCCATTGAAGACCTGCAGCCAGCGCCGCCCAGCCTTCGCGGAGGAGGCTCCGCGCCATTGCGGGAAGTCCAGCGGCACGATCAGCGCGCGCAGGTGCTCTCGGAAGCGCTCGAGCAGCCGTGCGAGGTCCTGCTCCAGCTCGGGCGTGCGCTCCAGCCGTTGGCCATACGGAGGATTGGTGATCATCGCTCCGGGCGCGGCGCGCGGCTCGACCTGGCGCAATGGTACGCAGCGCGCGTGCAACTCGAAGCCCGCGCGCGCGGCGTGGGCCCGCGCCTGCTCCAGAGCGCGGGGATCGCGATCGGAGGCGAACAGCTCGGGCACGGGGCGCGCGGCAGCCCGCGCCTCTTCCTTCAGGCCGCGAAAGCGCTCTGCCGCGGCGCTGTCGAACGAGGCCCAGCGCTCGAAGCCGAAGCGCTCGCGCTCGAGCCCCGGCGCTCGCCGGCCCGCCCAGCCCGCGGCTTCGATCAACAGTGTTCCGGAGCCGCACATCGGATCCACGAGCGGAACCTCACCGCTCCAGCCCGAGAAGCGCACCAGCGCCGCCGCCAGCGTCTCCCGGATGGGCGCGGCGCCGCCCGCTTCGCGCAGGCCGCGCGCATGCAGCGAGGCGCCCGAGTAGTCGAGGTGCACGGTGGCGCGGCCGCGCGCCAGATGCACGAACACGAGCACGTCCGGGTCCTCGCGATCGACGCTGGGTCGCTTGCCGTGGTCTTCGAGCAGCTGATCGACGATCGCGTCCTTGGTGCGCACCGGGATGTTTTGGGTGTGCGTCAGCGGTGCGGCTTGCCCGGCGGCGCGCACGGCCAGCGTGCGCGTGCCGCCGAAGAACGGCGACCAGTCCACGCTGCGCACGCCCTCGTACAGCTCGTCGCCGCTCTCGCAGGGGAAGCTCGACAGCGGTTCCACCACGCGCAGCGCGATGCGCGACCACAAGCAGGCGCGGTACGCGTCTTCCACCGCGGCGCCGAAGTAGACGCCCCCCGGGTCAACGGCTACCCCCGGCAAGCCGAGCTCGACCAGCTCCTCCGCGAGCAGCCGCTCCGTTCCTTTAGCGGCGGTGGCAAAGAAACGTGCTTTTTCAGACCCGGAGGCCGGGCTGCTGCGGCGCCTGCGAGACCCGAGCCGCTTGCGCGTCACGGCAACCCCGAAAAACACGCCAAAAGCGCGGCGCAGCGCGCGCGAATGGCCAGCGAATTTGACCGCGTTGGCTTGCCCGGGGCGGGTTCAGCGCGCAGAGTGCAGCTGTAGCGAGGCATGGATCTCTTCTACTTCGTCATTCTGGTCAGCTCGCTGATCTTCGTTCACGAGCTGGGCCACTTCCTGCTCGCCAAGGCGTTCGGCGTCAAGGTGTTGACCTTCAGCCTGGGGTTCGGGCCCAAGGTGCTGCGCCTGCGCGGCCGCGAGACGGAGTACTGCGTCGGCGTGTTGCCGCTCGGCGGCTACGTGAAGATGCTGGAGGCCAACAAGAGCGACGCGGTGCTGCCGGAAGATCGGCACCGCACCTTCGAGTGCCTGCCTGCGTACAAGCGCGTGCTGATCGTGCTGGGCGGCCCGCTGATGAACATGCTGTTCCCGGTGCTGCTCTACTTCTCCGTGTTCGCGGGAGACGGGCCGTTTCTGCCGCCGACGGTGGGCGTGGTCCTGCCCGGCCATCCCGCGGAAGGCAAGCTCTTCCCCGGCGACCGCATCATGGCCGTGAACGGGGAAGAGATCGGCACGTTCGACGAGCTCAAGCGCATCGTCGCCAAGAGTCCGGGCAAGCCAATCACGTTCAAGGTGTTTCGCGACTTCCGCCACGTCGACGTGGAGATCGTCGCCTCGGAGACGCTGGCCACCGCGTTCCTCAGCGAGACCGAGCAAAGCCCGCTCGACAATCCCGACGAGCGCATCGGCACCGTCGGCATCCAGCCCAGCGCGCCCGCGGCCGTGATCGGCGTGCTGGCGGATTCGCCCGCGTACCGTGCCGGCTTGCGCACCTTCGACGTGATCACGCACGTCGCCGGCAAGCGGGTGGAGCGCTACATCGATCTGGAGGCGGAGCTCGCGCACAACCACGGCGAGACCGTGCCCGTCGCCTATCTGCGCCCGAACGAGGTGCCGGACGCGCTGGGGGGCCTGGCGGAGATGGCGGTGTTCGAGCCGGGCGTGGTGGCGTTGACGCCGCTGCCGACGGGGCAGGGCCAGGGCCAGAGCGTGCTGGACCGCACGGGCATCGAGCTCGGGGACATGTACGTCTCCCAGGTGCCGCAAGATTCGTATCTCTATCGCATGGGGCTGCGCCCCGGCGACAAGATCACCCGCCTCGACGATCAACCCGCTCCCGCCTGGTCGGTGTTTCTGGAGCGCGTCTGGGCTTCGCGCGACGAAGCTCACCGCATCGAGTTCCTGTCCGAGCGCGACGGGCGTCTGCGCTCCGGCACCTTCCAGATGCGGCGCGAGGACTTCAGCGACGAGCACGGGCAGACCTTTGCGCGCTACGTGTTCGGCGTACGGCACTGGGTCCCGCTCGCGGCGGCCGGCTGGGTCGAGCACCCGTATCCGGTTCGCTACGCGCTGAGCAAGGCGGTCGAAGAGACGATCGACGTCACGCACTACATCCTGGTCGGGATGCGGCGCCTGGTGCAGGGGCGGCTGAGCCTGGACACGCTCTCGGGCCCGATCACCATCTACGAGGTGGCCGGCGAGGAGGGGCGCAAGGGCACCGACTACTTCATCTGGGTGATGGCGCTGATCAGTATCAATCTGGGGCTGTTCAATCTGCTGCCCATTCCTGCGCTCGACGGCGGCCACCTGCTGTTTCTCGCGGCAGAAGCCGTGCTGCGCCGCCCCTTGCCATTGCGTGTGCGCGAAGTGGCGCATATCGTGGGCATGACGATCGTGATCAGTTTGATGGCCGTAGCATTCAAGAATGACCTGGAGAAGCGCTGGGACGTGCTGCTCGGCCAGGTGCGCGAGATCTCGGGTTGAGCGAGCTGGATTCGGGGCCAATGGGACCGGCGGAGAAGGAGTCGGCGGAGCGCGAGCCGCCCGCGACCAGCGCGCGCGTTCTGGCGGCGCGCGTGGTGTACCGAGTGCTCACGCAGCAAGCGTTCGTGAGCGAGACGCTGGATCGCGAGCTCGGGCGCAGCGACCTCGCCGAGCGCGACCGGGCGCTCGCCACCGAGCTCAGCTACGGCGTGATCCGCTTGCAGCGCCCGCTCGCCGAGCGGCTGAACGCGCTGAGCAAGCGCGGCGCCGCCACCACCGATCCC
>JAICTU010000387.1 GCA_025936205.1 Polyangiaceae bacterium | reverse complement strand
CGAGAAGGCCTCCAGCGCCGCGTCCAGATAGGGCTCGAGATCGCGCGCTCGCCAGGCGCCCCAGTCCGCTTCCGTGCTGAGCCCGGACAGCTTGCAGTACACGTGGGGACGCCGAGCCAGCTCGCGCAGTTGTGTTCGCCACGGCTCGAGCTGCCCTGCCCGGATGTAGGGCTTGGCGAAGTGATCGAGGACGAAGATCTGGCGGGGGTGCCGGTCGACGAAAGACGCCACACGGCCCAGCTGCGGCGGCCACAACATCAGATCAAAGCTGAGGCCAGTCGGGGCCAGCCGCGCGAGGCCCCGCTGCAGGGCTTCGCCGAACATGTAGCTCAGGTCGGTGCTCGACCCGAGCCAGTGCCGCAGCCCGCGCAGCTTCGGCCGAGTCGCATAGCGCTCGATGAGCTCCCCCACCGTCGGTTCCGTCAGTGGAAGCCAGCCCACCACACCCCGCACGAAGGGGGTGCGCTCCGCGATGGCCAGCAATTGATCGGTCTCCTCGATGTGCCCGCGAGCCTCGACCGCGATCGTGCCCGCCACCGCCGAGGCCCGCAGCGAGGGCTCCAGATCGCCGGGGCCGAAGTCGCGGCGCAGCGCGCTCATGGAGTCGTCGATCCAACCGTAGGGGTCCGGATGGTATCGCCAGAAGTGCTGGTGGGTGTCGATACGGAGCATCGTCGGGGCGCGGGGTATCCCCGCAGTAACGAGTCAAGTCACGCGCACGATTTGCACCAGGTCCTTGGCGCGCAGATCATACAGGTCGGGGCGCCGCTCGCGCAGGGGCCGCACGCTACCCACCTCGCGCACTTCCTGCAACACGGCTAGGTCGAGATCCCCGATCACCACCGTCTCCGTGTCGGAGTGTGAGCGCGCCGCGACGGCGTCCGTCGGGAACGCAAAATCACTGGGCGTGCAGATCACCGTCTCGCCATAATTGATCAGAAAGTTTTCGACCTGGGTCAGATTGCCTACGTTGCCCGAGAGCACCGTGTAGATCACGTTCTCCACTGCCCTCGCCTGGCCACAGTAGCGAATGCGCTGGTAGGCTCGGATCTCGTCCGTGCTGAATGGCACGAACAGGATCTCGGCGCCGGCGAGCGTTTGCAGCCGCGCCAGCTCGGGGAACTCGATGTCGTAGCAGACCGAGATGGCGATACGGGCATGGCTGGTTTCAAACAGCTTGATGCCTTCACCGGGAGCGATGCCGTACTCGTTGCGCTCGTTCGGGGTGACGTGCAGCTTGTCCTGTGTGTAGTAGTTCCCCGACGGCGAAAACAGGTGCGCCGTGTTGCGGATCTCGTCCCCCACGACCACCGGGTGCGACCCGCCCACGATGAACAGGCCACTGCGCTTGGCCATGCCCGAGAACATCTCGCGGTACAGGTCAGCCCAGCCCGCCAGCTTGGCGATCGCCGCCTTCGGCTCCATGCGCGAATCGAAGAGGCTGAAGAGCTGCAGCGTAAAGAGCTCCGGAAAGACCAGGAAGTGGCAGTGGTACTGCTCCGCGGTGGCCACGAAGAAGGCGACCTGCTGCTCGAAATCATGCCAGCTCTTCACGTTGCGCATCTCGTACTGGGCTGCGCACACCCGGATCTTGCGGATCGGGCGTTTCATCGGTGAAGCTGCGATACGGCGCCGCGCCGGCCGGTAGCTGGGGTTGGAAAGCTCCAGCAAGGTTGCGTAGTTCACGCTCTGGGCGTCGTGCAGATAGCCCAGGTGCAGGCCGAGCACGCGGTAGCCCGCCTTCAAGTGCGCGCTGAGCGCCGGATCCTTGAGCTCACCCCGCGTGACTCGCTCGATGTACTCCTCGGCGCTCATGCGCCCGGCGTATTCGCGGTAACCAGGAATCCGCCCGCCCGCGACCATCCGGCGCAGGTCGAAGCGGCGGAGGATCGCCAGGCGCCCTTCGTACAGCTTGCCCGCGATCCCGCGCCCTCGAAAGTCGGGGTGGACCGCGATGTCGGCGCCATAGAGCGTGTCGCCCGTCGGGTCGTGCGTGCTGAAGGTGCCGTCCCCGGTGACCTCCGTGTAGGAGTACCAGGGCGACTCGTCGTCCAGCAGGACGATCAAGCTCATCGCGTAGCCCACGACCCGGCCGCGGTAGACCGCCACCAGCTGGCCCTCGGGGAAGGCCTCGAGCTGGAGCGTCAGCAGCCGTTCATCGCACAGGCCACCGGAGCCGTAGTTCTGATAGGCGGCCTCCTGGCAGGCGTAGATCTCCGGAACGTCAGAGAGGCGGGCGCGCCGGATCTTGACGCTGCGTTCCTTTTTGGCCGCCATACCGCCCTCTCGTCAGGGCCACCACGGCCCGT
This sequence comes from Polyangiaceae bacterium, assembly GCA_025936205.1. The sequence goes on along the minus strand of JAICTU010000387.1, from coordinate 6,549 downwards.
CGCCGGGAATCTGTAGCACCGCACGGGGCCGCGCTCTCGCCGCGCTGACTCTGTGCAGCACGGGGCGACCCCGTTCGGGCAAAGCTACCCCGCGGCCCGAGGCATCCCGCGGCATCGGGATGCGGGGTATCCCGCAAATCATCAATCAGGGGTTGGCCCGGCGCTGACGTGCCGGAGCCGCCACCGGCACCCGCGGCCAGCGATTCTCCATCAGGGACGGCAGGTGCGAAGGCTGCGCAATGCCGCGCTCGATCTGGAGGCGCCACTTCTGAACGAGGGGCCAAAGCGGCTGATGGACGTTCTGGATGTCTCGGAACGCAGCGCGCACCTTCTGATCCAGCACCGGAGCGACCCGGTCAAAGTCCTCGTGCACGATCCTGCCGCGGCAGTTGGCGCTGCCACAAGCGCAAATCAGGGGCTCTTCCAGATTGAAGGTGCCGTAGTCGCAGGTCACTTCCTCGCCGGCCTTGACGTCGCGGACGGCGATTTCAAACTCCAGCTTGCCGGGGCCGACGCTGATCGGATCGCAGCTATGATTCATGAACCGACCGAAATCCCAGCACAGGATCCGGTCTCCCGAGCCGTTGACCCAGGAGTAGCGCCGCAGCTGCGTCTCCGCCGGGTCGCGCATTGCCTTGGCCTTGCTCTGGTCGATGATCTGATCCAGAGGGTCCAGCGCCCAAAGAATGGTGCCCTTGGGGATGTCTTGGGTGGCGAAGACGCCGTAGCCGATGTCGGGATTGACTAGCTTGAGGTCGATTGCGGGATGAAGCACTTTGCCCCTAGGGTTGGTGTTATACGGATCCGCCGATAAGCATGCGGCGTGCCAGGTGTGGCATCGGGGTGAGCGGGACGCCTCGCGAGCGTACGAGCCGCCGCGAGTGTGTCGCCAGCGCGCTCCCAGCAAGAGCAGCGGCGACAGCCCCGCCGAGCGGCGATCGGCGCTCTGCTCCTGCAGCGCGCTGAGCCGCGCGAGAGATTCGTGCGAGTTCGGTGCGGCGCGAGGCGTCCGCAACGCAGCGAATGCCGACCTCGATCACGCGCCACCGCAGAAGTTCCGCGATCAGAACGAGACCCGTCTGCAATGCAGCTCTGCATGCAGCGAGCACTGCCGTGTAGATCTTGCCCGACGGTGCTGGACTGCGAGAGACAACCACACCGGGGAGCCCGTGCGAGCTGTCGCGTCCGCGAGCTCGAGCCAGAGGCCCCGCGCTCCCAAGCCTCCCCAGCGGAGCCCCCCCTCGACGAGCTGCGGCACCCCCCGGAGCGAGTGCCGCGCCCAGAGGTGCAGGTTTTGCACGAGGGCTCGAGCAGATTTTGCGTTGGCTTCGGGATCACTGGCTTCAGGATCACTGGCTTCAGGATCACTGGCTTCAGGATCACTGGCTTCAGGATCACTGGCTTCAGGATCACTGGCTTCGGGATCACTGGCTTGAGGATCACTGCGCACTCCGAAACGGCGAAGCGTGCGCACCGGCGGGGGAACGCCCGTAGATTGCGGTGAGCCTGCCCATCTGCTCGGCGACGGCGGTGGTCAGCTCCGCCTCATCCAAGCGCCAGCACCAGTTGCCCGACGCCGTTCCGGGCACGTTCATGCGCGCTCGACTGCCGAGCCCGAGCAGATCTTGCAGGGGGAAGATCGCCAGGTCTGCGACGGACATCGACGCGATGCGTATCAAATCCCAGTGTACCTGGCGACCGTTGCTGCCCACGTAGTCCAGCACGCGCCGCCGCTCGCGGCGCCCCTCCGGCGTGGGTGCCAGCGACTCGAACCAGCCCACGACCGTGTCGTTGTCGTGAGTGCCCGTGTACACGGAACAATTGCTTGGGTAGCGGTGCGGCAGGTACTGATCGGCTCCCTCGCCGAAGGCAAACTGCAGGACGCGCATACCGGGCAGGCCAAATTGATCCGCCAGGGCGCGGACCTCTGGCGTGACGAGACCGAGGTCCTCCGCGACGAACGGCAGCCCGTGAAAGGCCGATTGCAGACGCTCGAGCAGGGCGGCACCTGGCGCCGGCACGAAGCGCCCGACCGTCGCCGACTCGGACTCGGCCGGGATTTCCCAGTAGCGATGAAAGCCGATGAAGTGATCCAGGCGCACGGCATCGAAGCGCCCGAGCGTGCGCGAGACCCGCGAGACGAACCAGGAGAAGTTGGTCTCCGAGTGTTGCTCCCAGCGGTAGAGCGGATTGCCCCAGCGCTGCCCGGTCTGGCTGAAGTAGTCGGGCGGCACCCCGGCCACGACCGTGCGACGCCCCTCGCCGTCGAGAAAGAAGAGCGACGGATTCGCCCAGACGTCGGAGCCCTCGTACGCGACGTACATCGGCAGGTCGCCGAGCAACCGGACCCCACGCTCCGCGCAGTATCTGCGCAGCCGCTGCCACTGCCGATCGAACTCGAACTGGAGGTAGCGATGAAAGTCGACCTCTTCCCCGAGCTGACCGCCTGCCTCGGCGATGGCGCTGGGCACGCGATCTCTCAGCCCTGCCTGCCAGCTCGACCATGCCGGAGACGGGGAGCCACGCGCCGCGACTGCTTCTGCCGTGGCGGCTCGCAGCGCCGAGAACAGCGCAAAGTCCTCCAGCCAATCCCGATTCTGATGCGCGTACTCGTCGTAGTTGCGCCGGTCTTCCCCGGAGGCGTGCACCCGGAAGCGCTCGAACGCCTTGCGCAGACGCGGCTGCGCGTAGCGCAGGTTGCTGAGGTACCGGCTGCGCCGAGTCTGGGCCAGCTGACGGTTCGGCGTCAAATCCGTGGCATCCAGCAGTCCCCGCTCCGCGAGCGCTTCGAGACTGATGAACAGAGGATTGCCGGCGTGCGAGGACGGGCTGTCGTACGGCGAGTTGCTCGCTCCGAGCGGGCCGATCGGCAGCATCTGCCACCAGGTCTGCCCCGCGCGCTGCAAGAAGTCTGCGAAGCGGTATGCCGCCGGCCCCAGATCACCAAGCCCATGGGGGCCCGGCAGGGACGAGACATGCAGCAGAGTTCCGCTCGAACGCCGAAACACCGATTACCGAGCGACGCCTAACACGCGCGCGAGCGTGAAGCCAGAGCGTATGCCGCGCGCCCCTGCCGGGCGACGGCGAGGTGCACCCTTCAGCCCAGCCCGGGGTGCGGCGTCTCCCCGCAGGTCATGCGCAAGATGCCCACACCCCACGCCGGTAGGCGCAGGGATCGTGGAGCGAGCTCCACACCCGCGGAGGCGAGCACCAGCTGGGCCTCGCGCGCCAGCGGAACCCTCTGCGCCTCGGGGCTGAGGTTGGCGGCAACCAGCAGCTCACCGCGCCGAAACAGCAACCAGCCCCGGCCGGATTCGTCCTCCTGCAGCTCGAGCGCGGGGGGCTTCCTGCCGCCGTCCGAGCCGCACACCTCCGAGCCATGCTCCTCGGAGCCATACTCCTCCGAGCCATGCAGCGCAGGCTCACTCCGCCGCAGCTGGATCAGCGCGCGGTACCAGTCGAGCACTCGCCGGTGCTCCGGCAGGCTGCGCTCCTCCCAGTCGAGCTTGCAGGCCTCGAACGTAGCCGGGGCCTGCGGGTCCGGCACCGTCTCCGGAGCGTGACCCTGATCGGCGAACTCACGCCGGCGCCCTTCTCGGACCGCCGCGGCGAGCGCGGGGTCCTGATGATCCGTGAAGTAACGGAACGGCGTCGAGGCGTTCCATTCCTCTCCCTGAAACAGCATGGGAACGAACGGCGCGGTCAAAACCAGGGCGGCCCCGAGCTCCAGCTGCTCCGGCGACAGCGTGTGTCCGATGCGATCGCCGAACGCACGATTGCCGATCTGGTCATGGTTCTGCAGGTAACCGAGCAGGCGCTGCAGCGGCACCCCCGCGAGCGGGCGGCCGTGGCTACGCTCACGGAACGCGCTATGGCGCCCCGCATAGACGAAGCCCTCCTGGAGCGCTCGGGCGAGATCCTCTAGCCGACCGAAATCCGAGTAGTAGCCGCTGCGCTCCCCGGTCAGCAGCACATGCAAGCAATGATGGAAGTCGTCGCTCCACTGGGCGTGGAGACCGAATCCTCCCGCGTCGCGGCCTCGGATCAGGCGCGGGTCGTTCAGATCGCTCTCGGCGATCAGCAGCTTCGGACGGCCGAGGCGCCGCTCCAAAACGGCGACCTCCTGGGCCAGCTGCTCCAGGAAGGGGATCGCGCTGCGGTCGATCAAGGCGTGGACCGCGTCGAGCCGCAGGGCATCGAAGTGAAAGCACTCCAGCCAGTACAGCGCGTTGTCACAGAAGAAGCGCCGCACCTCGTCGGAGCCCGCGCGATCGAGGTTCACCGCAGGGCCCCACGGTGTGGCGTAGTCACTCGTGAAGTAGGGCCCGAACTGGCCCAGGTAATTCCCGTCCGGGCCGAGGTGGTTGTAGACGACGTCGAGGATCACGGCCAGACCGCGCGCGTGACAGCCATCCACGAGCCGCTTGAGGTCGTCCGGCGTGCCGTACGCCGCGTGCGGGGCGAAGAGCGCTACCCCGTCGTAACCCCAGCCCTGGCGACCCGGGAACGCCGCAACCGGCATCAGCTCGATGTGAGTGATGCCGAGCTCGACGAGGTGGTCGAGCCGCTCCAGCGCGGCGCGGAACGTGCCTGCGTCCGTGAAGGTGCCGATGTGCAGCTCGTAGACAATCGCCTGCGACCAGGGCGTGGGCGTGAACGCCGCATCGCTCCAGGGGAAGGCCTCTTGTTTCACCCGCTCTGACGGGCCGTGCACTCCGAGCGGTTGATACTCGGAGCGCGGATCGGGCAAGCCGGGGGCCCCATCGATGCTCAAGCGGTACCGAGCGCCTGCGGGTAGCTCCGGACCCGGTAGGTGGAAATAGCCCCGATCGCCACGCTCCAGTGCGCGCCTGGTGGCAGTGCCGGTCGTACCCTCCAGCTCCAGCTCGACGCTCCGCGCGCGGGGAGCCCAGACCATCCACCTGCTCTTCACCGGCTCAGCTCCGTAACAGAAGCGCGACCGGGAAGCGCTCCAAAAGCGGCTGCAGGTGTCCGCTGTCCGGCGAGCGACCGCTGAAGAGGTCCACGAAGCGACCGCGCGGCAGACGCACCCGTGTGTCACCCCAGGAAGCGAGGCCCCAGGTCAGACGTGGGGCAATGCACAACACGTCTTCGCCGCGTTGAAATGCCACGACCCGCTGCCGCTCATCCCCCTCCACGTCGAGCGGCGTATAAGTGCCGCGCTGATCGAAGCACTCGGGCCGCTCACGCCGCAAGCGCAGCAGACGCGAGATCAGCCACAGCTTGGACTCGCCGTGGTCGAGCGAAGGTGTCAGCTCCGCCCTGTCAGCGAGGACATTCTCAGCGAGCAAGCGCTCGCGCAGAACAAAGTCGACCGGCCTGCGATTGTCGGGATCGGCCAGGCTGAAATCCCACAGCTCCGTACCCTGGTAGATGTCGGGCACGCCCGGCGCCGTCAGCTTGAGCAGGCTGAGCGACAGGCTGTGGCGTTCGAAAGCCGGCTGTAGACGCCGCACGAAATGCGCGATCTCGGCGCCGAACTCCGCGTCTTCCAGCAGGGCGCTCGTCATCTCGCGCAGCGCGGCCTCGCGGGTCAGATCGGGGGAGAGCCACGACGTCCAGGCCTTCGCCTCCCGCACCGCCTTGAGCAAATAGGCATGCAGTCGCTCGCCCGAGATCGGCCACACCCCCACCAACGTCTGCAACAAGAAGTAGAGCGTGCGCGGATCCACCGCGCTGCCGCCCGGCAACGCTCGCGCGCGCCGCATCCACGTCTCGGCCCAGATTGTCCATTCTTTCGGCAGCTCCGAGAGCAGGGCGATGCGCAGCCGCACGTCCTCGCTGCGCTTCGTGTCGTGGGTGGAAGACGCGAGCAAGGTCCTGGGCCAATGCGCCTGGACGTGGCGGCAATGCTCGTGAAACTCCTCCACACTGCCACCGAAACGGCCCGGGTCTCCCCCCACCTCGTTCAGCGCGAGCAGCCGCGCGTCGTCGTACAGCACCGTGTCTTCGAGGCCTTTGGCCATGGCGGGCCCCGAGAGCTGCTGAAAGGCGGTCGCGAACTCGTCGTTGCGCGGCGCGTGGCCTGTGCCGCTCAGCAGCTCCACCAGGCGCCCCGCGAGCGGCGCGAGCTCCGGCAGCTCCGCGACTGCCTGCCGGCGTGCAGCCTCGAGCCAGAGCAAGTCGGTGTCGCTCGCGGGTTGCCCGGGCCGCAGATACGTGCGGTAGACCGGCAGCCCCGTGACCAGCGCCACCAGCGCGCGTTGCACGTCCCCCGCGCTGAATGCGCGGCCGCGACCGGCCTGGCACGCCGGCAACGCGCGCGCGGTGAGCGCTGCCACCTCCGCGCCGAACAGTTCGCGCAGCGCGCGCGCTTTTGCGGCGCGCACCGCTCGCTGCACATCGTAGCTCGGCAGCTCCGCCAGCCGGCAGTACGTCCGGGTGAGCGCATGCTCGGCGCCGGGATCGACAAATAGCCGGCCCGCCACGTTCAGAAAGTCGTAGCCGGTTGTGCCGTCGACCTGGAACTCGAGCGGCAGACTCTCCCCTTCGCTAAGCACCTTCTCCGCGACGACCCAGGCGAGTTGG
>JAICTU010000025.1 GCA_025936205.1 Polyangiaceae bacterium | reverse complement strand
GGCGGAACGGCGGGCGCGGGTCGCCGGCCGCCGCCTGATGAGTGATGCTGAAGTCCCGAAACGCCTCGAGTGGGCCAGCTCGAGAGGCTGCGCGCACGTACACGAAGTGAGAACGCATGCGGTTGAACCGCAGCATGTCGTCGCACGAGCCGCTCGCGACGTGGCCCCGGCGCTGGGCTGAAGCATACTTCGCGAGGGGGGCGCTGTGGGGGCGAGGGCGAGCTCGCGGAGAAGGTTTGGCGTCGCGGCGTTGCCGCTGAGCCTGGCCGTGGCCTGCACTCAGCTGTTCGGAGACAGCCACGAGAACACGCTGGCGCCGCCAGCGGAAGCGGCGCCGATGGTCGGTACGCTGAACCCAGCGCCGGCGCCGGCGGACACGGCAGCGTGTTCATCGGGCCAGTATCGCTGTGACGGCGCGCTGCTGCAGACCTGCGCGGATGATCGAAAGAGCTGGGTCACCGTGCAGCGCTGCGCCGCCGCCGCCCTCTGCCAGACCGATCCTGCCAGCTGTCGCGCTGCCAGCTGCGACGCCGACGAGATGATGTGCGCCGGCAACCTGCTGGAGCGCTGCAACGCGGATCGCACCGGCTGGGACCTGTTTGCGACCTGCCTGTCGCCCGCCCACTGCAACGCGGATCGGCGCCAGTGCGGGAGCGAGCCCTGCAATCCCGGCGACCGCCGCTGCGATCGCAGCGACGTCGACCAATCACCGGTGCTCGAGGCCTGCCGCGCAGATCAACAGGATTGGGCAGCGCTCGACACTTGCGTCACGCGCCAGCTCTGCGACCAGACGTTGAATCCCGCCGCCGGCAGCGGGCTGGCCGTGGGCTCCGACGGCAGGGTGGAGCTGGCGCCCATGCCGGCGCAGGTCACGAGGTGCCAGCTGCCGGCGTGCGCCGTGGGCGAGGTGCGCTGTGAAGGCACGCAGCTCCAGTATTGCGCGGAGGGGCGCACGGGCTTTGTGACGGCCGAGGACTGCGCCACGGCCGCGCTGTGCACGGCCAGTCTCAGCAACGTGGGGCCCGCGGGCACGCCGCGCTGCCTGCCCCCGGCCTGCGCCCCCAACGAGCACCAGTGTACGGAGACGGGCGTGCTGCAGGTGTGCAACGAGGACCGCAGTGGCTTTCGCGTCATCCAGACCTGCATCGGAGCGCCCTTCTGCAGCGCGGCGCTGGCCGATCAGGGCCAGGACGGCTGCCGATCGGCGCCCTGCGAGGCCGGCCAGATGCAGTGCAATGGCGCCAAGATCCAGGTGTGCCGAGCGGACCGCACCGCGCTCGATGACACCGGGGTCACCTGCGAGAGCGCCGCGCTGTGCAACGCGACGGACCCGACAAACGCCTTCTGCGAGCCGCCCGTCTGCCACCGCGGGGCGACCAGCAGCGACGAGTTTCAGTGCGACGGCACCGCGCTACGGCGCTGCAACGAGTCCCTGACCGACTACGATACGATCGACACCTGCGTCACCCCGGCGCTGTGCGACGCCAGCCAGCGCTTCGACGGCTGCCAGCCGCCCGTGTGCCAGCCGGGTCAGCACGCCTGCAGCGAGGGCTTTCTGCAGCTCTGCAACGTGGATCAGACCGGCTTCGAGAACATCGAGAACTGCGGCTCGCAGGCGGCCTGCGACGGAAACGCCGGGCGCTGTGCGGATCCTTGCGAGCCGGGCACGGTGCGCTGCAACGAGCAGAGCGGCGATCTGGAGGAGTGTCAGGATCTGCTGATGGGCTGGCAGACCCTCGCCGACTGCCTGAGCTTGCCGCTGTGCGACGCGCCGAACCGCCGTTGCAATCCGCCGCTCTGTGCGCCGGACGATCGGCGCTGCGAAACCCGGGATGGCAACCCGGTGATCACGCAATGCGCCCCGGGGCGCGAAGCCTTCAACGTCATCCGCACCTGCGCCCCTGGCCAGATCTGCGACTCCGCCAACAACGAGTGCGACGTGTGCACGCCGAACGCCGTGCGCTGCCAGGGCGACACACTCCTCACCTGCGACTCGCGCGGCCAGAGCGAGCTACGGCAACAGTGCGGTGCCGGTCTCTGCTCGGAAGCACAACGCCGCTGTCTGACCTGCAACCCGCTCGGCAGCGCGCGCTGCAGCGACCGCCAGCTGTTCGTGTGCACGCCCGGCCCTCAGGGTGAATTCGAGGCCAGCGAATTTTGCGAAACGGATGCGCTCTGCGCACAGACCCTGAGCAGCTGCGGCAGGGGACTCGATGGTCGAGCGTGCCAGTGCAACGACAGCGCGTGCCGCCCCAACCAGGCGCGCTGCAACAACGGCCAGGTGCAGCGCTGCAACGCGGGCCTGACGGGCTTCGACAATGTCGGCCCCGCGTGCAACCCGCCCGATCTCTGCAACCCCCTCACGGGCGACTGCAACGTCTGCCGTGCCAATGAGTTCAGTTGCAATGGCGGCCAGCTGCGCCAGTGCGCGGCGGATGGCCGCAGCTTCGCCCGCCAGAACATCGTCAACGAGTGCGCCAGCCCTACTCAGGTGCGATTCTGCGAGCTCGAGGGCGCGGGCGTGCAGGAGTGCCCGGACGGCTGCAGCAACGGCCGCGGCTGCAACCAGTGCACGGGCAGCGGCGCGCAGTGCGTCAATGGCAACACCATCCAGCGCTGCGCCTCCGGCTTCTTCGAGGAAGAGCCCTGCCCGCTCGGTTGCACCGCGGGCGCCAGCAGCTGCAACACTTGCCAGGGTAACGGCTCCAGCTGCCTCGAAAACGGCAACGAGCAGCGCTGCGTGGAGGGCTCGCTCCAAGAGCGCAGTTGCCCGATGGGCTGCGTCGCCGGGCAGTGCGCGACTTGCACGGCCTCGCAGTGCGCCAGCAGCACCGAGATCCGCTCCTGCACCAACGGCCAGCTCGATCCGCCTCAGAGCTGCGCGGACACCAATGCCTGCACGACCGACAGCTGCGACACCATGAACGGCTGCGTGCATGACCTGCAAGCAGGCTGCGTCGCCTGTGGAGGCCCGTTCTGCCTCGGAAACGTGTTCTTCCAGTGCGATGGCGGCCGGCAGGGTGCGTCTCGAGACTGCGATGCCAACGGTACCGTCTGCGATCCCGGCAGAGGCGGCTGCTTTGCCGTGTGTGGCTGCAACAACAACTGGTTCACCTCCTGCGGCGACGGGATCGTCGGCACGCCGGTGAAGTGCGCGGTGAATCAGACCTGCAGTGCGCAGGAGGGCTGCCACGACTTCATCATCCCCTGAGCGAGGGACCGGGGTGGACATGGCGCGCGGCGGCCCTAGGAATGCACTGAAGGCCCGAGACTGGAGGCCCAACATGGCATCGTCGCAAATTGTAGCTCTGTCGGGGCTCGCGCTCGCCGCTGGACTATCCGCCGCGGCCCGCGCTCCCGCCGCGGATCGCGCCATCGATGCTTCCGCGGCTGCGGCCTGTTTCGCCCGTCATCCGCCGACCGTGGTTTCCACGCTGGAAGCCGATCCGATCGCCGGCGACGGCTCGTACACGTCGCTCGTGGGCGCCCAGCTGTTCGCGGCCGAACAGGGGCTCACCGCCGAGTGGCTGAATTATCAGTACCGCCAACGCTTGGCCCAGCGGCAGGCGAGCGACGATTGCCCGCTCGATCTCGCCGGCCTGAACGTGAGCGTGCTGTCGGCGGGGCCCGGCTTCTGGGTGCAACTCAGCGCTTCGGACGAGAACACCGCGAAGGAGGTACTGCGCCGCTCGCGGCTCTGGGTCCCAGGCAAGGGCGCTCGCTGAAGGGCAGATCCCGCTGCTCCGCCAGCCGCCAGGTGCTAACGTCACGCTCAGCAGGCTGCCGACGTGCTGATCGAAGACCGTGCTGATCGAAGACGTGCTGATCGAGAATCCGAAGCGCGAGCGTTGCGCGTCGAGGACCTGTATCGTCCGCCCGCGGAGGAGCCGGCCGTCGCAGTAGCGGCGAGTCCGTTCGCCTCCAGGTTCTACGTCGTCGCGGCGCCGAAGTTCCTGCTGCTCGCGCTCGTGACTACCAGCCAGTACAATCTGTACTGGTTCTTCACGAACTGGCGCCGCCATGGCGAGGCGACCGATCAGCGTACGCTGCCGCTGCTGCGCGCATTGCTTCCGATCTTCTTCGTGCACCGCTTGTTCGGGCTGATCGCGCCTGCCAGATCGAGCGCGTACTCCTGGCATCCCGGCGAGATGGCGACACTCTACGTCATCTGCGCCGTGGGCTCACGCCTGCTCCATCATCTGGGGCCGTACGTTGCCACGCGACTCGGCGCGACCGCGGTGATCCCCTGGCTCGAGCATGGTTCGACGCTGCTCGGGCTCTGCCAGCTGTATCCGATCTTCTCCGCACAGCGAGCTGCCAACGCCGCCGCGGGCGATCCGCAGGGCAGCAGCAACTCGCGCCTGAACGCGATCAACTACATCTTTCTGGCGCTCGGGGTGGTGGGCTGGCTGCTGTACTTCAACATCCTCACGCCGTTTGGATGAAGCGGTGCGTTTCGCGAGCCCCTCCGGCGGAATGCATTTGCCGTTCACGGCGCAGGTCCAGTCTGATAACCTTTCGGCATGCAGGAGGGTGAGGACCGTCGCGCGACTGCCTGGGGGCTGGGCATCGCGCTCGGGCTCGCGCTGCTGTTCGTGGTCGGGTCGAGAAATCTCGCGCACTTCGATGCTGCGCTGATCGCCTACACGTTCGCCGTGCTGTTTGCGACGTTCGGGCTCGCTTATCGCTACGCCATGTGGCTGCAGCGCCCGCCCACGGCGCGCTACTGGCGCCGTGGTTGGCAGGCCTTTCTACGGCGCGGCTCGTGGCCTCGCAACCTCGGGCTGTGGGCCCAGCGTGTGGCTTCGGAGATCGTGGCGAATCGCTTCATCTTCCGGCGCAGCCCGCTGCGCGGCCTCGCACATTGGCTGATCATGTGGGGCTGCCTGCTCGCGGTCGCGATCACCTTCCCGCTGGTGCTCGGCTGGCTTCATTTCAGCCCCGTCCCGGGAGACCTGGCTCGCTACCAGGCCATGGTCTTCGGCTTCGCCGCGTTCCAGTTCGAGCACGACTCGCTGATCGGGTTCTTGCTCTTCCACGGGCTCGTGTGGGCGTCGTTTCTGGTGATCGCGGGCGTGATGCTCGCGGTGCGGCGCCGGCTTCGGGAAGAGGGCGCCGCCGTGCTGCAGCGGCTGGTGGAGGACTTCACGCCGCTGATCTTGCTGTTCGCCGTGAGCCTGACCGGTCTGATGCTGACGGCCAGCTACACCTGGATGCGAGGCTACGGGTACACGTTCATCGCCATCCTGCATGCCATCACCGTGATCGGCACGTTTCTCTGGCTGCCCTTCGGCAAGTTCTTTCACATCTTTCAGCGCCCGGCCCAGCTGGGCGTCAGCTTTTACAAGGACGCAGGGCGCGAAGGAGAGAAGGCGCATTGCCGCCGCTGCGGGCACGCCTTCAGCTCGCGCATGCACGTGGAAGATCTGATCGGCGTGGAGCGCGAGCTCGGCTACCGCTACGAGCTCGCGCCGCGCGCTGAGAACGAGCCCGCTCACTACCAGTGGATTTGCCCTCCGTGCCGGCGCGCTATTTTTGCGACAGCTCAGGCCCTGGCCTGGAAGGGCGTGCGGGGTGGGGTCTCGCTGGAGGTACCCCTGCCGCTGCCGATGCCGGTGCACGTCAACCACGGCCTCGGCGAAGGCCCGCTCGGAGACGAGGACGCGGAGAATTTTCATCCATGACAATTATCCCCCAGAGCGCCTCCCAGAGTACCCCCCAGAGCGCCGCACAGAGCCCACCCCTCGACTCGGGCATCATCGAAGCCTTTGGCCCGCACCGCGCCTACGAAACCGACGTACGGACGGACACGGGCGTCAAACCCGACCGCTACGTGAAGACCCACTGCTGCTTCTGCGGCCAGCAGTGCGGAGTGCAGCTGAAGGTCAAGGACAACACCGTCATCGGCATCGAGCCCTGGTACGAGTTCCCGTTCAATCGGGGCATGATGTGCCCCAAGGGCATCAAGCGTTATCTCCAGCAGGCACACCCGGACCGCCTGCTCCACGCCTACGAGCGAGACAGCTCCAGCAGCTCGGGCTTTCGCCAGCTGGGGTACGACGCAGCCATCCGGCGCGTGGCCGACGCGATCGAGCGCATCCAGCGCGAGCACGGCAGAGACGCCTTTGCCCTGCTCTCCGGCGCCAGCCTGACGACAGAGAAGGCCTATCTGATGGGCAAGTTCGCCCACATGTGCCTGCGCACGGCGAACATCGACTACAACGGCCGCCTGTGTATGGTGAGCGCCGCCGCCGCCAGCAAGAAGGCCTTCGGCATCGATCGCGCGGCGAACCCCTGGAGCGACATTCTCGGCGCCGAGGTCGTGCTGATCGCCGGAGCCAACGTCGCTGAATGCGCGCCCATCACGACAAACTACGTCTGGCAGGCGCGCGAACGGGGCGCCAAGGTGATCGTGGTCGACCCGCGCATCACTCCGCTGGCGCGCACCTGTGATCTATTCTTGCCTGTCAAGCCCGGCCGAGACACGGCCCTGTTCAACGGCATCCTGCGCGAGATGATCGAGCACGGTTGGTGCGACCAGGGCTTCATCGAGCGCCACACGGTCGGCTTCGACGCCGTTGCCGCCGAGGCGCGGCAGTGGACGTTGCAGCGCACGGCGGAGGTCACCGGCATCAGCCCCGAGCGCATTCAGCAAGCCGCCGAGTGGTGGGGCAAAGCCAAGACCAGCTTCCTCATGCACGCACGCGGGCTGGAGCACCACAGCAACGGCGTCAAGAACGTGCTGAGCGCGATCAACATCGTGCTCGCCTCGGGACGGATCGGCAAGCCCGGCTCGGGCTACGGGACGATCACGGGCCAAGCCAACGGCCAGGGCGGCCGCGAGCACGGGCAAAAATGCGATCAATTGCCCGGTGGGCGAGATCTGGCCAACGCCGAGCACCGCGCCTACATCGCAAACGTCTGGGGGATGTCTCCGGACGATCTGCCCCGGCCGGGCGTGGACGCCTACGAGATCATGCGCAAGGCGCATTCGGGAGAGATCAAGGGGCTGCTCAGTATCTGCTTCAACCCCGTGGTGTCTCTGCCGGACAACAACTTCGTGCGCGCGGCGCTCGCCAAGCTCGACTTCTTTGCCAGCATCGATTTCTTCATGAGCGAGACGGCGCGGCTTGCTCATGTCGTCCTGCCGGGCTCGCTGCAGGAGGAAGACAGCGGCACCGTCACTCAGCTCGAAGGGCGGGTCATCAAGATCAACCAGGCTGTCGAGTGTCCCGGTGAGGCGCGCCCGGACTGGCAAATCATTCAGGACCTCGCCCGAGCGCTCGGGCGCGAGCGCGGCTTCACCTTCGAAGGGCCGCAGCAAATCTTCGAGGAGCTGCGCGTCGCCTCCAAGGGAGGCATCGCTGACTACTCCGGGATCACCTATCAGCGGGTGGAGGAGAACTTCGGCGTGTTCTGGCCGTGCCCGAGCGAGGTGCCGGAGGGCGTGCCCGCGCCCGGGCCACAGGGCACGGTACGCCTGTTCGAGCCGGGCTCCTGGAATCCCGTGGCCAAGGGCGCTGGGCCCTTTTACTTTGCCGACGGCAAAGCACACTTCAATCACACGCCGTATATCGGTCCTGCCGAGGACGTGGACGATGAGTACCCCCTGATCCTGACCACCGGGCGTGTCGTCAGCCATTTTCTCTCCGGCAATCAGACCCGGCGCATCGGTCCGCTCGTGGATCACTATCCCGAGCCCCGCCTCGAGCTGCATCCGCGCCTGGCTCAGCACCTCGGCATTGCCGACGGTGACTGGGTGCGAGCAGAGAGCCGGCGCGGCAACTGCACGCTGCGCGCGCTGGTCGTGCAGACCATTCGCCCCGATACGGTGTTCATCCCCTATCACTGGGGAGGCCGCAAGAGCGCCAATCAGCTCACCGTCTCCGCGCAGGATCCGATTTCGAAGATCCCCGAGTACAAGGTCTGCGCGGTGCGGGTGGTCAAGGCCCAGGCGCCGGAATACGCGGCACAGCTCGAGCCGCAGCAATGAACTCGGGGAATAGCGCGTGACGGTACCGCTCGATCTCGAGTTCTTCGTCGATGCAAGTCGGTGCATCGGCTGCCAGGCTTGTGTTCAGGCCTGCAGCGAATGCGACACTCACAAGGGCCAGTCGATGATCCAGCTCGACTTCATGGATCGGGCCCGCTCGACGCAAACCTTTCCGGTCGTGTGCATGCACTGCGATTCCCCGACGTGCGCGGAGGTCTGCCCGGCGGATGCGATCAAGCGCACAGACGACGGCATCGTGCAGACGGCGCGCAAGCCGCGCTGCATCGCCTGCAATAACTGTGTGCTCGCCTGCCCGTTCGGGGTGCCCAAGATGAATACGAGCATGAACCTGATGATGAAGTGTGACATGTGCTACGATCGCACTTCCGTGGGGCTCAAGCCCATGTGCGCGTCGGTCTGCCCCAGCCAGGCGCTCGCGTTCGGCACGCGCGCCGAGCTGCTCGCGCTGCGCCCGCATGCAAGGCCGGCCAACGCCTTCCGCTTCGGCGCGCAGACCATCCGCACCAAGGTCAACGTCCTGCTGCCCGCGAGCACGCCGCTCGAGGTCATCGATGTGACGCAGGCGATGTACGAACCGAGCATCGGGCAACAGCCGTTTGACGATGCCTTGATCGGAGACGTCTTCCACCTCATCCGGCTCGGTTCCACGGCCGTGGGCAAGGGGAGCGAAACATGAACGACGGCAGCAGAAGTGAGCGGGGCACGCAGAGTCAGAGGCTCACCGAGAACCAGAGCATCCCGCCGGATGCACGCCCGCTCGCGCTCCAGCCGCGCTGGCGGCGCGACTTCCCCATCGACTGGGAGCAGGACGAGTACGTCTCTCGCCGGGAGCTCGTCAAATTCATGGTGTTGACCAGCGCCGCCTTCGCGGTGGGCCAGGCCTGGCTGGCCGCGAAGAGCCTGCTCGTCCGGCGCGCGACCGTGTCCAAACCCCTACCCATCGCGACCGTCAACGAGCTGCCCGTCGGCGGCGCCAAGACGTTCTTCTATCCTGAAGGCAGCACTCCCCGGCTCTTGATCCGCACGGGCCCGTCGGCGTTCGTCGCCTACGACCAGCAGTGCACGCACCTGTTGTGCCCGGTCGTGCCGGCGGTCGAGAAGGGTTGCTTGCACTGCCCCTGCCACAACGGCTGGTTCGATCTGCAGACGGGGCGGCCCGTGGCAGGCCCGCCGCAACGCGCATTGCCCAAGATCCTGCTCGATGTCGAGCGCGATACGGTCTACGCCACCGGCGTCGCGGAGGAGACGTGAATCAGCGCCCCCGCTTCATCCGCGCGCAGCGCATGACCATCGTGAATGCGATGCTCGCGCTGGTGGTCCTGATCGTCATCCTGCAGCTCTGGCTGCTCACGGCGACGATGAACGCCTACCTGGGGGGTGACAGGGCCGTTGCCCTGCCGTCCGCGATCGCCAGCTTCGTGTGCTTTGGGCTCAACCTCGGGCTGCTCCGCTATCTGTTCCGGCTCGACTGACTGACCCGCGATATGGATCGCCCGCGACCACGCTGGCTGCTCGCGATCGCGAGCTGGAGTGAAACCCTCTTTCCCGGCTACTTCGCCCTGGTCATGGCGACCGGGATCGTTTCGGTGGCGAGCTTCTCGCTGGGCATGCCGCTGATCGCCCGCGCCCTCTTGGTCATCAACCTGGTGGCGTACACTTTGCTCAGCTCGCTCCTGCTGCTGCGCATCGTTCGGTACTTCGGGCGCGTCCTGGCAGACCTGGGAGACCACGGGCGAGGCCCCGGCTTCTTCACACTGGTCGCCGGCACTTGCCTGCTCGGCAGCCAGCTGCTGATCGTTGGTGGCGAGACGGCGGTGCCAAGGGTGCTCTGGGGCATCGGCATCGTGCTCTGGTTCGTGGTGATGTATTCCTTCTTCACCGCGACCATCGTGCGCGAGCACAAACCCTCCCTCGAGGCAGGCATCAACGGCGCCTGGCTGATCGCGATCGTGGCGACACAGTCCGTGGCCGTGCTCGGCACATTGCTGGCGCCACAGATGACGAGCGGCCGAGATGCGGCTCTGTTCTTCGTGCTGTGCATGTACCTGCTGGGCGCGATGCTGTACCTGACCATCATCACGCTGATCTTCTATCGCTTCACCTTCCTGGAGCTACCGATGGATCGCCTCACCCCGCCCTACTGGATCAACATGGGCGCCGTCGCGATCACCACCCTCGCCGGCTCTACGCTGCTGCTCTTGCCCCAGCCGCCTCCGCTGCTGCTCGAGCTGCGGCCCTTCATCCTGGGCTTCACGCTGTTCTTCTGGTCCGGGGCGACGTGGTGGATCCCATTGCTGTGCATCCTCGGGGTATACCGGCACATCGTGCGGCGCTTTCCGCTGAAGTACGATCCACAATACTGGGGCATGGTGTTCCCGATCGGCATGTACACCATGTGCACCTACCGGCTGGCGAAGGCGGCGCACCTCGACTTCCTGGCGGTGATTCCTGGGTACGGCGTGTACGTGGCGCTGCTCGTCTGGAGCACCACCTTTGTGTTCATGCTGCGGCAGCTGATCGTACCGACGAGAGCGAGCCGGCCCTCGTGACGCAGGCTCAGCGCTTCAGCCGCAAGCGCAACTCCGAGAAGCCATTGGCGGGGTAGACCGCCGTTCGGCACGCGCCTTCGGCCGGATCGAGCTCGAACCCTGCGCTACGCGCCAGGAGCTCCTCGAGAGCAACGCGCAGCTCGAGCCGCGCGAGCGGAGCGCCCGGGCAAACGTGGATGCCCGCCCCAAAGAGCAGGCTCTGAGCCTGGTCACGCTCCAGGCGGACCTTCGCGGGTGCCGGGAATACCTCGGCATCCCGATTGGCGGCGGGCCACATCAACGTCACGCGCTCGCCGGCCCGGATCTGCCGACCTCCCAGCTCGACGTCGCGGGTCGCGACTCGCTGATTCGCGACCAACGGGCCACAGACCCGCAAGATCTCGTCGCACGCTCGCGGCAGCAGCTCCGGCTCGGCGCGTAGGCGCGCCTGCAGCGCCTCGTCCGTGGCCAGGCGCTGAACCAGGATGCCCAGTGAGGCGGCGACGCTGGTCACCTCGCCTACGGTCCAGTTCCGGAAAATGCTCACCAGCTCCTCGTCCGTCAGCGGCCTGCCCTTCACTCGGGCGCTCATCAGGCACGCGGTCACGTCGTCTCGTTCGGACGGGGAGCGCCGCCTCGCCTCGAGCAACGCCTGCACAGTCCTCGCGAACTCCTCGGCAACGGCGGCCGTCGCCGCACGATCGCCAGCCAGCGTTGCCGCCTGATTCTTTTGGGTCCAGGTGCGGATCGACTCGTTCAGCTCCGCGGGCCAGCCCAAGGAGGCATTCTGCGCCTGGACCGCGAACGGTATGGCGAAATCGGCGAGGAATTCGCCTCGCCGGGAGCCGATGAAGGCATCCACGGCGCTGGCCGCGATGCTCCGGCACACCGGCTCGAAACGCTGCATGCGCTCCGGCGTGAAGAACGGCTCGAGCAAGCTTCGAAACGCGCCATGTTCCGGCGGATCCATCCCGTGCGGCACCGACAGATGCGCGGAGGTGCGATTGCTGAAGGTGACGTGGTCCTCCAGGACGCGGCGGACGTCGGCGTGTCGAAAGACCGACCACTGCAGAAAGTCACTATAGGCCACCGGACAGCGAGCACGCAGGGCGTCATAGGCCTCGCACTGATCATTCAGCACCCGCTCGTCGCGTGGATCCCAATCCCGATCTCGCGATGTGGTCATGCGTCGTACCCTCCACTCAGACCCGGACGCGATGCGCGCGTTTCCAGCGGTCCGACACGGCGACTCTAACACGCCTCGGGTGTTCAAGCCCGCGTCGTGATGCGATTGCCGCTGGCGTAGCGGCGCAGGCCCCGCTCGAAGAGCCAGAGCGCGAAGGCCGTATAGCTCGCCGTGGCAGCCAGCGTCGCCAACAATGTGACCCAGCTGGGATGGCGGACCAGATCGACGGGCAGATAGGCAACGATCGCCGCCGGCAGCAGGATGAAGAGGCGCGTGAGGTCGACCTCGAGCTCCAGCCGGTGCGGCTGGCTCGACGCGACGGAGATGCCCGGCAGGTCGACGCTGCACTGGGGCTCCACCGTATGCAACACCAGGAGCTTGCGCCAGATGTGCTCACGCCGCAGGGAATCCAGCGACTGATCCACGAGCACCCGGCCCTGATGCAGGATGATGGCGCGGTCGCACACGCTCTCCATGTCACCGGTGTCGTGCGAGGTGAAGAGCAGCGTCTTGCCTTCGCTCACGGACTGCTCGCGCAGCACTGCGCGGATCGCTGCCTTGGCGCTCACATCGAGCCCGATCGTCGGTTCGTCGAGGAACAGAATGTCCGGATCGTGCAGCAGGCTCGCGACCACCTCGCAGCGCATGCGCTGCCCGAGCGAGAGCTCCCGCACCGGCTTCTTCAGCTCCGCGCCGAGCTCGAAGGCCTCCACCAGCGTGGCCAGGCGCCGCCGGTGCTCGCTCGGCTCGCGCTCGTACACGCGCGCGAGCAGCGCAAAGGTATCCGCGGCGGGCAGATGATACCAGAGCTGAGAGCGCTGCCCGAACACGGTGCCGATGCGATAGGCGAGCCGTTGCCGCTCGAGCCACGGCGTGTGACCGAGCACGCTGGCGCTGCCGCTGGTCGGGTGCAAAATGCCGGCGAGCATCTTGATGCTGGTCGATTTGCCGGCGCCGTTCGGGCCGACGAACGCCACGCGCTCCCCGCGCTCGATGCGGAACGAGATGCCGTCCACGGCCGGGTGCTCGCGACGCGGGGCACGAAACAGCTGGCGCAGTGCCGCGCGGAAGCCGGGGGCGCGCTCGCGGGTGAAGTAGGTCTTGCGCAGGTCGGAGACGTCGACGGCGTTGGTCATCGCAGAGGGGTCAGGGGTTGAAAGCAAAAACGCCTTCCGGGGGTCCGGAAGGCGTCTCGGAAGCGGGTACCTTTGCCGGGGTCATGAGGTGGGAATGAGCTCCGCGAAGCGTCGGAGGGATCCGTGCTGATCGACATGGCGATCGCGGCGCAGAGGCATGGTTGGAGCGTGAAGCAGAATGTTGGCTCGGTCAATTGCGTTGCGGCTTGTGGGACGCACCGCCGTGCTCGGTGCGACTCGGTGCCGTGAGGGGCATCCGTGGGGACGCGCGGGGGCACATCCTGGGGTCGCAGGGGACGCGCGGGGGCGAGCCCACAAAGGCGCGGCGCTGTATCAGACGCCCGCGGCGGCGGAGGTCGTGCTCAGATCGCGAATTGCGGCAGAGCGCTGATGATGGCGAGCGCGTCGGGGGGTGCGTCGGGCGGAAAGGGGGCGGTCGATCGCGAAAGGCGCTCGAGCCAGCGGCGATCGAGGGGCTGAGCGAGCAGAGTTGGATCCGTGGCGGCGCAGGTGGCCGTCTTGCCTTCGGAGATCTTCTCGCCCGCGCCCACGGCGAAGCCGGCGAGCAACAGCGCCGCGCGCGCAGCGGTCGCGCCGCTGTACGTGTGCAAGGTGGCGCCGGGACGGCAGGCGCGGCGCACGGCGCTGAAGGAGCTGTAGTTCCAGAGCTCGGGGTTCACGCGCGGAGAAAACGGATCCCAGAACACGATGTCGATGCTCGACGCGGCGAGCTGAGCAAGCAGCGCCGGCATTTCGCCGAGCTGGAGCTGCCAGTCGCAATGCGCGGATTCGTGGCGGCCCGTTTGCAGGACGGAGCGCGCGGCTTGCGCTGCGGCGCCGAGCAGGCCAAAGCCGGCGGCGTTTTCGGGTTGAAGGGCGAGCTCCAGCGCGGAGGCGCTGCGGTCGAGGCTCACGATGCGCAGCCGGCGGCGCGCGCCCGTGAGGGCCTCCGAACAGTGCCAGGCGGCGAGCGCGTTGGAGCCCGCGCCGAGCCCGGCGTCGAGCAGCGTCAATGGTGAAGCGCCGGGTTCGCGCAGTCGCTGCGCCAGGCGCGCGGGCTCCACGTACAGACGCCGCCCCTCGAGCAGAGGCCCGGTGCGGTGCATCAGCTCGCCCGTGGACCGGTCGCGCATGGCGGGCGTACCGTCGCGCGTCTGCACGACCTCACAGTCGAGCTTCATGCCGGAGGATCCTGCGCATGGATGCGGCGGCCGCTGTGCTCGTGGCGATCGATGGCCTCGATCTTGAAGCGCGCATAGGCAGCGAAGCTGCCGGCCTCGATCGCGCCGCGCGCCTCGGCCATCAGCGCCAGGTAGTGGTGCATGTTGTGCAACGCGACCAGCCGCGGCCCCAGCGACTCGCTGCACAAGAACAGATGCCGCAGGTACGAACGGCTGAAGCGCGCGCAGGTGGAACACGCGCAGCTGGCGTCGAGCGGCTCGTCCGCGTCGGCGTGGCGCGAGCGCGTGATCTTGACCCGGCCCGTGCTGGTGAAGGCCGTCGCCTGCCGCGCGTGATGCGTCGGCAGCACGCAATCGAAGAGGTCCACCCCCTCCAGCATCGCCTGCAGCAGATCGGGTGGCGTCCCCACGCCCATCAGATAGCGCGGCCGCTCGCGCGGCAACAGCTCCGCGGCGAGCGCCGTCGTCTCCTCGCGATCGCTGCGCGTGTCACCCACCGCGAGCCCGCCGATGGCGAACCCATCAAACTCGTGCTGCGTGAGAAACGCCGCCGACTCCCGCCGCAACTCCGCACTCACACCGCCTTGAACGATGGCGAACAGCGCGCCCCTGCACAGACCCTGCTCCGTGAGCAGCTGCTTGGCGGCGAGACTGCGCAGCGCCCAGCGATGCGTGCGCTCCATCGCGGCGCGCACCAGCTCCTGCTCCGCGGTGGAATCGATGCACTCATCCAGCACCATCATGATGTCGGAACCGATCGCGCTCTGCACCTCGATCGAACGCTCCGGAGAGAGCAGGTGCGTACGCTGATCGACATAACTGCGAAACCGCGCGCCCTCCTCGCTCAACGTGCGGCGATTCTCGAGCGAAAAGATCTGATAGCCGCCCGAATCCGTCAGCACCGGCCCGGGCCAGCGCATATACGCGCCGATACCGCCCACGCGCCGGAACAGCTCGGGCCCTGGGCGCAGCATCAGATGGTACGTGTTCGCGAGCAACATCTGCGCCCCCATCTGAGCCAGCTCCGCCGGATCCAGATAGGTCACCGCCGCGCGCGTGCCCACCGGCATGAACGCCGGCGTTTGCACGGCGCCGTGCGGCGTCGTCAGCACCCCGCGACGAGCGCGCGAGCCCGAATCCACGCCAGTGACGACAAAAGGCAGCATGTGCGCGCTTACTGACCCACCCCCGAGCCCGGAGCAAGCGAATTGCAGCCGCCCCGACGGGGAACGGCCGCAACCCCCATCTACGGCTTCGTGCGGAGCCGCCAAGCCCCGTGACAGTGACGTATGGAGTGCGACCGCCCCGAAGGGAACGGCCGCAACCCCGCCCACGTCAGGGCCATATTTGCAGGGCTCGCCTCTACACAACGCCGACCGACTCCAGAATATGCCCACTGCCCGCGTGCCGGGGCTTCCAGGACGGACGTGAATCGCCCGCGGCGTTCCCGCAGGGCAATGACGGTCAGGGACGTTTTTGGACAGCGTGAACCAGCGTCGAGCTGCCATGGGCCAGGCTTCCCGCATGGCTTCGCAGCAAACCCTCCTGATCGCTCGAAATTTTCCCGATCTCGACGCCTCTCGAAATTAATGCTAAATCAAGTTCATGGCCCGAGCGTCGCGCCAGCTGGGTTTCGAGTTCCGCACGTGGGGCGGCGCGCGAGCGAACGCGGGCCGGCCACCGAGGGCAAGAACGGCTGGTGTTTCCCACCTGCGCCGGCCGTCTCATTCGTTCGCTCACCCGCTGCACATCACTATGCGGGTCGTGCGCGGCATTGCGTCGCTGCGTACCCATTCGCTGTTCTCGGCCGTGCGCCGCGCCCTGGATCGAGGAAAGCAGCACTTTGGTTTTTCGCTCGTGCACTTTTCCGTGCAGCGGGACCATCTGCACCTGATCGCGGAGGCGCGAGATCGCCGGGCGCTTTCGCGGGGAATGCAGGGGCTATCGATCCGCGTGGCGCGCGCGCTCAACGCGCGGCTCGGGCGCCGCGGAAGGCTGTTCGCCGATCGCTACCACGCGCGCGCGCTCACGACTCCGCGCGCCGTGAGGCTCGCACTCCGCTATGTGTTGCTGAATCAGCGAAAGCACCTCCGCGGACCGCAAGGTCCCGCGGAGCCCACTGCCGACGGCTTCGTCGACCGATGTTCGTCAGCGCCCTGGTTCACCGGCTTCCGTCGTCCGCCGGAGCTGGTGTTCGGGGCGCGTTCTGCGCGCGAGGATTGGGAGCGTGCCAGCGGTTCGAGTGAGCCTCCGATGGTCGGCGCGAAGTCTTGGTTGCTGCGCAGCGGATGGAAGCGATGTGGGTCGTTCGATGTGGATGACACGCCGGGCGGCGGACGATCCCTGGTATGACTCGGGCGAGGAGAATCATGGACGCAAAGAAGTGCCTGATCGGCGTGGTTGCGGGGTTGGCAGGCTGGAGTTGCTTGCTGCCGGGGTGTCAGTCGAACGAGCCGGAGAAGGCACCGGAGCCGAGTGCGCCGGCGCACGCTGCCGCGCCCGCAGCGAGCGCGCCGGCGAAAGCTCCGGAGCCCACGCTGGCGGAGTTGAACGCTTTCAAGCCGCCGACCGCCAAGGGGAAGGTGGCCTTCAAGAATTTGAAGGACGGCGCGAAGGTGCGCGGTAAGGCGTTCATGGGGGCCGTGGCCGTGGAGCTGGAGCTCGAGGCTCAGGGGATGGCGGTGGAGCCCGCCGGCGCGGTGCACGAGAACGCCGGGCACTTCGCCGTGGGTATCGACGCGGAGGCGGTGCCGCTAGGTACCGTGATCAAGAAGGGGTATCAGGTCTACGAGAAGGGCGAGACCAAGGTGCAAGCCGGTGTGCGTCCCGGTGAGCACACGTTGACGCTGCAGTTCGTCGACGCGCGGAACCGTTCGTACGGCCCCGACTGGGCGCAGAGCATCAAGGTCAAGGTCTCCGAGAAGTAGCGCTCCGCTCGCGGGGTGTTCCTTTTCGGTACGCCCGCTACGAGGCGCGCTGTGTACTCGCAGTACACGGTTTCTGCAGGCGGTTGTTCGACGCGCGCATTCTGCCCTGCCAAATTGGGTGAATGAGTAGCGGCGAGCGGCCGAATGTGTACCACTACGCGGACTATCGTCGCTTCCTCGCCGATCACTACGCCTTCGCCAAGGCCGAGCACTCCTTCTCGTTTCGGGCCTTCTCGCAGCGGGCGGGCATCCGCTCCAGCAACTACCTGAAGCTCGTCATCGACGGCGAGCGCAACCTCAGCGTCGCGATGGCGGCGCGCTTCGCGAAGGGCTGCGGGCTCACGGGCGATCGCGCGGAGTTCTTCTGCGAGCTCGTCGCCTACTGTCAGGCGACCACGGTTGCGGAGCGCAATCGCGGGTATGAGCGGCTGTTTCGCTTCCGTCCGTTTCGCGCCGTTCATCAGCTCGCCAAGGAGCAGACCGCGTATCACAGCCAGTGGTACATCCCGGCGATCCGGGAGCTGGTGCGGCGCGCCGACTTCCAGGACGATCCGGCGTGGATCGCCGTGCAACTCGAGCCAAAGATCTCGCCCGCCCAGGCCGAGAAGGCCGTCGCGACGCTGCTGAAGCTGGGGCTGCTGCGCCGAAAGCCCGAGGACGAGGGCGGCGGACTCGAGCAGGTCACCGATCTCGTGACCACGGGGGCCGGTCCCCACGGTCACCACATCTTCAGCTTCCATCACATGATGCTGGAGCGCGCCGGCTACGCCCTCGATCACAGCCCGCGCGAAGAGCGTGACATCTCCTGCCTCACGCTGTGCGTCAGCGATGCCAAGCTGCAGGAGCTCAAGCAGCGCGTGCGCAAGTTCCGCCAGGAGCTGCTGCAAGCCGCCGAGCAAAACGACAGCCCCGAGCGCGTCGTGCAGGTGAATTTTCAGATCTTTGCGCTGTCCGCTTCGGTTCAGACCGAGCACGCGGCAGCAGCGCCGCCCGATTCCGAGGAAGACCATGATGAAGCATAATTTCCGCCGCTCCGCGCTCGCGCTTTCTTCGCTGCTCGTCGCCTGCGCGAGCGCGCACGACAAGTCCACGACGACAGCGGGTACGGAGACGGACAATCCAGTTGTGACGACGAGCTCACCTGCGGACTTCACGACGCCGGTCGCGCCTCCCGGTTGCCCGCCGATTCCTGGTGATGAAATGCCGAATTTTCCGGACGCGCTGCCGCGCAGCGCGCTGATCGCGACGGAGCGCGGCAACGTGCTCGCCCTCGCCAGCGGCGGCTTGACGCTGCTCGATCTTGCCGACCCCGCTCATCCGCTGACCCTGAGCGAAGGTAGCGTGCGGGGCACGATCTCTCAGCTGCTGGTCTCCGCATCGGGCAAGCTCTGGGTGGCCGCGACCGAAGCTCCGGAGTTTGATCCCAACGGGGTCCCGAGCGCGGAAGAGCTCGCGGCTCACTCGCGGGTGATCCTGTTCGACGTCAGCGATCCGACCGCGCCGGCGCGGCTCGCACAGGCGGAGCTGAGCGGCGACTTCTGGCAGCTGCAGGAGCGCGGCGATCAGATCTGGGCGCTCACGGCGCGGCACGTGGCGAAGTCGCTGCAATGCGATGCGCCGCGCTCTTTCTGCTACGGCCCCGGTTATGAGGCGGTGACGCTGCGCGGCTTTCGCGCCACTGCCGGCGCGCTCCAGCCCGTGGCGGAGGCCGAGCTGCCCTTCGATCGGCGTCTCTGGTGGAATGGCGACGGTGTGGCCAGCGCGCTCGAAGACGGCTCGTTGCATGTGCTGAGCTGGGATGAGGCGGGCGCCCTGCGAGCGCCGCTGGCGCTGAACCTGCCGGAAGCAGGCGCCGTGCCGGGCCCGGTACGCGTGATCGGCAATGAGCTTTCAGTCGTCAGCGTCGGGAGTCAGCGCACCTTCCTGCACGTGTACAATCTCGCCTCGGGGGCGGCGGCCCCGGAACGCTCGTTCGCGCTCGGCGATCCCTCGATCGAAGCCGTGTACGTGGCCAGCGGCAGCTTCTCGCTCTTCTCCGGCAACTATCTGTGGCTGGAAGCTCCCCAGGGCGGCACGGCCCCGGCGCAAGTCTGGGATGTGTCGGGGAGCAGCCCCGCGAAGCTCGAGTTGCCGGGAAACTACACCACCATTCTGCCCATTCCTGGCGCCGTGCTGGAGGGACACGAAGACGAGCTCCTGGCGCTGGCCCTCTCGGGCGCCCCGATTGGCAGCCAGTTGGCGACCCTGCTCTCGTTCAAGGGTGCCAGCATCGTCAACTACGGCGCTGCGCCGGCCGGCGCCCAATACATCCCGTACAGCAACCGTGGCAACCCCATCCCTGCGCCCGCCAACGTGCAGGGCAGCGGGGACGCGCCGGCCTGGAATCTATTCTCGCGCGGCCCCGGCTTGCCCATCGGCATCGATCCCGCAACGCCGCCGGCAGCGGGCCAGAGCGCGGTAGGGGCCAGCGTTGCGATCGAGCGCAGCGGTGCCGAGCCCGCACAGGCCTCGATCGTGGCGGACTACGTGTACGACTCCACGCACGTCAAGATTCAACCCAACCCGAGGTTGCAGATCACGAGCGACGGCAACACGATCAGCTTCGAGCTCTCGCCGGGCGCATCCACGCTGCTCGCCATTCCCCAGGGCGTGCTGGCGATCGCGCCTGACCTGGCGCAATGCCAACAGAGCGAGCGGGACTGCACGGGCTACGCGCCCGGAGTGCAAGTCTTCGAGGTGTCCGGCACGCCCCAGCTACGGGCGAGCATGCCATTTCCGCAGCTACCATTGCCCCCTCTGAGCGACCCCAAACGGCTCGATGTGAGGTGGGAAGACTACGGCGACGTGTCCAGGATCCTGCGCCCGGGACTGCTGCTCGACGATCGCCACATCGCGTTCGTGGCCCAGGTGGAGCTCAGCTGCGACACTCAGGAAAGCTGCGACGCACTGGGTCTGGAGGCGGTGCCGCTCGGAGAAGCCAACGTCATACCGACCAGCCGCGCTTGCCCGCCCGGAGGCGCTCCGGGCTGTGTTGAAGGTCCGGTCACTCTGACCGTCTACGGCAGCGGGCAACGTCAGTACTTCTACGTGCTCGACCTCGACGCAGAGGGTGGCCCCGCCTGGCAATTTTGGGGCATCAGCAGCCTCGAAGCCACGGCAGCGCGCAGCGATGACGGCTCGCGCTTCGCCTCGGCATTCGCAACCCAGGGCACGCTGGCCGCCACACGCCTCGAGCGCGGTGGCCCCTCTGGCTCGCTCCCCAATGGCTCATTCCGCTTCATGCTCGACCGTTTCGAGCGCGACGCTGCCGGTGGTCCGATCGCCCTGCCCCCCGTCAACATCCCCGGCTACCCTGTCGCCAAACTGGGCGGACCGGCTAGCTCCGAGCGCTGGATCAGCATCGAACCTGCTCCTGGAGCCAATGGCCATGCTCGCGTCTACCGCCTCGACTTGCGCAGCGATGGCGCTCATATCGAGCAGAGTCTGAAGCTGGACGATGGCAGCGTCTCCGGCTTCCTCGCGCTGCAGTCCGGCGATCGCTGGTTCGGCGTCGCCCTGAGCAGCCCCGCAAACGCTTGCGGCACCACACAGCTCTCCGCCCTCGAGCTCGGTTCGGCCGCCGGCGATGCGAACGAGGCGCTCGGCATCACCTCCGCCCTGGAGCTGCCCGCCGACGAGTGGCTCCTGGTCGCGGCCGACCAAAACCGTGCCCTGCTCCGTCACGACCAGGTCTACACCCTGGTCGAGCTCGCCTCGGACGGCAGCCTGAGCGTCGTATCGTCGCGCTCGAGCGACCTGCCGGGATTCGAGAACTACAAGCTCGTTGGCAAGAGCCTGTTCGGCGCCGCTGACTTCTCCGGAGCCCGCCGCATCGATTTCTGAACAGGCTCGCCACCCCAGCACACCCTCCCGGCCCCAGGATGAGCCCTCCCGGCGGCTGTGCTCATTGGGCACATGCTAGCGGGCCGCAGCGTCGCGCTCTGGCGAGCCAATCTGCCCCGAAACGTGCAGGAATTCGACCGAACGGGGGTGACTCCGGGCGACAGGCTGAGGTATGCACGCCACGCCGGATCGCCGCGCCTACGCCCGCGCGCTGGATCCTGGCCCGAGTTTCATCGTGGATGGCTTTGCAGCGAGGTTCGTTTCCGCTCTCGGTCCATTCGGCCTGTCGCTTCCGGCGCTGGCGTGCGCGGCGCTGATCGCGGCGCGGCTCGGCGCGCGTTGCTTCCCGCGCGCGCCGCGGCGGCAGCAGCTGCTCGGCGGCTGTGTCTGCACGCTGGGGCTGTTCACGGAGGGGCTGCAGCTCGCCCTGTATACCGGGCTGTTCCGTCGCGGGTGGCTGCTCGGCGCGCTGATCGCCGCGACGGCGGCGGCCGTGCGCTGGCGGCGCCCGGCAGGGCAGCCGGCAACGGGGCTGCTGGCCGTGGTGCGCGCGGGCGGGGGGTTTTTGCGTACCGAGTGGAGCGTGCTGCCCGCGCTGGCGATCGGAGCAGGCGGGCTCGCCGTTGCCTTTCTGGCCGCCTTCTGGCTCCCCGTCTGGCAGTGGGATGCGCTCGGGTATCATCTGCCGTTCGTCAACTTCGTGCTACAGGGCGGCGGTCTCGCCGAGCTGCCGCCCGACGTGCCTTACCTGTCCACCTATCCCCGCAACGTGGAGCTGCTGTTCGCCGCGCTCCGCGCGTTGTTGCCGGATGATCGGCTGATCGATCTCGGGCAGTTGCCGCTCGGTCTCGTCGGTGCCGGCGCGCTCTACGGTTGCGCGCGCGAGCTCGGCGCGGAGCGCGCCGAGGGGCTGGTGGCCGGCGCGGCGTGGTTGTTGTTGCCGGCAGTGTTCTTGCAGCTGCCGACCAACTACGTCGACGTGGGCTGCGCGGCGTACTTGCTGCTGGCGAGCTATTTCGTGTTGCTGCCGCCCACGCGCGCGACGTTGCTCGCATCGGGCGCTGCGCTGGGGTTGTTCCTGGGGTCGAAGCCGAGCGCGCCGCCCGCCGCTCTGCTGTTCTGCGGGCTGCTGCTCTGGCGGGGGCTGCGCAGCAATGAGCTGCGATCTCGTCAGCTGGGCAACGTTGCAGGCGCGCTGCTGCTCGCCGCGGCGCTCGGTCTGGAGGCGTACGTGACGCAGTATCTGCGGCACGGCAATCCGGTGTGGCCCGCACGGGTGCAGCTGGGGCCACTGCAGCTGCCCGGTACGATCTCCGTCGGGGAGCTGCTGGCGTCGGGCGCGGCCACGCAGAAGGTGCACGGCGCGCTCTGGTTGCGCGTGCTGCGCTCGTGGTCGTCGTTCGATGCGCTGCCGGTGTTCGACATGCGCGTGGGCGGGATGAGCCTCGTGCTCTGGGCGGCGTTGCCGCTGGCGCTCTGGCGGCTGGTGCGCCAGCGCGACGGGCTGCTGGCGGCGCTGCTCGTGATCGCGCTGATCACGCCGGATCCGGCAGTGGCGCGCTACGTGCTCGCCTTTCCGGCGCTGGTGCTGGCCGCCGCAGCAGCGCAACTCTCGGGCG
The DNA here is from genome assembly GCA_025936205.1 of Polyangiaceae bacterium. Next base: position 9,992 of record JAICTU010000025.1, on the reverse strand, counting down.
CACCCGCGCTGGCGCGGCGCGCCGGTCACGGAGTGCTGGCGCTGCTGGGCCTCGCGAATCTGAGCTACGCCATCCCCGGCCTGAGCGGTGAGGGCCCAAAGCTGCTCGCGTACGCAGGCATGAGCGGCTCGGAGCGCAGGAGCGCGGTCGGAGCGGAGGGGCGCCCCGACGCGTTTCTGCAGGCCACGGATCAGCTGGGAGCAGGCGAAGTGGCAGTGTTCGATGCGGGTCTGCCCCTGCCCTACCTGCTGTGGCGCAGCGATCTGCACAATCGCGTGCTGCGCGTGCCCGACGACGCCAGCGACGCGACGGCTCGAGACTTGCTGGAGCGTACGAACGCGCGCCTGCTCGCGGTCTGCCCGGATCGAGCCCTGACGCGCGCGGTCGCCGCGCTCCCGGGGCGGTTTGTGAAGCTGTTTGCAGCGCCGGAGCGCTGCGAGGTGTACCGGCGTCCATGAGTTTCCTGAAGAGCTGTCTCCTGGGCGCTGGCCTGCTTTTGTTGGCGCCTGCGGCGCAGGCGCAATCCCAGTCGCAGAGACAGCCCGCGCCGCTCTCGTGCGAGCGCGTGGAGCGAGAGCTGTCGAGTGCGCGCATCGAGCTGGAGCGCGCGCGCGAGGGGCTGCGCGCGGCGCAAGGCCAGGCGTCGGAGCTCGAGGCGTTGCGCGAGAAGCTGACCCAGCGCGAGCGCGAACGGGACGAGCGCAGCGCCGCGCTCGAGGCGTGCAAGAAAGCCAAGGACGATCTGTGCGCGGCCGCGGGCAGCTTCGTGCAGCGGCTCGGCGCGGGTCAGCTGAAGCTCGGCGGCCTCGCCACGTGCGTGGACGCGAGCGCACGCCGCGACCTCGGGGAGCAGCTCTCGGGCTGGACCAACGCGAGCGCCGCGCTCGCGCGGCTCGGCGCCTTCTCCGCCGGCGAGAGCGATGCGCTGCCGTGGCTCGGCGCGAGCAGCGGCTCCAAGGTGGAAAAGCTGGTGGCGCGGCTGTTCGCGTCGGGCAACGGCTCGCCGCTGATCTATCGCCGTCTGCTGATCGAGGCGCTGAAGCTGACGGTGCCCGCCGCCTTGCGCGAGCTCGAGGCGCAGCCGGGCGGCGTCGAGCACTGGTTCGCCAGCGACGAGCCGCTCGATCCGGCGATCGCGGCGGAAATGTTGCGCGCCACGGCGGGCAAGCCCGTCGACACCCAGGTGCCCGCGCTGGCGACCGCCACCAGCCTGATCCAGAGCTACGAGCTGCTCGCGAGCTGCAATGGAGCCCGACCCGCGCGCGATTGCCGCCGCGCCAACCAGCTGCTGCAGCTGCTCGAGTCGAGCGGGCCCTTGATCGCCCGGCGCCGCGTGCAGGACGTGTGGGCCAGCGAGTGCTCGGCGCTCAGCGAAGATGTGGTCGAGAAGTGGCTGCAGGATCTGCCGCCCGCGCGCTCGTCCGAGGCCCGGGTCGAGACGGTCACGCAGGCGGTCCGCTCCAAGCTCTTCACCTGCTTCCTGAGAGACGCCGCCGCGCCGGAGTCGTTTCCCGGCTGGCTCAGCACGAAGCTGCCCTCGCCCAAGGCGCTCACCGGGCGCACCTTCTCGCGCGTGCTGGAGCTCGAGGGCTGGTGGCAAGCGGGCTCGCCGGTGGACGCCTGCGCCCACGCGGTGCGCGCCCTGCAGACGACCGCCGCGCCCAACGAGTGCGCGGCCCCTGCCGAATTGCTGGAGTCGGTTCAACAGTGGAGTCAGCATCGGGCGGAGGCGCACGGCAGCTTCGGCTTCGAGCTCTGCGATCGGCTCGGCCTGGCCCTGTGGGGCGGCGAGAGCGCCAGCCTGGCGGACGCCTACTCGGCGCCGCCGACCGTGGACGACACCGTGCGCTTGCTCGCCGACGCACCACCCACGAACGTGGCACGCCTGCGCGGCCTGTGCGCCGCGCGCGCCGGCAGCGGCGCCGATTTCGAGCGTTCCGTGCGCGACCTGGGCCAGCTCGCGCGCGCGCTGGGCGAGAGCACGGCTCAGCCCCCCTGGAACCTCACCGCCGAGCTCGAGCCCGTCGAGCTGCAGCGCAGCCGGCGCGGCACGGGCCTCGGGCCCTGGCTGCGCAGCCTCGGCGTCAGCGCCTCGCGCGAGGCCTGCACGCTGCTCGAGCTGCGCAGCGAGCGCTGCGCGGCCTGCCGCGATCTGCCGGACGGCTCGCACTACGACTGCGGGTTGCTGCAACAGCTGAGAGACGCCTGGGCGGTCAAGACGCGCGCGCTGGTGCTCAGTGGGCTACTGCTGCTGGTGCTGGGCGCTGCGCTGCGCTGGGCGCTTCAGCTGCGGCGCGCGCTGATCGCGCAGGGGCCCTGGCGCGAGCAGACGCTGGCCTCCCTGCACAGCGTGGGCCTCGAACCGCATCCCGACCGCCTGCGCTACCTGTTCCCGGCGCGCCTGGGCCAGATCCAGCTGGAGCTGCCCCACACGCCGGGCTGGGAGCGCTTCGGGCGGCGCGCAGCGCTCGTGCGCTGCGAAAACGGCGGCTTCCAGGACCGCGACGTGCATCGCGCCGGCAGCGTGGCGCGCAGCTACGGCGCCGAGACCGCGCTCTTGCTCCACGACGAGGGCGCCTCGCCCGATCTGGGTGCGGTGCGCTCGATCCTGGAGTGGGCCGCGCGCGGCGCGGGCAAGGCCGTGAACATCTTGCCGCTGAGCCTGAGCCGGCTGAAGTGGTCGCGCGACGCGAACGACCTGCTGGAGCTCGCGGAAGAGTCCTCGCTGCGCGGCAATCCGTTCGAGGTGCGCGGACGCATCACCTCTTCGACGCAGTTCTTCAACCGCGAGCGGCTCGTCTCGGGCTTGCTGGCGAGCGCCCAGGCGGGCCGCTTCACGGTCGTCACCAGCCTGCGCCGCTTCGGCAAATCATCGCTGGCGCTGGAGGTGGCGCGGCGCCTGCCGGGTCCCTCTGCGTACGTGGACTTGACCGGCTTCCACCACGAGATCCACTCGCACGATCCCGCCGAGGCCGCCGACGCGATCCTGCGCTTCCTGTGCATGGAGCTGCTGGAGTCGGCGCGAGCGCGCCAACCCGGCCGCCCCCTGGAGCTCGCCGTGCCGAGCGGCAAGCTGGATGCGACGGCACTCGCCGCCTGGTTCCGAGACTTCGGCCAGGCCCTCTCCCCGCAGAAAAATACGCAGCAAAACAACGGCCAGGCGCCGCCGGCGCTGCTGATCCTCGACGAGCTGGAGCACGCGATCGGCGCCGCGCGCGAGCTCAACCACGCGCTCGAGGTGTTCGCTATCGTGGTAGGTCGCCTGCGCAACACGCTGCCGGGGCTGGGCGCGGCGCGCGGGCAGCGCATCGGCGTGCTGTTCTGCAGCGCGCTCCATCCGCTCCTGTGGTCGCCGCTGGGCACGCTCGCCCACCAGTCGCTGGCCGGCTCGTTCGAGCTGGTCGCGGTCCCTTGCCTGCCGGAAGAAGCCGCTGCGGCCATGATGCGCGGCCTCGGCTCGCGGCAAGGCGTGCGCTTCACCGACGCGGCGCTCGCGCTCTTGCTGCGCGAGAGCCAGAGCGTACCGCTCTTGTTGAGGCGCCTGGGCAGCGCCGTGCTCGAGCTCTACGATCCCGAGCGCGCCCGCCACGGAGGCCTGGGCGCCGTGGAGATCGGCATCGAAGGCGCGCGCGCCGCCATCGAGCGCGAAGTGAGCCGCGGCTCACCCCTGAGCGTCTGGATCGAGTCCGAAATCGCCCACCCCGACAGCCCGGGCGGCGCGATCCTGCGCTCCCTCGCCCAGTGCGAGCACGGCGCCGCGCACGAGCTGCGTGCGCTCGCCGCGGGCGCGTTCCGGCGCCAGTTCGAGCTGACCGGACTCACGCTCGAGCTGACCCCCGGTGAGGCGCAGCGCCGTGCCGAAGAGGCGGCCGCGGTCGTGCTGCGCACGCTCGGCGATTCCGGCCTGCTGCAGGCCCACGGCGACCCCACCGAGCCCGAAGCCTTCGAGCTGCCGGACGGCGTCATCCGACGGGTGCTGCGGGGCTAGCCTGACGCTCCCGCCCTGCACCACCACGCAGGGCTGCCCCATCGGACCCAGCTCCGAGCGAATATTCTCGGCCGTCCCGCGCGCGCGGATCCGCCCGCCATGGATACCAAACAGATGACACGAGGTGCAGACCGACGCCAGATTCTCGGGCTCCTCGCCACCACCCCGCGATCGAAACCGCAGGTGGTGCGGCGTCAGGTCCCGGCGCGTGCAGACCGGGCTTCTGCAGCGGCAAGCGTCGCGCTCATAGATGGCGCCGTACGCCACCTCCACGCCCAGCACGTGACGCCACGCACGCCAGACCGAAAGGCAGAGGAACTTCAGCCAGCTCATGCCCCGCGGCAGCCAGCGCCGCGCCTGCGCCTGCAACCCGCGCCACCAGTGAAACACATGGCGCGTCACTCGCAGCCGCAGCTCGACCCGCCCGGCGCTCTTGTGCTAGCGACCCACCGCGGACATCTGGAGCGTGCCCACGGCGCCCGCTTCCAGCCAGGCGTGAAGGCTCGCCAGCATGCTGTGCCAGGCTCGGCGCTCCACGGATGCGCTCGACTCCAGGAAGGACAGCCGTGCGGCAGACTCCGCGACCGGCTCCGCGCGGCCCTCACAGGCGCGGCCGCTCACCACCGCGCGCTCGAGCTCGGCGTACGCCTCGAGCTCCGCGTCGTCGGGCGGTGGGCAGTGGCGTTCGCCGGACAGGCGCAAGGCCGTGAGCGCCGCGTTCACTTCCTCTCGCAGGTGCTTGATCGTGCGGCGCTGGGCACGGTCGAGCCAGGCCCGCTCGGTATGAGGCGTGGCGATGCGCACCATCTGCAGCGCCGCTTCGACTCCGATCTGCGCCGAGCCGAGCGCCGCTGTAACGTTGGGCAGCGACTCCAGCCGCAGGGCGAGCGCGCGGCGCGCCAGCACTGAAGAGCGCGACAGCCCGAGCCGCTCGCGCAGGTATTGCGACTCCGTGGCGTAGCCGAGCCGGCGCCAGCCGTCGGCACGATGGAACGACAGGAGCGCACGAGCGAGATCGAGCTCTTGCCGCGCCATCCGCCGCGATAGGCCGCGCACCTGCAGGTCGAGCTCCGATGCCGTGGCGCCGGCCAGTGTGCTGCCACCGGCCGCGGCTGCCGCGGCGTAGGAAAAGGAAGCCCAGGTGTGCATGGGGCGACCGAGCGGCCGTCGGAGAGAAAGTTCAGGCTGCGTTCTTTCGTTAGAATCGGACCAAAACGCCTACACTTTTACTAAGTTTGAAGGCAATATGTCCCCGTGGGCTCGAAAGCCTTCGCGCGTGAGGTCGAGCTGTTCCGCCAGCACGGCGGCGGTCTCCGCATGTCCGATGCGCTACGCCTCGGCGTCAATCGGAAGACGCTCTACGCCATGCGAGACGAAGGCGTCCTCGAGCTCGTCACCCGTGGGCTGTACCGGCTGGCATCCTTCGATCCGCTCGCGCACCCCGACCTCGTCACCGTCGCAACGCGTGTCCCCCACGGCGTCCTCTGCCTGATCTCGGCACTCGCGTTCCACGAGCTGACGACGCAGGTGCCGCATGTCATCGACGTCGCGCTCGAACGGGGAACGCGGAAGCCGCGCCTCGACTACCCACCGACCCGGTTCTTCTGGTTCTCGGGCCCCGCATTCCGCGAGGGCACTGAGACGCACAAGCTCGATGGCGTGCCCGTCCGCATCTACGACCCGGAGAAGACGCTGGCCGACTGCTTCCGCTACCGCAATCAGCTCGGGATGGATGTCGCGCTGGAGGCGCTGCGACTCTGGCGCGAACGCCGCCGCAAGAAGCTGGACGTCCTACTCAAGTACGCCCAGATGCGTCACGTCGAGCGCGCAATGCGGCCGTACCTGGAGTCGATGCCGTGACCGTCCAGAATCTCGCAGCCTCCGTGCATGCGCGTCTTCAGAACCACGCGCGCGCGACGAAGCGGCCCTTCCAAGAGCTGCTGCAGTACTATGCCATGGAGCGGCTCCTCTATCGGCTGTCCACGACGCCGCACCGGTCGCGTCTTGTCCTCAAGGGAGCGCTGATGCTGCACGTGTGGGACGCGCCGCTCGCGCGCGCAACGAAGGACATCGACCTCCTCGGCCGCCTCGACAACTCGCTCGAGAATCTGGAGCGGGTGTTCCGTGAGGTGTGCGCGGCCAACGTCGAAGTGGACGGTATGGTGTTCGACCCCGCCACCGTGAAGGCGGAGCGCATCAAGGAGGACGCGGACTACGAGGGCGTGCGGCTTCTCTTGGTCGGCCTGCTCGGAAAGGCGCGTGTCAAGATGCAGATCGACGTAGGGTTCGGCGACGTCGTCACACCGGATCCAGAGACCATCATGTACCCGGCGCTGCTCGACTTCCCTGCCCCCGAACTCTCGGGCTACCCACGAGAGACCGTGGTCGCCGAGAAGTTCCAGGCGATGGTCTACCTACGCACGCTGAACAGTCGCATGAAGGACTTCTACGACGTGTGGCTCCTCGCGATGCAGTACGCCTTCGACGGCGCCCTGCTCGGGAAGGCCATTGCCGCCACGTTCGCGAATCGGTCGACTGGCATCGACGTGGCGCCCATCGCTTTCACCCCCGACTTCACCGAACAGGCGTCTACGCGCACGCAGTGGACCGCGTTCCGCAACAAGCTCCCGAACGCGCAATGTCCAGAGAAACTTTCTGAGGTCGTGTCGCTGCTCTCTGACTTCCTGATGCCTGTTGCTCGCACCCGCGCGAAGGGCGAGAGCTTCGAGCTGCGGTGGCCGCCACGCGGTCCGTGGGGGCCACTCTAGTGGCCCTGTCGCCGAGCCTTGTGCACGTCAGGCGAAGTCGCACTCGCCGCTGCCCTTCTTCCCTACTGCCGCCTCGGATGTGAGACGTGCACATTATCGATAGTTATAAATGCATTAAACCATAATTATCACCGCCGCATGGGGCCCGTCCCATGGGCCCGTAGGTTCGCGAGAAGATGGCCATGGATCCTCGGTCTCGCGCGTTGTTCGTGTTCGTGGGCAAACGGGGTCACACCATGAAGGTCGTGACGTGGGACGGCACGGGTGCCGTGCTCGTGCACAAGAAACTCGACGCGGGAAAATTCACGCTGCCCCGTGCCACGCGCGCCGGCGATCAGCACGTCGTGGTGAGCGACGCGATCTTCGACGTCATCTTCAAGGGAGCGCCCACCACGCCCAAGGGTCCGCGCCGAAGAATTCACTGAGATTCGCGTCCCCCCATCGCACCGCTCCGGGTGCTTGATATCGCAGCACGCGCTCGTGTATAGCCGAGCTGCGTGCAGTCGAGCCCCAACGCCTCTGCCGATTAGACACGGCGTCCGACCGACTCTGATGTACTGCAGTCGTCGATGCAGTCGGAGTTGGTGCACCTGAAGCTGCAAATCCAGGCGCTCCAGGAGACCATCGGCAATCTCAGCCAGGAAAACGACCTGCTCCGCCGCCGCCTGTACGGCACCAAGAGCGAGCGCTCGCACACGAGCGAGCTGCAAATGAGCCTCGGCGATCTGCTCGATGTGCAGAAAGCCCTGCAGAAGCAACTCGACGAGGCCGTCGCGAAAGCGGCGGCAGAGTGCGACCGGAAGGCCAGGCCCTCGGAGAAGCGAAAGTCGCATGGCGGCGGACGCCCTCAGCTCGAGTTGAGCAAGCTACCGCGCGTCGTGGTCGAGGTCCCCGATCCCGATCTGGAGCGGACTGCCCAGCGCATGGGCTTCGAGGACAGCTACCAGTATTTGCGGCAGCGCGGAGGCTGGTCGGTGCTGGTCAAACGCACCATCAAGTACGAGGTGGCCGGTTCGAGTGGCCCGAGTGTCGTGGCGGCGCCGCAGCCGCCGACGCTGTTTCCCAAGGGTCTGCTCCACTCTTCCGCGGTCGCCCACCTGTTGGTGCAAAAGTTCGCGCTCGGGGTGCCGCACCATCGCCTCGAGCAGCACATGCAAGCCGAGACCGTGCGCATCGATCGCAGCACGATGTGCCGCTACGCCGAGCAAGCGGGAGGCACGCTGGGCGCAACCATCGTGCACGCGATGTGGCAAGATGCGCTCGAGCACGCCGCCATCATCTCGACCGATGCCACCTCGGCCTTGATTCAGCCCGAAAAGGGCAGCGACGGGCTCCGCCAGGCGTGCAAGAAGGGTCACTTCTTCACCGCGGTTGCGGACTGCGATCATGTGCTCTTCGCGTATGTCCCGCGCCACACGCAGGACGCCGTGAAAGCGCTCTTCCAGGGCTTTCGTGGCTATCTGCAGTGCGACGCCAGCAACGTCTACGATGTCCTCGAGCGCGGCGCACCGAGCGAGAGCGACAGCGTTTCCCTCGTTGGCTGTTTCGCACACTGCCGTCGCTACTTCTTCGAAGCCGCCATCTGCAGGTATCCGATCGGCGCAGAGGGCCTGGCCCGCATTCGCGCGATGTACGCGGTCGACGACGGGTTCCAGAAGTTGCCGCCGATCCAGCGCGCACAGCTGCGCGAGCAACACTTGCGCCCGCTGATGGACGACTTCTTCCGCTGGGTGCACGACGCCAACGCCACCGTCAAGGGCAGAAATCTAGCCACTCGAGCCTTGGGCTACGCAATCAACCAAGAGCGCGAATTGCGTCGTGTCCTCGAAGATCCACGGTTGCCCCCTGGACAACACGCGGGCAGAACGAAGCCTCCGAAAAATCGTCGTCGGTCGCAAGGCATGGATGTTCTACGGCAGCTACACGCACGCGGGGAGAGCGCAGCGGCGCTGTTCACGCTGATCGCCTCGTGCCGCCTGCATCGCGTCGATCCCGAGCGCTACTTCGACGAAGTCCTGCGGCTGTTGCCGTACTGGCCATCGGATCGCTACCTCGAGCTCGCCCCGAAGCTCTGGACCCTGACGCGCGCCAAGCTCGCCCCCAAGGAGCTCGAAGCTCCGCTCGGGCCCATCACGGTACCCGCCGCCGCCTGAACCGGGTTTACTCGTCGGGATTTCCCGATGATCAGTCCCGTGCGCCCGTCGAGATGGGTTTGGCGCAACGGTTACGACGCAGCTGCTCCGGCTGCGCGGCAGTGATGCAACGCTGCGCGAGGTGAACGTCATCGAACGGCAGGCGCAGCACCTCGTGCGGCTCGTCGATGATCTGCTCGACGTGTCCCGGATCACGAGCGGCAAGGTCACGCTTGCCAAGGAGAGCGTCGAGATCGCAGAAGTTGTCGCGTCCGCGATAGAGACGGCGAGCCCGCTCATCGAGAGCGCGCGCCACACGCTCGTCACGGACGTTCCGAAAGAGGGCATGGTCGTGGAAGTCGACCGCGTGCGGATGGCGCAGGTGATCGCCAATTTGCTGACCAACGCCGCGAAGTACACGCCGCCCGGCGGCCGCATTCGCATCGCGGCGGGCTTCGACGATGGCCACATCGTTATCGCGGTCGAGGACAACGGTGCCGGCATCTCGGCCGAGCTCCTGCCGAAGGTCTTCGATCTGTTCGTGCAGGCGCGGCAGACGCTCGCGCGCTCGCAGGGCGGCCTCGGGCTCGGTCTCACGATAGTACGAAGCCTCGTCACGATGCACGGAGGAAGCGTGACGGCCGAGAGCGCCGGTCTCGCGAAGGGCAGCCGCTTCCAGATCCGGCTTCCGATGTCGCGGGTGCGCGCGTCCCGGCCCCCTTCGCCAGCGACGCACAGGCGCGTCGAGTCGCGGCATGAGCGCGTGCTGGTGGTCGACGACAACACCGACGCCGCAGACATGCTGTGCGTGGCGCTCGAGGCGCTCGGATACCGCACGGCGGTCGCTAACGACGGGCCGGAGGCGCTGCGCGTCGCCGGCGAGATCAAGCCGGATGTCGCCCTGCTCGACATTGGCCTTCCCGTCATGGACGGCTACGAGCTCGCGCAACGAATGAAAGGGCAGCAACCAAGCATCGACCTCTTCGCGATCACCGGTTACGGGCAAGACTCCGACCTGAAACGCTCGCGTGAGGCTGGGTTCCGCGAGCACCTTACAAAGCCGGTCGATCTCGAGACGCTGGCGAGGCTCCTCGAAGCCCGCCG
>JAICTU010000377.1 GCA_025936205.1 Polyangiaceae bacterium | reverse complement strand
CTGGTCAACCTCGCGGCGAGCGCCTATCCCGGCGTCGCGACCACGATCACGGCGCAGGTGCGCGGGGCCAGCCGCAACGTGGACGTGCACGTCGCGGCCGGAGCACTGACGCTCGTCACGACCGTCATCGAATGAAAGAGTACTGACATGAAGCTGATCGACGGTAAGGCCATCGCTCGAGCGCTGCGCATCGACGTGGCGAGCGGCGTGCGCCGCTTTCTGGAGGCCCATTCGCGCGTGCCGGCGCTGCACGTGGTCCTGGTGGGGGACGACCCGGCCTCGGCCGTGTACGTCCGCAACAAGGAAAAGGCCGTGATCGAGGCCGGCATGCGCGGTGAGGTACACCGGCTGCCCGCCACCACCAGCGCCGCCGAGCTGCACGCTCTCATCGATCGTCTGAACCGCGATCCCGCGGTAGATGGCATCCTGGTGCAGCTGCCGCTGCCCAAGCACATCCCGGTCGACCCGCTGCTGGAGAGCGTCGATCCAGCGAAGGATGTCGATGGCTTCCACCCGGTCAACGTCGGCAAGCTCTGGTCCGGCCGCGATGCGCTCGTGCCGTGCACGCCGCGCGGGTGCCTGCACCTGCTGCGCAGCGCCGAGATCCCGTTGGAAGGTGTGCGGGCATTGGTCGTCGGGCGCAGCAACATCGTGGGCAAGCCCATGGCGGCCCTGTTGCTCGGCGCGCATGCCACCGTGACCCTCGCACACTCGCGCAGTCGTGACCTGCCGGCGCGCTGTCGCGAGGCGGATGTGCTGATCGTGGCGGCAGGCCAGCCGCGCTTGGTCGAGGGCAGCTGGATCAAGCCGGGGGCCACGGTGATCGACGTTGGTATGCACCGGGGCGCCGACGGCAAGCTCTTCGGTGACGTCGACTTTGCCAGCGCCAGCACCGTGGCGGGCGCCATCACCCCCGTGCCGGGCGGGGTGGGCCCGATGACCATCGCGATGCTGCTCGACAACACTTTGCGCGCCGCGTCGCTGCGCGAGAACTCCTAGCACCTCGTGCCCCAAGTTCGTGCCGGGTTTCGCCCGTGCCCTTCACAGCGCAGCGGGGCACGGCGAAACCCTATCGGGGCAAACCGTAGCGAGCGGGGGCAATCCCCGAGGCCTGGCAGACCTGTGCGAGCACCGCGTCCGCGGCAGCTCGCAGCTCCTCGAGCGTTCCTCGATTGTCGATCACGTAGTCCGCGCGAGCGCGCTTCTCGGAGAGCGGAAGCTGCGCGTCGATGCGTGCCTGCAGGTCCGCGGGAGCGCTGCCGTCGCGCCGCGTCGCGCGTTCGAGCTGCAGCGCCTCCGGTACGCTGACGAGCACGACCGGGCGGAGCTCCGCCTCCATGTGCTTCTCGAACAGCAGAGGGATCTCGGCGCAGGCCAGCGGCTCTCCGCGGGCCCTCAGCTCAGCGAGCCGCTGCTGCCGCAGCGCCTCGATCCGGGGGTGGGTGATGGACTCGAGAAGCTGCAGTTGATCCTTGTTCCCAAATACACGTCGCCCCAGCTCTTTTCGGTTCAGCAATCCGCCCTGCAGCAGGTCGCTGCCGAACGCGCTGAGGATGGCCGTGAGACCCTCGCTGCCGGGGGCTACGACCTCGCGGGCGAGCGTGTCGGCGTCGATGACCGGCAGGCCGCGACCCCGCCAGTGAGCAGCGACGCTGCTCTTGCCCGAAGCGATGCCGCCGGTAAGCCCGAACACTCGCACCCGTGGAGTCTGCTGCATGTGCGCTAGATTTGCTTCGGAAGACCTGAACCCCTAGTCTACGCCCTCTGAACTGATGTCAAGGGCAGTGGCCGCAGCTCAACCTCCTGCAGGCGGGGGCGGGGGATGACGTTTTCGCGCCGCCTGGCGCGGCTGGAGGCCGCCGCGACGGACCCAGTTGCCACCGCTCCCTCTGCCGTGACGGCGCTGCCGGCGCCGCCTCCCAGCCCGGCACGCCCCCAGCTCGCCGAGCTGCGGGAGCAGCTGCACGCGCTGCTCACGCGCGGCGATGTCTCTCGCGGCCCGGCTCCGCGCGTTCCCGGTCAACGGCTCCGGCAGCGCCAGCTGCAACAGCTGCCCTTCGTGCGCAAGGAGCAGCCCGCCGGCCCGCTCTGGCAGCGCATCGAGCGCCTGACGGGGGCGCACCGCATCGGACAGGTCCGCCTCGATCAGCTGGAGCGCGCGCAGCCTGCGGTGCTCGCGGAGCTGGCCCTGGACGCCAGCGTAGCCCTCTCGGCACCAGAGACCTGGCTGTTCCTGGACACGGAGACGACAGGCCTGGCGGGCGCCGGGACGCTGGCCTTTCTGGTCGGCATGGCGAGCTGGGCTCCGGAGCAGGGTGCACTGCTGGAGCAGCTGTTGCTGTTCGAGCCGAGCCATGAGCGCGCACTACTGGAGCGCGTACAGGAGCGCTTCCACGCCGCGAGCCTGATCATCAGCTTCAACGGCAAGTCTTTCGACCAACCGCTGCTCGACGGGCGCATGGTGATGCATCGCTTGCCGCGTCTGCCGCAGCGGCCGCATCTCGACCTGTTGCATGTTGCGCGCCGCCTGCATCGAGATCGCCTCGGTCGCTGCAATTTGAAACGCCTGGAGAGCCAGGTGCTCGGATTCGATCGCGGACCCGACATCGACGGCGCCCAGGTGGCGGCGGTGTACGGGCATTTTCTGCGATCAGCGGATACGTCCGGCATCAATGCAGTGGTGGCTCACAACCTGTGGGACGTGCAGTCCATGCTCGGCCTCGTCGGGCTGTACGGGCAGCGCGCGCCGGCGCTCCATGGCGAGGATCTGGCAGGCCTGGCGCGTACACTGCGCCGCGCCGGGGCCACGCTCGAGGCCGAGCGGGCGGCGCAAGCCGCCTGCGAGCGCGGCGGCGGCATCGACGCGCTGCGCATCCGCGCCGAGCTGGCCAAGGCCCGCGGCGACGCGCAGGCGGCGATTGCCGACCTCGAGCAGCTCTGCGCGCAGGTCGACGACCCCCCGGCGCGCCTGGAGCTGGCGAAGCTCTACGAGCACCGTCTGGGACGTCCCGCGCGCGCTCTGGAGTGGCTTGCCCAGGGCACGACCGAGTCCGACGAAGCAGACGCTCGGCGGCGCGCGCGGCTCGCGCGCAAGCTACAGCTCTGGTAGAGGAGCCGCACCATGGCCTACGATCACCGCTCCATCGAGGAGCGCTGGCAGAAATACTGGGAAGAGCAGCGCTGTTTCGCCACCCGGCGCCGGCCGGGCGCCAAGAAGGCGTACATCCTCGACATGTTCCCGTACCCGTCCGCCTCCGGGCTGCACGTGGGGCACGTCGAGGGCTATACGGCGACCGACATCGTCGCGCGCTACAAGCGCATGTGCGGCTACGACGTGCTCCACCCGATGGGCTGGGACGCGTTCGGGCTGCCGGCGGAGCAGCACGCGCTGGCCACCGGCGCGCACCCCAAGCAGACCACGCTCGCCAACGTCTCCAACTTCCGGCGCCAGATGCGCCGGCTCGGCTTCTCCTACGACTGGTCGCGCGAGATCGACACCACCGATCCGGGCTACGTGCGCTGGACGCAGTGGATCTTCCTGGAGCTGTACCGGCGCGGGCTGGCGTTCCAGAGCGAGATCCCAGTCAACTGGTGCGAGGCGCTGGGCACGGTGCTGGCCAATGAAGAGGTGGTCGACGGGGTCAGCGAGCGCGGCGGTTTCCCCGTCGTGCGCAAACCTCTGCGCCAGTGGCAGCTGCGCATCACGGCCTACGCCGATCGTTTGGCTGCGGATCTGGAGGGCCTCGACTGGCCCGAGACCAAGCAGAAGCAACGCGACTGGATCGGCCGCAGCGAGGGCGCCGAGGTGCGCTTCGCGATCAGCGGTCGCTCCGATCGCCTGGTGGTCTACACCACACGCCCCGACACGCTGTTCGGTGCCACCTATGTCGTGGTGGCGCCCGATCATCCGCTGACCCTGTCCCTGGCCACGGGCGAACAGACGCAACCGGTGAGCGACTACGTCGCGCGCGCGGCCCGCAAGAGCGAGCTGGAGCGCACGAGCGCCAAGGAAAAAACGGGCGTCTTCACGGGCGCGTACGCCGAGAATCCGGTCAACGGGCAGCAGCTGCCCATCTATGTCGCCGACTACGTGCTCGGCAGCTACGGCACCGGAGCGATCATGGCCGTGCCCGCACATGACGAGCGCGACTTCGAGTTCGCGACCGCGCTCGGCTTGCCGATCGTGCAGGTGGTGAGCCCCGACGGTACGCTCTCCGAGCGGCTGACGGAGCCGTTCACGGGCGAGGGCATCGCGGTGCGTTCGGGGCCGTTCGACGGCTTGCGTACGCCCGAGTTCAAGGCTCGCATCACCGACTTCCTGGAGAGCAAGGGCCTGGGCGAGCGCCGCGTCAACTACAAGTTGCGCGACTGGGTGTTCTCGCGCCAGCGCTACTGGGGTGAGCCGATCCCGGTCTACTTCCCGGTGCAGACCTCGGGGGACCCGCGCAAGGGCGACGCCCACGTGATCGACTACACCCAGCCGATCCCCTGTGAGGACAGCGAGCTACCCCTGCTCTTGCCCGAGCTCGACAACTACCAGCCGGGCGACGCGCAGGGCCCGCTCGCCAAGGCGCTCGACTGGCGCTTCTTCCAGCGCGACGGGCGCTGGTATGCGCGCGAGACCAACACCATGCCGCAATGGGCGGGCTCGTGCTGGTACTACTTGCGCTTCCTGAGTCCGCAGGACCAAAAGCACATCTTTGATCCCCAGGCGTACGACGACTGGATGCCGGTCGACCTGTACGTGGGCGGCTCCGAGCATGCCGTGTTGCACCTGCTCTATGCTCGCTTCTGGCACAAGGTGCTGTTCGACGCCGGGCTGGTGAAGGACCCCGAGCCCTTCACCAAGCTGGTCCACCAGGGCATGGTGCTCGGCCGCACCTTCATCTTCCACGTGTCACGCGACGCCGCTGGCAAGGTGCTGCGCGCCTTCGGCGCCGACACCGAGATCGTGCGTGGCCCGGAGCCGGGCACACTGAAAGTCGCCGCGACGGGCGAAGCCGTGGAGGTCGAGATCACGAACGACGTCGAGTTGCGTGACGGCAAGCCCTATCACCCGCAGTACGGCGTGCTGCTCGGCTCGGTGAACGAGAAAATGAGCAAGTCACGCGGCAACGTCGTCAACCCGGACGACGTCGTGGCGGAGTTCGGCGCCGACAGCCTGCGCCTGTACGAGATGTTCATGGGCCCGCTGCAGGCGGACAAACCCTGGCAGACCTCGGGGATCCAGGGCGTCGCGCGCTTCCTCGATCGCGTGCACGCGATCGCGCCGCGTTGCACCGGCAGCGAGCTCGATCTGGAGACCGCCAAGCTGATGCACCGTACCGTGAAGAAGGTCGGCGCCGACTTCGAGGCGCTGCGCTTCAACACCACGGTCAGCGCGTTGATGATCTTCATCAACCATCTGGCCACGCTCGAGGCACCGCCGCGCGAAGCCTTCGAGAAGCTGCTGTTGTGCCTGGCGCCGCTCGCCCCGCACCTGGCGGAAGAGCTCTGGCACGGCCTGGGCCATCAGAGCAGCATCACGCAGGCAGCCTGGCCCAGCCACGACGAGGCGCTCTGCGTTGACGACACCGTCGAGATGCCGGTGCAGGTCAACGGCAAGGTGCGCGGCCGCGTCGTCCTGCCCGCCAACGCGACCGAGGAAGAAGCTCGCAACCTCGCGCTGGCAGAGCCCAACGTGCGCGCTTCGATGGAGGGCAAGGCGGTGGTGAAGGTCGTCTACGTGCCGAACCGCGTGCTCAATATCGTCGTGCGCTGAAGCGCGGTTCGCGTACCCGTTTTGGTACACCGGGCGCGTGGCCGCATGCGCGGATCCTCGTAGCATTTCGGTCGAAATTACCGCGTCCATCGGGCCCCGAGGTCTCGCCAAGGCCTTTTGGTGTGTTACGGTGCAACCCGGCATGATCACCGTTGGCTGTTCCGGCTTTGCGGTTCCCGCCACGCGCTATTTCAAAGAGTACGAATTCGTCGAGGTGCAGGAGACGCACCGCGCGGTTCCGGGGCCGGGTACGATTCGGCGATGGCGCCGCGAGGCACCGGATGGATTTCAGTTTGCCTTGTTGGGCCCGCGCGAGATCGCTCAGGAGAGTTTCCGCGCCGGCAAGGTCATCGAGACGGCGCTGAAGAGCCTGGAGCTCGTTCAAGAGGAGCTTCAGGCGCAGGTGGCCATCTTCCTGGCAACGACCGACTTCGCCTGCTCCCGTCCCAACCGGTCCGCCCTCAAGGACTTCCTCAGCGTGGTCCGCAGCCGCTTCGCCAAGGTGGTGTTCGATGCGGGTCCGGCGTGGAACCCGGATGAGGCGGACGAGCTCGCGGAAGAGACGGACTCGCTCGCGGTGCGCGACCCGCTGCAACACGGTCTGTCAAAGCGCGTACAAGCCTACTACCGGCTGCCTGGGCCCGCTGGGCACAAGTCCCGCTACGAAGACCCGGCCATCGAACGCCTCGCGGAAATCGCGAAAGACGCGACGCACGAGCACGCGCACTACGTATTCACGAACGTGGACATGTTCGCCGACGGCCGGCGCTTCAAGCGAGCCGTCGGGCTGTAATTTACTGGGCGAGCCCGCCTGTGCCCGAGCGAGGTATTGGGCACATGGTTTGATGGCTCGTCGCGCAGCGGGCGCTGCGCGACGATAGGAGAGCCCACTGCTCGGGAAGAAGGCTCAGTCGACGAAGATGTCCGTGCCGAAGCACTGGACGCCGCAGCGCGTTCCGCCCCCCGCGTCCGGATCGGTCGACTCCTCGGTGATACAGGTGAACAGGTCGTTGGTGTTGGCCTGCGGCAGATCGCTGGCGTCGTAGGACGATGCGCCGAGACAGTCCAACAAACTGTCCCCATCGACGGTAGACATGTCGAGCATGCTCACGCAGGTGAGGGTGTCCTCGCGCTCCGTCTGACAAGCGACGTCGTTACAGGCTTGCCACTTGGTGCAGCACTGCTGCTTGATGCAGGTGAGACAAGCGTCGTCCCCGGCCTCGGCCGTGCACACCGGCGTCGGGATGGACCCGTTACCGGCGCTCCCGCCGTTTTCGACCATGCTCATGCTGCCTGCGCTGCCACCCTGACCCGCTGCGCTGCCGCTGCTGCCACCCGAGCTCGAGCCCGCGCTGCTGCCGCTGGAACCGCCGGAGCCGGAGACGCTGGTGCCGCCGGACGCGCCGTCACCGATATCGTCGATGGACCCGTCGTCGTTCACGCTGACCGTGCAAGCGACGACCCCCGCCAAGAAGCAGCCCGCGAATACGCCGTAAGTCCAAGCCTTAGCCATCTATCCTCCAAAGTCCCCGAGCGAGCGCCGACCGCGCATACTCTGGGGTGCGGGATGCTCCCGCTGAAACTAACGCCATCGTGTCATACGGCGGCGTTGCATCCAAACTGCCTGGGGGTGAAGACATCAGATTTCTGACGAGTGAGCCGGCCCGACTCACTCGGTACGCTTGATGATGTGGAAGCCGAAATTGGTCTCCACCACGTCGCTGATCTGACCTGGCTGTAACGCAAAGGCGGCGTCCGAGAACGGCTTCACCATCTGCTCGCGCCCAAATTTGGGCAGCGCACCGCCTTCGATCCCGGAAGATCCATCCGAAGAGTCGCGCGCCAGCTTGCTGAAATCCGTGCCGGGCTCGCGCGCCTTGGCGGCCAGACGCTGTGCCAGAGCCCGAGCCTCTTCCTTGGTTCGGGTCACGGTGGGCTTCGCGCGCGTTGCACCTCGGTACGCGACCAGGATGTGGGACGCGCCGATCTGCTCGGTTGCGGGGGGCGCCAGCGCCGCAAAGGTGGGCGTGGGCGGTGCGGGTAGGGCAGAGGGCGCCGGGGCTCCGGGGCGAGGTGGGCTCGGCGGGGGACGGAGCTCGGCAATGGCCGCCGCCGACAGGAGGCGATGGGGCGGGGGGTGCGTGAGATCCGCGCAGCCCACACCCGGGTGGAGCGACCCGAGCAACGCCAGCACCCCGAGCGAGATGCCGACGCCGTTTGAAACACGGAGCAGAAGGGGGCTGGCTCGGAACGCCATCAGAGGTCAAACCTACGGGGTTTCATTGCCGTGCCGAGAGTTTGTAGACACGCCGCTTGCCTGGCCGGGCGCTGGCAGACCATGATGGGCGACGGATGGCGAGGATTCTGCATATCGAGGACGATTCGGCAAATCGGCTGCTCGTGAGAAAAATCCTCAGCCCCGCCGGCTTCGAAGTGATCGACGCGGCCGACGGCGTCGAAGGAATTCGCAAGGCGATCAGTGAGCATCCCGACCTGGTGTTGGTGGACATCGCCATTCCCGGCCTGGACGGCTACGAAGTGACACTGAGATTGAGGGCCGAGCCGCACCTGCGCCATGTCCCCATCGTTGCCATCACGGCCGAAGGCAACCGCGAGACAAGCCTCGCGGTGGGGTGTGATGGCTTCTTACAGAAACCCATCGATGCCCGAACCTTCGTCGATACCATCCGTGGGTACCTGCTCGGCCTCAAGGACAAGGGTGATCAGACCAGCAAGCACCTGCGCCTGCAGAGCCAGCGCATCGTCAGCCACCTCGAGGAAAAGCTCGACCAGCTGAGCGCCGCCAACGCCAGGCTGATGGAGATGGACCAGGCGCGCAAGGAGTTCTACCGGAACGTCTCGCACGAGCTCGCCACGCCCATGACACCGATCGTCGGCTACGTTCGCCTGCTGCTCGACGGCGAGCTCGGCGAGTTGAACGTGGCGCAGAGCAAGGCCATCACCGCGATCAACGACTGCGCGGTGCGCCTGCGAGGTTTGATCGACAACCTGCTCGACGTGACGGCGCTCGAGACCGGGCGCATGAACTTCAAGTACGAAGAGTACGATCTCGGGCACGTGGTGCAGCAGTCGATCGCGCGCATGGAACCCAAGTTCCAGGAGAAGAAGCAGCGCGTGCTGCCCGAGATTCACGGGCAGATGCCCGGCATCGGCGACGCCGTGCGGCTCGGTAAGGCGATGGACCAACTGCTCGACAACGCGCAGAAGTTCACCCCGGTGGGCGGCTCCGTCGGTGTGCGCGCGCGACCGCTCGCGGATCGCCAGTTCGAGCTG
>JAICTU010000129.1 GCA_025936205.1 Polyangiaceae bacterium | reverse complement strand
GCCGCGTACCTGCAGGAGCACCCGCGCGTGCGGGTCGAGCTGTTGCTCGCCGATCGCCTGGTGGACCTGGTGGAGGAGGGCATCGACGTGGCGCTGCGCATCAGCGCCCGCCTGCGCGACTCCCAGCTGATCGGGCGCAAGCTGTGCGAAGACCACACGCTGGTCTGCGCGTCTCCGGCCTATCTGGCGCGGCGCGGCATGCCGCGCGAGCCCGCCGAGCTGATCCATCACGACTGCCTGCGCTACTCGCTGCTGGAGGCCGCCGACGAGTGGCGCTTCCGCGACCCTGCCCGCAAGGGCGAAAGCCGCTCCTTCTCCGTGCCGGTCGAGGCCCGCTTTCACGCCCAGAGCGGCAGCGTGCTGCGCGAGGCGGCGCTCGCCGGCCTGGGCCTCGCCGTGTTGCCCTCGTTCATGGTCGCGCGCGACCTCGCCGCGGGCAGCCTGGTGCAGGTGCTCGCGCCCTACAGCTTCGTGCGCATCGCGATCCAGGCGCTCTACGCGCCGGCGCGCGTGCTGCCCGGCAACGTGCGGGCCTTCGTCGATCTGTTGAGCCAGCGCTTCCGCAAGCCGCCCTGGGCGGCCTAGCCGTCAGGCGTTCTGCACGCGCGAGGGCGGGGAAGCGGCGTGGATGGCCGTCTCCAGCACGTTGGCCAGGTCGCCCGGCGTGAACGGCTTCTGGATACAGGGGTTGGTGACGCGATCGAACAGCAGCCGCGCCTCGGGCGTGAACGGGCCGCCGGTGATGAACACGAAGCGCTCGGAGAGCCGCGCGTCTTGTTTGCTCACCATGGCGTGCAACTCCATGCCGGTCATCTCCGGCATCATCACGTCGCAGAAGATGACGTCGTACTCGCCGTTGCGCAGCAAGCCGAGCGCCTGACGCCCGCTGAGCGCCAGCGTGACCTCGTGCTGGGGCCGCAGCAGGCGCCGGATGGAGCGGCCGACGAACACGTCGTCATCGACCACCAGCACGCGCAGCGAGCGCGAGGACAGCGCCGGGGGCCGCGAGCTGGGCTGCAGCGCCACGGCCTGGCGTTGCTCGCTGAACGGCAGCGTCACCGAGAACGTCGAACCGACGCCCACTTCGCTGCTGACCTCGATGCGACCGCCCAGCGCCTCGGTGATGTTGCGGCAAATGGACAGGCCCAGGCCCGTGCCCACGCCGACCGGCTTGGTGGTGAAGAACGGATCGAAGATGCGCGCCATGCGATCTTCGGGGATGCCCACGCCCGTATCGCGGATGCTCACCTGCACCTCGCGCGAGCCATCTCTGCGCTCCACGCTGACCACGATCTGGTTGTTGGCGACGTCACCTTCCGGGATGGCGTGGGCCGCGTTCAGGATCAGGTTCAGGAACACCTGTCCGAGCCGCGCGTTGGCGTCGACGGGCGGGATCTCGCCGTAGTTGCGCACCAGCTGAGCGCGATGGCGGATCTCGTTGTGCGCGACCTTGATTGCGGAGTCGAGGATCTGCCGCACGTCGACCGGCTCGATCTTCTCGCCGTCCGAGCGCGAGAAGGTCTTCAGATCCTTGACGATGTCGCGCACGCGCTCGGCGCCGCTGCGGGCCTCGCGCAGCGCGCTGGTCAGCTCGTCGAAGCCCTCCGGCAGGTGGCTGAGCACGTACGAGAGGTTGTTCATGATGTACACGAGCGGGTTGTTGATCTCGTGTGCAACGCCGGCCGCCAGCACGCCGACGCTGGCGAGCCGATCGGATTGCGCCAGCTGCGCTTCCATCTGCTTGCGCTCGGTGATCTCGCGCGCGACCAGCATCAGGTAGTCTTGCCCGATGAAGCGCCGCAGCTTGACCGTGACCTCGACGGGGAAGGTGCTGCCGTCCTTGCAGCGGAACAGCTGCTCGGCGGAGAGGCTGTTTTCACCGAGCTCGCTGAGCGCGCGATCTTGCCACGGCAGCTTGCCGACGACGAAGCCCTCGAACGTCATGTCGAGCAGCTCTTCGCGCCGGTAACCGAGCTGCCGGCACGCCGTGTCGTTCAGATCGACGAGCTGATGCGTGCGCGGATCGATCACCAGGATGCTCTCGCCGGCTTGATCGAGCAGCGCTCGGAAGCGCGCGACCTCGGTGCCGACACGCTGCTCGAGCTCCAGCATCGCGTCGTGCAGCGCCTCTTCGCCGTGCTTCTGCTCGGTGATGTCCTTGACCGCGCCGAACACGCGCACCACGCGCGTACCGCTGGCGTCCAGCTCCGGGCGCCGGTAGTCGCGCAGCCAGCACTCGTCGCCGTTCCTGGTGCGGATGCGATATTCGAACACGCCCGGGCCGTCTGCCGTGGCCTCCGCGGCGTCCAGCTCCGGATGATCGTCGGGCACGACGATGGAGCGCAGCCCACCGCGCTCATTCAGCGCCTCCACCGAGTAGCCGGTGATGCGCTCGAAGGCCTCGGTGGCCCACTCGATGTTGACCTTGCCGTGCTCGTCTTCGCGGCGCGCGGCGTAGACCCAGTCCGTGGACAGCTCCGAGATGATGCGATAGCGCACCGCATCTTCCTCGGACATCGCGACGACCTTCTCCGAACGCAAGCGCGTGCGCTCGATGGCGAACGCTTGCTTGACCGCCACTTGAATCCGCTGCCGGAGCTCGACTCCCAGCTCCCCCTCGGCTTCCGCCTGCTCGAGGACGCGAGTGATTCGATCTTCAATGGCCATGAAAAAAGCCCGTCCCCTCGAGGATACGGCCGATCCAGGCGTTCTGCCTGCTCTCCCCCTGTATTTGTAGCGATCCCAGCGACTTTGCAGAGTCACCCCGAGAGGGGGGAATAGCGCGTGGATGGCTTTTCCGATCCGGAGCCTCCGGTGTACACGCATCCGCATGCGCATCCACATCGTTGCGGTCTCTGGAACCGGCATGGGCCCGCTGGCGGGTCTGCTGTGCTCGATGGGACATGAGGTGACCGGCAGCGATGTCGCCTTCGATCCACCGATCGGGCCGCGCCTGCTGGAGTGGGGCGTGCAGTGCCAGAAGGGCTTTGATGCCGAGCATTTAGCCTACGGCCCCGAGCTGGTCGTGATCGGCAACCTGTGCCGTTCGAACAATCCCGAAGCCCGCTTCGCGATCGATAACGGTCTGCCTTACACCCACATCGGTGGCGCGCTGCAGCGCTTCGTGCTGCCTGGAACGCGCCCGGTCATCGTCGCCGGCACGCACGGCAAGACCACGACCTCCACGTTGACCACGGGCCTTCTAGAAGCGGCAGGCCTGCAGCCGGGGTTTCTGATCGGCGGAGTGCCACAGGGGCAGGGCCGCAGCTTTCGTGCGCCGCCACCGGCGCCCACGCACCGAAACTTGCTGCAGCCGCGCTCGCGTCCGCCCTTCGTGATCGAGGGCGACGAATACGACACCGCGTTTTTCGAAAAAACCGCCAAGTTCCTGCACTACTCGGCGGAGCTGGTCGTGCTCACCTCGATCGAGCACGACCACGTCGACATCTATCCGACGCTCGCCGATTACCTGAAGCCCTTCGAGCGCCTGATCCGCGAGCTGCCGCAGTCGGGCCTGGTCGTGGCGAACGCCGCCGACGAGCACGTGGTGCGCATCGTGCGCGGGCAGGCGCGCTCGCCGGTGATCTGGTACGCGCTCGAGGGACAGGAGACGCACGGCGTCGCGCCCCACTGGCTGGTGGCGCCGGCCGCCGCGGACGCCTCGGGCAGTAGCTTCGACCTGTTCCTGGGCGGGGTCGCCGCGGGCCGCTGGGTCACACCGCTGATGGGGCGTCACAATCTGGCCAACGTCGCGGCCGCGCTCGCGCTCGCGACTCACGGCTTCGGCGTCGAGCCCACGAGCTTGCGCCTGCCGCTCTCGACCCTGCGCGGCGCCGCCCGCCGCCAGGATCTGCTCGGCACGCCCGACGGCGTGTACGTCTATGACGACTTCGCCCACCACCCGACGGCGGTGCGCGAGACCTTGCTCGGCTTTCGAGAGCGCCATCCCCAGGCGAGAGTGTTCGCGGTGTTCGAGCCGCGCAGCGCCACCGCCTGCCGCAACCTGCACCAGGACGCATACCCCCCGGCGCTGGCCGTCGCCGACCACGTGCTGCTCGCACCGATCGCACGCCAGCTGCCGCCCGAGGAGGCGCTCGACGTCGCCCGGGTCGCGCGCGACGTGAACGCGCTCGGTAAGACCGCCGGCGCCTTCACGGGCGTCGACGAGATCGTGCGCGCGCTCGCCGACCGGACGCAGCCGGGCGATCTGATTGCGGTGCTTTCCAACGGCACTTTCGCTGGAATGCACCAGAAGCTGCTGACGGCGCTGGAGCAAAGGGCACTGGCGCGCGGCGCCAGGAGCGTACTAGGCTCCGGCCCGCAAAAATGAGTCAGTCCAATTGTCCGTGCGGCAGCGGTAAGACCTATGCCGAGTGTTGCAAGCCCATCATCTCTGGCGAAGGCAAGGCGGAGACGGCCGAAGCGCTGATGCGCGCGCGCTACAGCGCGTACTGCAAGGAAGAGGTCGACTTCCTCCTGAATTCGCTGCATCCCGACGGCGCCGGCGGCGTCGATCGCGAGAGCACCAAGGCCTGGGCGCAGAACGCCAAGTGGCACGGGCTGGAGATCCTGGACACGGCCGCAGGCAGCGCCAAGGATGAGACGGGCGAGGTCGAGTTCGTCGCCAAGTACACGATGCAGGACGAGCCGCAGCGCCATCACGAGCGCGGCATGTTCAAGCGCCACAACGGCCAGTGGAAGTACCTCGACGGCAAGGAGATCCACCCGGCGCCGGTGGTGGGGCCCAAGGTGCGCATCGGCCGCAACGACGCCTGCCTCTGCGGCAGCGGCACCAAGTTCAAGAAATGCTGCCAGTCCGTGTTCGACTCGGGCGCGACCACGCCGGAAGCGCTGGTGCGCGCGCGCTTCGTGGCGCCACTGGTCGGTGAGGTGCGCTTCCTCAACCGCTCGCTGCATCCCGACGCGGTGCAGGCTTCGGCGAGCGCCGCCGCCGACCCGCCCAGTCAGTTCAAGCTGGTGGCGTGCAAGGCCGACGGCGATTCCGCCACGGCCGACGTCGTGCTCTCGGGCGAGTCGGGCGAAAAGCGCGAGCGCCACACGCTGCGCCGCCTGAAAGACCGCTGGCTGTTCGAGCGCGCCGCCGCCAGCTGACTCCTGGCTGGCACATGCTGATGGGCTCGGAGCCGCGCGGCGCCGAGCCCTCTAGAATCCGCCCGCTTCACGTCACCGTGCGGCGCTCGTGTCGATGCGGATGTGATTGCAGAACGGGCTGTCGACGATCACCGTCACGCCGCGGTTGCTCGGCACGAGCCGGTTCCAGAGCTCCGTCAGGGTTTCCTCGCCGGTGAACACGTCGATGTGGCGGCCCTGGATCTTGATGCCGCGATCTTGCGCGATGAAGCAGCCGTCGTGCTCGGAGTGGTGCTCCTCATCGCGCGGCAGCCCCAGGTACTCGGGGATGAACAGCGGCGTGCCGAGCGGGATCACGTCGACGTCGACGGCCACGCTGAGCAGCGGCGTGATCGGGTCGCCCGTGGCGCCGCGGCCCCACGGATAGCGTTCGGGGGCCAGCGCCTCGAAGCAGATCTGCTGGCTCGAGCGCGGGCAGCGGCGGGCGCAGCTGCAGTCACGCCGGGCGAAGCTCAAGGTGCGGCCATCCGCGAGCAGGCCGCTGCCCTGCATGCACAGGGTGTCGTGGAACTCCTGCGGTACGCGCGCGAGTGAGCGGCAGCTGGCGTCGAAGACGTCCACGAGCGGGCCCGTGTACTCGCGCTCCTGCGGGAAGTCGTAGTACGTGTTGCGGAACACGCCGAGCTTCCGCCCGATCGAGGCGTCGCCGCGCGCGACGGCCAGCTTCTGCGCGAGCAGCGGATCCAGCTCGCTGCCGATGCGCTCTGTCTCGCGGGGTGGCGGCGCGGGGCTCGGTTGCAGCGCCAGCAGCTCGGAAGGCTGCGGCGGCGGCACCCAGGGCGGAGGAGCCGCGCAGGTGAGCAGCGCCCCCAGCACGAGCAGTGGAGCGAGCGTCAGCGGGGAGGGGCGCACTCCGCGTCGTCTCCGATCACGACCGGGCGCAGCCGCTCGGTGTACGCCAGCCAGTGTTGGATGACGCCGCTCGGAGCCCCGGACTCTTCGAGGGTGCGGCGCAAGATCGCGAGGCGGCGATCGAACTGTCCGCCCAGGATCGCGTGGCGCGCGTGCACTTCGCCGATCGGTCTGCCCGTGTAGGCGACGCCGCCGCCCAGGTGCTGCGCGGCGAGCTCATACTCCTTGTCGGCGACGCGTTCGCGGCTGGCATTGCGAAACAGGAAGCCGATCATCGGATCCGAGAACATCCGATCGACAAACGTCCGGATGATGCTCCGCAGAACGGGTTCGCCGCCGAGTTCTTCGAAGTACGTCGCTGGCATGGCGATTTCAGACTAGCCAGCAGCGGGCCGGCCTGTGGGCTGTTTTGGCAGCCTCAGGCCTGATCCCGCAGGATTCGCGCCACCTTTTCGTCGAGCGCGGGGTCCTTGCCGGCGCCGCGCTCGAGGCGGCCGAGCACCTCGCGCGCCGCGAGCTGGAAGCCCGCTTCAATGGTCATACTGGTCGGGAACGGGCCGGCCACACGCGCCACCTTGCTGTTGTCGAACAGCGTGGAGGGCGCTTTGTCGCCGTGCAACGGGCCCTTCCACGACGGCTCGTAGCGCACCAGGGTGACGCTCGCGATGTGCACCAGCCGGGGCTGCACGCCGAGCGCGCGCGCCATCTGCGTGAGGATCTCGTCCCAGGTGTGCACGTTCTCGCCCGTGATGTGGAAGTCTTCGCCGAGGGCGCCCGGGTTGCCCAACAAGCGCACGAACGGGCGGGCAAAGTCGCTCGCGTGCGTGAGCGTCCAGAGGCTGGTGCCGTCGCCGTGCACGATCACCGGCAGGCCTTCCCGCATGCGCCGGGCGGTCCAGTCGCCGCCGCCGAGCGCACTGGGCATGCGGCACCGATAGGTGTGGCTGGGGCGCACGATGCTGACGGGCAGCTGCCCGGCGCGGTGCGCAGCCAGCAGCCGCTGCTCCATGGCCGTCTTCTTCTGGCTGTACTCCCAGTACGGGTTCACGAGCGGGGTGCGCTCGGTGATGCGCTCGAAGCGATCGATCGGCTTGGCGTAGGCCGAGGCGGTCGAGATGAACACGTACTGCCCCGTCTTGCCGCCGAACACCTGCAGGTCCGTTTCGACGCGTTGCAGGTCGAAACCGAAGAACTGACACACCACGTCGAAGCGCTGCTCGCCGAGCCGCGCGTAGCCGGCGCCATCGCCGAGATCGCCCGTGATCTGCCGGACCTGCTCCGGCAGCGGCTGCTCCGTCTGGCCGCGGTTGAAGACGCTCACGTCGTGGCCGAGCGCGAGGCTTTCCAGCACGCAAGAGAAGGAAATTTCCCCAGTTCCGCCAATGTAGAGAATCTTCATGCGCTGTGCTCGATTGTAGGAGAGATTTTGCCCGGCGAATCACTCACGGAGATCTGCGAAGCGCGCGGGCCTCGCGCTGACAACAACTCGCAGCGAGTGCCGCGGTCCGTCAAAAGCTCCCGGCGAGAGTTTCTGGAACTCGTGACGCCGTCAAGGCGGGACCACGCGGTAGCGGTTCCACAGCCTCTGCGCAGCCAAGTCCTCCGCGCTCCGGCGCGCAGATGGGAGCGCAGCCGAGTGAAAAGGTCCGGCGCGAAGGCTTGACGGATGCACATCGTTCGGGAACCCTGCGGCCCGTGCGCGCCGCCCGCCTTCGCTCGAGTGTTCGAGTTGGCGCGGCACCAACCCCCCCGCGCTGCACCTTCGGGGACACCCGCACCCCGACCCACCCGCGATGAGGCCCGACATACAGATGGTTGCAATCTCCGGCTTACGTTCCCGCTCCCCGCTGCGTTCTGTTTTCTTTCCGCGTTCGTTCTCGTGCCTCGTTTCGCTCACGGGCGTCTTCGGCTCCGCACTGATCTCCACGCTCGCGTTTGCTCAGGATCCGGCCCCCGCTGAAGAGCCGCCCGCAGAGCCTGCTGCAGCACCGGCAGCGCCCGAGGCCGCGCCGAGCGACCCGACCGCGGCCGACGCACAGGCTGCGGGGGATGCCTCGCTGGAGGTCGATGAGTCGCTGGAGGTGGGGGAACCCAGCGCGCAGGGCGGCGCAAAGTCGGGCGCGCTGGACGAAGTGGTGGTCACCGTCGACCGCCGCAAGAAGGATGTGCAGAAGTACTCGGGCGTCGCCGCGGCATTCACCGAGAGCAAGCTGGCGTCGGTGGGTATCACCAACGCGCGCGAGATGGCCTCGATGGTCCCGGGTTTGCAGATCGGTGTGCAAGAGGGCAACACGGAGGTGTTCATTCGCGGCATCGGCTCCGACAACAACACGGAGATCGGCGATCCCGCCGTGGCGTTGCACATCGACGGCGTGTACATCCCGCGTCCGCGCGGCGTGGGTTCGATGTTCTACGATATCGAGCGCGTCGAGGTGAACAGCGGTCCGCAGGGCACGCTGCGTGGCCGCAACGCCATGGGTGGCGCGGTCAACATCGTCTCCAAGCGGCCCAAGCTGGAGGAGTTCGGAGCCAACGCGGAGGCCACGTTCGGCACGTTCGCGACGCGCCGCTATCAGGGCATGGTGAACATTCCGCTCGGCAGCATGCTGGCGGTCCGCGCCGCCGGCTTCTCGGAAGTGCACGACTCGTACTACGTCAACGCGGGGCCGCTCTACGACATCCCGGCGGGCGAAAACGCCAACTCGTACGCCTATCGTCTGCAGCTCCTGTATCAGCCGACCAAGCGCTTCTCCGCGTTGGTCGGCTACGACTACACGCATGAGGGCGGTACCGGCTATCTGGGCGCCAACTTCCAGGGCCCGCTGACCACCCAGCAGGATGTTGCGGCGCCCACGGACGACAATCCCATGGCCACGCGACGAGTGGCAGTCCCGTTCGAGGTCCCGGGGCACGAAGCCTTCCCGGACGCCAACGAGAATCCGCGGCGCGTGTACATGCGCGGCATGAACCCTGACACGGTCCTCTGGCACGAGGGCTACCGCGGCGAGCTGAACTTCGACGCGGGGCCGGTCAACTTCCAGGCGTTGGCCAGCTATCGCAGGCTCCAGTACACGCAGCACACGGGCGCGAACGCCGGCGCCGTGGTGCCCGGCTACAACTTCCAGACCGGGAACTGCGGCAACAACACTTCCTGCTTGCCGGACGCCTGGACCAACAGCTTCTGGGATTCGCGGTCCCAGTCCTTGATCGGCGAGCTGCGCGCGTTTGCGCCCGATGACTCGCGGCTGCGCTGGAACGCCGGTGTGTTCTATTTCACCGAGAAGCAGCAGGTGTTTCTGGGTCAGGTCTCTGACCCCGCCAACGGCTTTGGCGGCGGCGAGTTCAACGAGCCCAACGTCAAGGGTGGCTCCGTCGCCGGGTACGTGGACGCCACGTTCGACGTGGTGGAGAGCTTTCGCGTACTGGGCGGTATCCGCCTGACGCACGAGACGAAGTCGCGCAAGGATGGCTTGTGGGCGCTCTGGCAGGGCTTCCCCAGCAACGGCAACATCACTCCGGTCGCGGGCCAGCCCGCTGCTCCGCCTCTGCGTTTCGGCACCGAAGGCTTTCAATATGAGGGGCTGAACCGGGCCAATTACAACGCGATCGACTCCAGCACGAGCCTGACCGATCGCGTCAACCTGTTTCTGGACGGCGTCAAGAGCTTCGGCGCTCGCGACACCTTGCCTCAGGCGATCTGCAACGACCCGCCCACTGCGGTCGGCACGCAGCCACAGGAGCCGCGCGTGATCCCGAACCCCGATGGGCCCGGCATGCGCTGCAAGTTCGGGGTGAAGACGGACTCGCTGCCGCCGCTCAATCCCAACTTCGCCAACGCCATCCCGCAGAACAACGCCATCACGCCCACCAACTTCTTCGATTGGCGCGCGGGCGTGGAATACGACCTGGCGAAGGAGAGCATGCTCTACTTCACCGCGACCACAGGTCACAAGGCAGGTGGCTTCAACGACACGTCGCCGGGCGCCATGATGGGTACGTACTACAATGAGGAGTACAAGCCCGAGAGCGTGCTGGCGTTCGAGCTGGGCAGCAAGAACCAGCTGTTTTCGCGCAAGCTGCGCCTGAACGCGTCGGCGTTCATGTACCGCTACAACGACATGGTGTTCCAGACCATCGCCGGTATCGGCGGGGACATGCCGATGAACACCGGTGGCGACATGGAGACCATGAATCAGGCCGCCCCGAACACGGCCGTTCGTCAGAACGCGAAGAACGTCACGCCCATCTACGGCTTCGACCTCGACCTCACCTACAGCTTGCCCGCGGGCCTGGAGGCGGAAGCGCACCTGCTGTTGATGGACGCGAAGTTCCCGGACAACACCATCGCGCGCGATACGCGCATCTCCGACACGGCCGCGGACAACTACAACGTCGATCTGGGCGGCAACTGGCTGCCGCGCGTGTCGGCGGCCACGCTCAACTTCTCGCTCTCGCAGCTGATCTTCACCGAGCTCGGCTCCTTCGACTGGGTGATCCAGGGCCAGACGAAGACCCAGAGCTACATGAGCGTTTACAACGGTGACGGCCACGTGCTGCCGCCGGCGCCGGGCGAGACGGTGCCCATGTCCGTCAACTACATTGGCCTCACTCAGAACGGTCTCGAACAGCGCCTGACGGACGTGGTGCCCGCCTACACGCGCTTCGATCTGGGCCTGGGCTGGAAGCACCCCGACGGTCGCCTCAGCCTCAACGCCTACGTGAACAACGTCACCAACATCGCCTACTCGACCAGCATCATCTCGACGCCAGGCTTGAACCTGCGCTTCTTCAACCCGCCGCGCACGGCGGGCGTGAAGTTCCGCGTCGAGTGGTGAACGTCCTTCGGTACTGACGGCGTAGCGGCCGCTCGCGGCGGGATGCTCTCCTGCCGCGGGCGCGCTCGCATTCGGGGGAGCGGAGCGATCGGTCTGCGGCGCTGTTTGCCGCGCCGTTCAGCGTACAAAAAGCGGACCGCTTCCGCGCAGGGAGGCGCAGAAGCGGCAGTGGCGCGGGCACGCCCGCGCGCACGATCACGATCGCGGGAGCTTCAGCGGCCTTCGACGCCGCGCTCGTCCAGCCACTCTTTGACGACTTCGAGGCTCTCGCGGTGGAAGCGCACCTTGCCGTCCGCGATCTCGCGCAGGCTCATCACGGCGGACTTGTTGTTGCCGCGCACCAGCGGCTGCCCACCCTTCATCAGCTGCCGGGTGCGGTTGGCCGCCAGCAGCACCAGGGCAAAGCGATTTTCTTCATGTTCCAGGCAATCTTCGACGGTGACGCGCGCCATTCACTCTCCTCGAGTCGCTCGGCATGCGGGGTGGCCCCACAGACGATGCGGCGGCTGGTTACCCCATTTTGCGAGCGAGAACAACCACTGGCATGATTTTCGCTGTTCCCCGCAATCACCCGGGGGAGAGCAGCGGCCAGCGGGCCTGGACAAAAGCCCGGCGCGCCAGCGCGCCAGGCTCAGGGCTCAGTGGTGCTTCAGGACGTCCGAGAAGGCCGCGATGGCCCGTTCCAGCGCGCTGTCGGTGATGCCGAGGTGGGTGCAGGCCCGCACCCGGTCGTGGCCCGCCTGGGAGACGAGAACCCCTCGCTCGCGCAGACGTTCCGCGAGCTCCGCCGCCGTGCCGCGCCGGTAGCGCAGATAGATGATGTTCGTTTCCACGGGCATGACCTCGACGGCGTGGAACTGGCCGAGCACCGAGGCCAGGCGCGCGGCCCGCTCGTGGTCTTCGGCCAGGCGCTCGACGTGATGATCCAGCGCGTAGAGCATCGCGCCCGCGACGATGCCCGCCTGGCGCAAAGCGCCGCCCAGGCGCTGCTTGATGCGGCGGGCGCGCGGCTCCAGATCGGCATCGACACACAGTACCGCGCCGAAGGGGCAGCCCAGGCCCTTGGAGAAGCAGATCTGCACGCTGCGCGCGTGGTGGCCCCAGCGCGACGGCGAGACGCCGCGCGCGACGGCGGCGTTGAACAGGCGAGCCCCGTCGATATGCAACGGCAGGCCGCGCTCGCGGCAGACCTGCACGACCCCGTCGAAGGCCGCGTCCGGCCAGATGCTGCCGCCGCCGCCGTTGCTGGTGTTCTCGACCACGACGGCCGCGCTCTTCGGCTGGTGCGGATCGTCGATGCGCAGAGCGCCGAGCAGCGATTCCGCATCGAAGATGCCGCGCTCGCCTTGCAGCGGCATCACTTGCACGCCCGAGTTGGCCGCCAGCCCGCCGCCCTCGCTGTTGATCACGTGCGCTGTGCGGTGGCAGATGACCTCGTCGCCGGGGCTGCAGTGCAGGGCGATCGCGACCTGGTTGGCGAGGGTCGCCGAAGGCATGAGCACCGCGCGATCTTTGCCGATCAGGCCGGCGATGCGCTCCTCCAGCTTGCGCACGGTGGGATCCGTGCGGCGCTGCTCGTCACCGAGTGGCGCGTCGAGCATGGCTTCGCGCATGCCGCGCGTGGGTTGGGTGGCCGTGTCGCTGAACAGGTCGACGATTTCGTCCGTCACAGCTCAGCCTTAGCGGCAGCCCCGGGCGAAGGCAACAGCCGGCCTCGCGCGAGGCCTGGAGGGGCGAACGTTTCTGGACCTGGCTCGCGCCATCGAAGAGCGGCTCGCCGGGCGCCTCCCGGTCGACTGGAGTATGCGACCTGGCGCGCCGGATCGGTGAGCGTCTCGCGGCGGCGGGAGCGCTCACCTTCACGGACATGGCCGAGCCGCGAGCGCTGATCCAGACTCCTCCCAGGTAGGGAGTGAGCGGCAGCAAGCGATTTTACTACGCGCGCGTCAGCGTGCTCTCGCTGGTGCTGCTGGGGGTGCTGGCATATGCCGCTCGCGACCACCGGCGGCGCAGCGCACGGCGCGAGTGGCAGCGCCCGCTGCAGGTGGCGTTGGTGTTGCTCGCCGAGGACCAGCTCGGGCCGGCCGCGCTGGAGCGGCTGCAGCAGCACGTCGAGCCCCTGGAGCAGCAGCTGGAGGACGAGTTCGCGCGCTACGGCGGCACATTCCGCCCCATCCGCTTTCAGCAGTTCGGTCCCGTGCCGGAGCCGAGCCCGCCGCCGGTGGCCGCGGATCAGCCGTCGCTGTGGCAGGCCCTGACCCTTTCGCTGTCGCTCGGCGCCTATGCGCGCCGCTGCGACCGCGCTGCAGGTGTGGGCGGCGGGAACGAGTTTGACGGCAAAGTCTACCTACGGCTCTCCGAACCTCACAGTGCACGCTGGTCGCTGGTGGAGGGGCTGGGGGAGGAGGGCGGACGCGTCGCCGTGACCAGCCTGGAGCTGCGCGAAGACAGCGCCGACTTCGGTCTGTTCGTGGTCGCGCACGAGCTGTTTCACCTGCTCGGCGCCAGCGACCGCTATGGGCCGGACGGGCTCGCCGAGCTCCCCGACGGCCTCGGGGAGCCGGAGCTGGTCCCGCAGTTCCCGCAGCGCAGCGTGGAGGTGATGGCGCGCGGCCGCGTGATCCAGCCGGGCCGCGAGGAACCGCCGAGTCAGCTCGCGGAGCTGAGAGTCGGCGCGAAGACGGCGGCGGAGATCGGCTGGTCGTCGAGCACAGGGCTGCAGGAGCGAGAGCCGCCGGACAAAACGCTGCCATCACCGGAGCCGGGGCTCTCCCCAGGGCCGCGCAGACGATAGCCGGAGCCGCGGACCGTCTCGATCGGCAGCGCGCTGCCCAGCTTGGCGCGCAAGCGGCGCACGTGGATGTCGACGGTGCGCCGCCCGCCCGAGTAGCGGCTGCCCCAGACCGAGGTCAGCAGCTGCTCGCGCGAGAGCACGCGGCCGCGCCACTGGCACAGGTGCGTGAACAGCGCGAACTCGCGCGCCGTGAGCTGCACGGCGCGCCCAGCGACGTAGAGCGTGCGACTGGCGCTCTCCACCTGGATGCCCTCGATCGGCTCCGAGCGCGCCGCACGCGCGCGCAGCTCGAGCGGAGAGCGGCGGCGGTCCAGCGCGCGCAGGCGAAGCTGCAGCTCCTCTCCAGTGTAGGGATGGAACACGAAGTCGTCGAACTCGCCGGGTAGATCGCCCGCGCTCGCGCGGTTGGCGTTCAGCGCGATCAGGGCGCCGACGGTGTCAAAGTAGGGGTCCTGGCGCACCGCGCGCAGGGCGCCCACGGCCAGGTCGGGGCGATCCTGGGCCTCGAAGACCAGGGCGCGTGGCTTCACGTCATTGCCGGCGGGGCCCGCCCGGTAGAACTCGAGCTGGTGGCCCGCCGAAGCGGCGATGCGCGCCAGATGTTCCTCGTCCTTGTCTCGGCCTCCGATGATTGCGACCAGCACGCGTACCTCCATCGCCGTGCCCGGGTCGGGGAATGCAGATTGCGGGGAAGCCCCCACACGATGAGTTCCCGCCAGATGCGTGAATCCAGCGGCGGCAAACGGCAGAAATGCAGCCTATTCAGGGTCGCAAAGTCTGTCAAGATAGACATTGCGTCACTAATGTGGACGGTGGCGCCGCGCGCCGAGCGAGGCAGTCGCTGGCTGCTGGCTTCCAGCCGAAGGTCTCCCACCTGCGCGCACAGTGCCGGTTGCGGTAGCGCACGCGCATGTGAAAGTATCGTGGCAGAAGTGACTTCGCCGCGATTGGTGCTAGTTCTGGTGTTCTGGGATAGAACGTCGACGCGGGGCGCGCGCGAATGGATCGGGGCTGTTGCTGCGGGGCTGTCACGAGGACCGCTCGCACCCGATTCGATGGGGCTGATGGAGGCTCGCGCTCAGGGCGGTTCGGATCCGATGGATCGAGAGCCGCCCGGATCAACCGGACAGGGGGGGAGCATGCTCACGATCGAAGCCAAGCCGGGGACAGGTTCCAGCTGCGCAGAATGCGGCAACATCGTAGTAATTTGCGACGTTTGCGACAACGCGTTGGATCGGGAACGCGTGCCAGCGTTCGCTAGTTGCATGAGCGTAGCGGTCGAACGCAGGCAGGTCGCGGCATGACTGACGCTACCCGGCGGCCCGCCATCAAGGACTGTGCCTTCAGAGACTACAAGACCGCGCTGGAAGCGTATCTGAGCGCCGGCGCGGACGAGTTTGCGCTGCAGGCTGCCTACGACTTCGGGCGCCGCGCCGCTCATGAGGGCCTGAGTCTGCTGCAGTTCTCGGAGATCCATCACGCGGCTCTGCGCGCGCTCGCCTGCGCGCCCGGCGCCGACGTGGAGGAGGTGCTGACGCGCGGCGAGCAGTTCTTCCATGAAGGGCTCTCCGTGTTCGAGATGGCGCTGCGCGGGCACCGGGCGAGCGCGCGCCTGCTCGGCTTGAGCGAGGCGCTGACCCGCGCCGCTCCGGAGTTGAGCAGTGCGCGAGCCCAGCTCAAGTTGCTGCTCGACGCCACCGGCGCGCTGGTATCGCTGAAGGACGCCGGGGGGCGCTTCCTGTTCGTGAACGGCCCGTTCGAGAAGCTGTTCGGCGTGAGCGAAGTGCGAGCGCTCGGGAAGACCGTGCACGAGTTCGTGGAGGGCCCCAACGCCAACATGCTGCAGCGAGACGACGCGCGCGTGCTGGAGGGACAAGTGCCCGTCGAGGTCGAGAAGGTGTATCAGACGGCGGAGGGACCGCGCTGGTATCGTTCGCTGGAGCTGCCGCTGATCGAGCCGGGGCAGGGGCCCTATGCGCTGTGCAGCATCGCCACCGACGTGACGCGGGAGAAGCGAGCCAGTGAGGGGCTCTCCGTCGCACGCGAGGCCACCGAAGCGGCCAACCGCCAGCTGGAGTCGCTGACGCGCGCGCTGGCGGATGAGCTGCTCGCTCCACTGCGCAGCATCGACGGCTTCACCCAGGCCTTGCTCGAGGACTGCGGCGCCGCGCTCGACGACGTCAACAAGTCGCACCTGTGCAACGTGCGCCAGTCGGCGCAACGGATGGCGACGCTGATCGACTCGCTGCTCTCGCTATCCAAGCTGTCGCGCGGGGAGCTGCGCAGCAGCGACGTGGATTTGACGGATCTGGCGCGACGGGTGGCAGCGCACCTGCGGGAGACGGAGCCGGATCGCCGCGTTTCCTTCGAGATCCAGCCGGGGCTGCGCGCGCAGGGCGACCCGCGCCTGTTCGGCGCAGTGTTGCAGAACCTGCTCGGCAATTCGTGGAAGTTCACGCGCCGCCGCGAGCACGCCGAGATCGTGGTGGGGCAGAGCTCGGAGCGTGGCACCAATGTGTACTTCGTCAGAGACAACGGCACGGGCTTTGACATGGCCCATTCCGGGAAGCTTTTTTCGGTATTCGAAACCTTGCACTCGCGCCGGGAGTTTGGCGGCAATGGGGTCGGTTTGGCTACCGTGCAGCGCATCGTGAATCGACATGGGGGGAGAGTGTGGGCGGAGGCCGTGGTGGACCACGGTGCAACGTTTTATTTCACGCTGGGGGAGCAATTGAGCTGAAGGGCAGTTTTCGGCAAAGTAGCTGCTGGGCAGGTCGTAGTCGGGGGGTCAGGGGCGATGGCGCTGCCCAGCGATAGAATGAGTGCGGGCGCACCCCGCAACCCGAGCGAGGCTCTTCCCCTTTCCATACCCGAAGCGCACCCCCAGGATGGCGAAGCGACTACAAGCCCTGATCGTTGAGGATTCCGAGATCGATGCCGAGCTGTTGCTGCTCGAGCTGCGCCGCGGAGGCTACGATGTCGTACCTCGCCGGGTAGAGACGGCGGCGGACATGCGCGCGGCGCTCGAAGAGGGCGGCTGGGACATCGTGCTGTCGGATTATTCCTTACCCACCTTCAGCGCCCTGGCCGCGCTGGAGGTGCTGAAGGGCAGCGGGCTCGACATTCCGATGATCATCATCTCCGGCACCATCGGAGAAGACATCGCGGTGCACGCGCTGAAGGCCGGGGCGGCGGACTTCATGCCCAAGAGCCGCCTGGTGCGCCTGGCTCCGGCCATCGAGCGGGAGCTGCGCGAGTATCAGGTGCGGCGCCTCCAGCGCGAAGGGGAGCGCGAGCGGAGCGCGAGCGAGGCCCGGTTCCGCGCCATCATGGAGACGGCCACGGAGGGGGTGGTCGCGGCCGACCAGGAGGGCTGCGTTGCCTATGCGAATCCCGCCGCAGAGAAGATGTTCGGCTGGCCCGGCGACGAGCTGGTCGGCAAATCGCTGACCGAGCTGATGCCGGAGCGTTTCCAGCAGGCGCATGCGCACGGGCTGAAGCAGTACCTCACGTCTGGCCTGGCGCGCATGGTGGGTCGCACCGTGGAGGTCATGGGCCGGCGGCGCGACGGAAGTGAGTTCCCGATCGATCTCTCGCTCGGGACCTGGGCTTCCGACGGCAAGACTCACTTCGCGGGCATCATGCGCGACGTCACCGAGCGCAAGAAGGTGGAGGCGCAGCTGCTGGTGGCCGACCGTATGGTGGCGGTGGGGACGCTGTCTGCGGGGGTCGCGCACGAGATCAACAACCCGCTCGCTGCCATCATCGGCAACGTCGACCTGGCCATGCGCGATCTGTCAGACCTGCTCGACGACCACGGCGAGCTGCAGGGCTTGCTGCGCATTCAGGAGGAGCTGGTCGATGCGCGCGACGCCGCGGACCGGGTGCGCAAGATTGTGCGCGACCTGCGCGTGTTCTCGCGCGGCGAGGACGAGCAACCCGGCCCCGTCGATGTGGAGCACGTGATGGAGTCCACGCTGCGCATGGCCTGGAACGAGATCCGCCACCGCGCGCGGCTGGTGAAGCAGTATGCTCGTGTTCCGCCGGTCGAGGCCAGCGAAGCGCGTCTGGGCCAGGTATTTCTCAACCTGATCATGAACGCCGCCCAGGCCATGACGGAAGACCGCGCGGCCAGCAACGAGATCCGCATCAGCACGGCGATCCAGGGCGAGCGGGTGGTCGTCGAGGTCAGCGACACCGGCTCCGGCATTCCGCCCGATGTGATGAAGCGCTTGTTCACGCCGTTCGTCACTACCAAGCCGGTGGGAGTGGGCACCGGGCTCGGGCTCTCCATCTGCCATCGCATCGTGACCAGCTTCGGCGGTGACATCAGCGTCGACAGCAAGATCGGCGTGGGCACGTGTTTCCGCATCGCGCTGCCCTTCGCGCGCGAGCCGCTGTCCGCGGGCGTGCGTTCCGCTCCGTCCAGCAGCAGCGCGCGCCGCCGCGGCCGCATTCTGGTCGTGGACGACGAGCCGCTGGTCGCCAAGGTGGTGAGCCGCTCGCTGGCCACGGACCACGAGGTGATCGGGCTCGAACGCTCCGCCGAGGCGCTGGCCCTGGTGCGCGGTGGCGAGCGCTTCGACGTGATCTTGTGCGACCTGATGATGCCGGAGATGAGCGGGATCGACTTCTATCGCGCGCTCTGCGAGTACGCGCCGGAGCAAGCGAGCGCGGTCGTGTTCTTGACGGGCGGGGCCTTCACGCCGCGCGCGCGGCGATTTCTGGATGAGGTGCCCAACCGCTGGCTGGAGAAGCCGTTCGACCCGGTCCAGCTCAGCTCGCTGGTGAACTCCAGCGTGAAGTAGCCCTCGGGCCCGCTCGCTCGGGAAGCGTTACCAGATGCTCGAGACTGGAACGCTTGCTGCGAGGCCGCGAGAAATAGCCTCGGAACGGGTCAACCTGGGCGACCGTCGATGCAGTGAGCGGTCGCACCTCGTCACACCTCGCGCGTAGCTCGGGCTGAATATCCAAGCGCTGGTGCAACGCGCATGAAACACGTGCGCACGGGCAGACACTCGCTGCAACGCGTGTGGTACAAGTGGAGCGATGAAGCGCGCATCGTTCATGTCGCAGCAGAGCAGGGGGCCACAACAAAGCAGAGAGGGGCGCAGCAGCCGGCCTTGGCCCTCGCTGTTCCGCGCGCCGGCTCCGGCGGGGACACCCCGCGGCCCGCGGTCAGGCGCCGCGCTGGACGACGAGGACACGCAGCTGATGGAGCGGCCCTCCGAGCCGTGGCGGGCGCAGCCCTCGCGTCCGCCCGTGTTGCCGCCCGAGCCACGGCCCGCACCGAGCCGGCGCGACGCGCGCTGGGGTGCGTCGCCGAGCGAGTTGCCGACGAGCGTGATGTCGCCGAGCGAGTTGCCGACGAGCCTGATGTCGCGGCCCAGTGCGCCCCCGGAGAGCGTGGCGCCGGCCCGGCCGAGCGAGGAGCCGCGCACGGGCGTCGTGCGCAAGGTTACTGCCCGCGGCCCCGTCACTGCCCGCGGCCCCGTCACTGCCCGCGGCCCCGTGAAGGCGCCGCGCGGCTCGGACGTGCCGGACAGCGCGCCCAGCCAGCGCCCCTCGGGCGTGCGGCGCGTGTCCCGCGAGTGGCGCTG
>JAICTU010000671.1 GCA_025936205.1 Polyangiaceae bacterium | reverse complement strand
CCGCCGGCGCGGGAGCGAACGTCACGCGCCGCGCCTCGAGCACCTCGATCTCGAGCTGATGGGCGCGGCCACCGACCGCCGCCAGCTCATTGGCGAGATAATCGGGGACGTAACCGATGGGCGTGCCGTCGCGGCGCTGGAGCGCGAGCGCGTTGGGGTTGTAAGCGTTGTCCACCTCCGCCCGCACCAGCAAGCGCTCGTGCGCCTCGAGCGCCGCCAGGACCTCCAGCTGCTGCTGCGCGCGGCCCACGCCGCGCGCCTCGAACACGCCCCAGCGCCGCCCGTCGGCAGCGCGCAGCGGCGGCGCGAAGGCCTCGAGGCGCTCCGGCACGTCGCTGCCGGGCCGGCGCACGAAGAGCGTGATGGGCGTGGCGTCGAGCAGCTCCCCCGCGAGCTCCAGCGCGCCCGGCTCGCTGGCGATGGGATTGCTGGCAGCCCGCCGGCGCTGCGCGGAGCGCTGGCGAAAGATCGCCGGCAGCTCCGCGCTCAGGTGCGCCTCCTCCAGCTGCTCGAACCCCGGCAGCCCGGCAAACCCGCGCGCCTGTGCCGCCCGCACGGCGTTGATGTAGCGCAGCTCGTACTCTCCCGTGCGCCGGAGCGTCAGCCGCGCGACGGGAAAAATGCGCCGCGACTCCGGATCCTGCCAGGCCACGAACAGCGTGCGCACGATGGCCGTCATGTGCGGGAGAGTATCACCCGCGTGCCCGCGCCGCGCCGACGATCAGCGGCTCGCACTCGGCGCCGCGCTGACCGCGCTCTCGCGCCGGCGTTCGCGCCCGGCGCCGTGACCGCTCGGCTCAGTGCCGCGCCAGCCGGCACAGCCTCAGCGCACAGGGGGCTTGCCCTCCCGCGCCCGCGCCCGATGCGCCCGCACGCGCGCGCGGTTGCCGCAGCGCTCGTCCGAGCACCAGTGGCGGCGGCCCGTGTAGTCGATGAAGATGCCGGCGCAGGTGTCGTCTCCACAGGCGCGCAGCTGGGCGCGCGCCGGGCCCGACAGGTCCTCCACGGCAGTGCGCGCGACCCGGGCCAGCGCCTCCGCGGCCGTGGCCGGCGCGCGCGGCTGCAGCCCCGAGTGGGCACGCTCGAGCCGGAGCGGTTGATCTTTCGCCAGCGCCGCCTCGATGCTGCGGAAGGCGGCGATGGAGGGTGGCGCCTCGCGCAGGGCCTCCCGCGCCGCCGCGTGCAATGCCTCGCGCAGCTCGCGCGCCAGCTGCGCGTCCCGCTCGCTGGGAGGGTCACGGGGGGCCAGCCCGTTTTCGACCAGCCAGGCACGCAGAGCCGCTGCGTCGGGCAACTGCTCCGTCTGGACCTCCCGGTAGCGCCCGATCCGGGTGGCCAGGAAATCCAGCCAGACGGCCCCATTTCCGCTGCGAAATTGGCTCACCCCCACAATGTAATGCCTTGACGCATTACCATGCAAGTTCCAAATGTAACGAATGAAAGCATTACATCAACTGGCCCTGCCGGTGGCGTTCGTGCTGGTCTGGAGCAGCGCGTACGTGGCGGGCTCGATCGCGACGGCGCTGATCGCCCCGCTGACGGTGACGCTGTGGCGGTTTGCGGTGGCCGCCCTGCTGCTCGGCGGAGTCGCGTGGCTGCGCCGCGAGCCGTGGCCGCGTGGAGCCCGAGCCCTCGGCGGCGCGGTGGCGACGGGCGTGCTGCTGTTCGCCCTGCAGTTTGCAAGCCTCTATCTGGCGCTCGCCGACCACATGCCCGTGGCCACCACCGCGCTGATCGCCTGCTCGGCGCCGCTGCTGGTCGCTGCGCTGAGCGCGCTGCTCGGCTGGGAGCGGCTCGCGCTCCGGCAGTGGTGGGGCGTGGCGCTCGGCGTGCTCGGAGTGGTGATCACGCTGAGCGACCGCCTGGGCAGGCCCCCGAGCGCGGCCGCGCTGGGCTGGGCCTTGCTCGGCCTCAGCGGGCTGGTCGGCGGCACCCTGCTGCAAGGCAGATTGCGCATCGCCGCAGGCCCGGCCGCCCTGGCGTCCGTGGAGCTGGCCGCGGCTGCCCTGGTGCTGGCGCTGAGCGCTCCCTTCGCCGGCTCGCTCGCCATCCCCCTCACGACGCCCGCCCTGCTCGCCTTCGGCTACGTCGCCGTCGTGGCCGGCGCCGGCGCCCCCCTGCTCTTCTTCGCGCTGATCCGACAGCGCGGCGCCACGCGCGCGAGCAGCCTGCTGTTCGTGGTGCCCTCGGTCACGGCCCTGTGCGCCTGGCTCGTCCTCGGCACACCGATCGGGATGGCGGCGCTGCTCGGCTTCGTCACCGCCGGTGGTGGACTGTTGCTGGCTCGAGCTGGTGCCCGGCCTGAAGCCCATCTGGCGCCTGCAGTCGCCGGCCATGCTATCACGCGGCCCGCATGATCCCCGTCGTTTCGCCGCTCGTGCTCTTGCTTCCGGGCCTGCTCTTTGCGACGCCGTTGAGCATGGTGATCGCGGCAGCAGGCAATGGCGTCGCGGTGGCGGGCGCGCCCTCCGCGAGCCGCGCAGCGCTGGAGCTGCAACAGGCGACGCCCGCCGGCGATCGCAAACAGCTCGATCAACCCTTCAGCGACAGCGCGCGCAGCGATTGGCACTACGTCCCGCGCAGCCGCGTCGGCATCGCCTGGCGCGACATGAACGCCAAACAGCGCGCGGCCACCACTCAGCTCTTGCGCAGCGCGCTCAGCGACGCGGGCATCGACAAGGTCCACGCCGTGATGGCGCTGGAGATCGCGCTGCGCGAGCTCGAGACCTTCGGCTCTCACCGCGATCCCGGCAATTACGCGATCGCCCTCTTCGGTTCGCCCCATCAGCAACCGTGGGGCTGGCGCATCGAGGGGCATCATCTCTCCCTGCATTTCACGCTAGACGGCGATCGCTATCTGTCCACGCTGCCGCAGTTCATGGGCGCCAATCCCGCTGTCGTGCCGCGCGACATCAAGAACGATGGGCCCAGGCAAGGCACGCGTGTGCTCGCCGAAGAAGAGGATCTGGCGCGCCAGCTGATGACCGCGCTCCCGGAGCGGGAGCGCGCGGTCGCGCTGTTCGAGAAGCGCCCCTACGGCGACATCGTCACGCGCAACGCGCAGAAGTTGAATCCGCTCACGCCCGTGGGCGTCGCCTGGCCCCAGCTGCAGGCCGCGCAGCAAGCCTTGCTGCTGCGCCTGGTGCGCGCCTTTGCCGAGCACCTGCGCCCCGAGCTCGTCGAGCAACGCCTGGAGCGGGTGCGCGGCGCCGGGCTGGATTCGCTGCG
Organism: Polyangiaceae bacterium; assembly: GCA_025936205.1. Next base: position 753 of record JAICTU010000671.1, on the reverse strand, counting down.
CTTCGGCTGGGCGGGTTCGCTGACGCGCGGCGAGCCCTTCTACTTTCGCATCCAGGGCGCGAGCTTCCTGATCGAGCTCGACAACTCGGGCGGCAATCACATCCACTCCGTGTGGCGCGATTTCGAAGGCGATTGGGGTCGCGACGTGCTCGCCGAACACTACCTAGGCGCCGCGGGCACGGGGCACGTGCACCGCCCGCCGCACTGACGCCTCACGGGCCCGCGAGCATCGTGACGCTCACGTCATCGATGCACAGCGTGAGCGGCAGCTTCGCTGCGGCGGAACCCGCAAACTGGAAGCCGAACGCCATCGTGCCCGCCGCGTGCTCGCTCAGCGTGAGCTGCGAGCGCTGCCGCTGCGGCTCCGGCGTCGCCACCACGCTGTTCACCCAGTACTCCGTGTACGGCGCTGCATCCAGGCCCAGCTTCACGCGCACGTCGCTCGGCGCCGACGCCCAGAGCCGATAGTCGATGGCGTACTCGCGCCCTTGCTCGAGCTGCAGGCCCGTGTACTGCACCTGCGCGTCCCAGGGGTTTTCCCCCTGGCTCTCCAGCGTCGCGCACAGCGCGCCATTCTTCACGCTCGACGTCCCCTTGGCGCTGCCGGCGAAGCCGACCTGCCAGGGCTCGCTGGCCGCGTCGAAGCTCTCGTTGCGGATCAAGGCCGTGCCCGCCGGGCGCGGCACGCGCCCGAGCGTCGCGAAGAAGCGCGCGATCTCGGCGCTGGCAAACGAGGGCCAGCCGTGGTTCGTG
>JAICTU010000017.1 GCA_025936205.1 Polyangiaceae bacterium | reverse complement strand
GCACGCGCGGCGGGCTCGAGGGATTGTACGGGGCCGTCGATCGCGAAGCGCTGCCCGTACTCCTGGGTCCGCTGCGGTCGCTGTTGATCGGACAGGACGCGCTGGCGGTCGAGCGGCTCTGGGATCAGATGTTCCGCTCGAACCGGCACTCGCGCGCCAGCCACTACATGATGGCGATCAGCTATCTCGACAACGCACTCTGGGATCTGCGCGGGCGCCACTTCGGCGCTCCCGTGTTCCGCTTGCTCGGTGGCCCCACGCAACAACCCGTGCAGGTCTATGGCAGCTGCCTCGGATTTGCGATCGACCCGGAGCTCGCCGCCCGCCGCGCCGCGCAGCTGGCCAAGGACGGCTTCCGGCTGCAGAAATGGTTCCTCGGCTACGGCCCGAGCGACGGCACGCGCGGCCAGGATCTCAACGTGCAGCTCGTGCGCGCTCTGCGGGAGGCGGTGGGGGAAGACGTCGAGCTGATGTTCGACGCCTACCAGGGCTGGGATCTACAGTACGCTCTCGCGTGGTGTCGCCAGGTCGAGCGTTACCGCCCCACCTGGCTGGAGGAGGCCTTCCCGATCGCCGATCTCGAGAGCTTTCAGCGCCTCAGCAGCGCGACCAGCGTCCCGCTCGCCACCGGCGAGCACCTCTACAACCGCTGGGAAGTGCAGCAACTGCTGAAGGTCAATGCGCTACATTACGTGCAGGCAGATCCGGAGTGGTGCGGCGGCGTCAGTGAAACGCTCAAGATCGGGCATCTGTGCTCGGTGCACGGCGCGAAGCTGATCCCCCACTGTCACAACATTCACGGCGCCTTGCACATCGTGGCGAGCCAGTCGCCCGCGCTCTGCCCGTTTGGCGAGTATCTGATCAACTACGTGCCGGAAAAGCTGCACTTCATGAAAGACGCGCCGTTGACGGCAGACGGCTGGGTCAGCTTGCCCGACCGCCCCGGGTTCGGCATCGAGCTCGATGCGGCGAAGATCGAACGCCAGGAAGCGCTGACATCGCTCTAATCGAGTAGCGCCAGCAGAGCGTGCGCGCTCTCGCCGGGATCTGCCACCGGATACAGCACTCGCACGATCTGGTTCGCAGCGATGTACAGCACCATGCGGCGCAGAAACTGGCGCCCACCGGCGCTGAACACCGGCAGCTCCCAGGCCTGCTGCAATGCGAACTCCTGGTCGCAGATTAGAGGAAATGGGATCGCCTCTCGCTGCGCGAAATCCGCCTGCTCGCGCAGCGATTGACCGCTGATGCCGGCCACACGAATCCCTCGTTCCACGAACGATGCGAAAGCAGCTTTGAACCCGCGACACTGCCGCGTGCAGCCGGCAGCGCCGGGGATGTCATCCCAGCCCGGTGCTGGATCGATAGCGGGATCGCGGCCGGGGACGCCGGTGGCGGGATAGACGTAGAGAGCCGCTCGCTCGGAGCAGAACGTTCTCAGATCGATCTCGCCGCGCGTCGAGGGCAATCTGAGGTCAGGCACGCACGGGAGCGACCCATCAACGCCCACCATTCCGTCCTCCCGAGCCCCAGTAGAACCCGCCGGACGTCTGCGTGAAGCTGAAGCCCCAACCGAGTCCGGCGAGCCGCGCCTCGAGCTCCGCCAACGCGTACGGCACCTTCACGATGCGATACGCGCTGCCGTCGTCGAGTCGGCGTTGAACGATCGAAGACGCCTCGCCCTCGATCAATTCCTCCGGTGGACGGACGGCGTCATCCGCAAAGAACACTCGCCCGCCGGGGACCAGGCACTCGTCGATCAATGACCAGAACTCTTCAAAGCGCTGCGGCGGGACGTGCGACAGCCAGAACCCAAAGAACACGACATCGTAGCGGCGCTCCGGCTTCCACGAGAACAGGTCTGCTTCCACGAATTGCACGCGCGCGCTGCCCGCCCGCGCCCGCGCGCGAGCGAGCATCTCCGGAGCGCCATCGACCGCGGTCACCGACGACGCATACTGCAGCAGCAGCTCGGTCCACATCCCCGGGCCGCAAGCCAGCTCCAGTACGTCGCCACGAGGCTCGAACGCCTCCAGCGCGGCGGCCACCTCTGCGCCACCCCATCCAGGCAGCGACCTGCTCTCGTAGACCGGTGCAGCAGCTCGATAGTACGCCAGCTGCTCGGCCAGAACCTGCCCCGTCGCGTCCGTTTGCCCCATGCCGCGACCGTAGCACTGACCGTTCACCGAGCAACCGGGCTCAGCCCGAACCATCGATAGACAGCTCCATCGCCCGCACGCTCGCGTCATCGGGACGAGGCCCCAGGTCGCGCCACGAATACTTGCGATAGTACGCGAGCGCGCGGGCATTGGTCGGGCTCACGCTGAGCTGCGCCAGTGCAACTCCAGCGCTGCGCATGAACTCGACCACGTACTGATGCAGGGCGCTGCCGAGACCCAGTCCTCGCCACTCCGCAGCCAGGTAGAACAGATTGACGTAGCCGAGCGGCGGAGTGGTGGCCCGCACGATCATCTCCAGCTGCCCGACGATCTGCTGCTCGCTCCACACGTGCACGTGCCCCAAAGGCTGCCGAGCAATGCGCTCCCGGAGGAAGGTGAGATAGTCCTCGACCACAAACGCTTCGTCCGTCCCGAAGCTGCAGAGATAGGAATCGCGACGGAATGCGATCGCGGTCTGCGCATCGCGCGCCAGATCGATGGTGCGAAAGCTCAGCTCGCGGGAGGCGTCAGCAACCATGTCCCTCCGTCTGACGATACCGTGCTACGGTATCCGGCGTCATGCCCAAGACTCCCAAACGCCTCACCAAAAAGCAGCGCCAGGAAATGTTCGGCAAAGGGCCGAGCGGCACCCCGAAGAACGCCAGCACCCATATCCACTGCATCGCCTGCGGGCGGCACATCGATCCCACCGAGCTCTCGTCGCGCCCGGCGAGCGCGGCGCGGCTCACGTGCCAGCATGGCTCGGTGTTCGCGGCGTGCGTGGGCTGCGTTTCCGAGGCGCAGAGCCGGCTCGACGAGCATGATCGCACCGGGCAACCGCCGCGCATTGCCGAGGCTTGGCACTGAGTCCACCGACCACGTCCTCCGCCACCCTCCCACACTTCCACACTCACTGACCCACCGCTCTCCGACCCGCCGCTCACCGCCCCGCTGCGCGCTCAGGACTTTCCCGCCCCGCTATTTCTGCCGCTCCATCGTACAGCGCCGCTCGCCGAGCACGCCTGCCGTGCTCGGCGCGGCGCTCGCTCCCAAGGGGAAATTCCGATGACCGCTGTCTGTCGCTTCGCGACCTTCGAGGATTGGCCGAAACTGCGCGAGTTCTACCGTAGCATCTATCGGCAAGGGCATCCGCTGCACAACTCCGGCTTCTGGCGCTGGCAGTATGGCGATCCGCAGCACGGCCAGGCCGCGATCGTGATCGACGGCGAGCGGATCGTGGGCCACCTCGGAGCGGCGCTGGCCGGCGGCTTCAGCTGGATCATCAACTGTTACCTGCTCGAGGACTACCGCGGACAGGGCTGGCTCGCTCAACTGTATGCGCTGACCGGGAGCCTCGCCCCCAATGCGGCGACGAACATCAACCGCGCCGGCATGGACATGTACCGGAAGATGGGCTTCACGCGCTATGCGGACCTGCTGCGCTACACCGCGGTGGCGCCGGGGGTGGAGCGCGGGCAGGCGGTGGCAGAGGCAACGATCTCGCGCAGCGCACAGCCCAAGGACCACCACTACTGGCAGCAGCCCGGCATCATCGGCACCACCCTCAGCGACGGCAGCACGGCGGTCGTGCAGGCCCATCTGGGTGGGTTGCGCGTGATCCAGATCGCCGATCCCAGCAAGGTGCTGGCGGCCTGCTGGGAGACGGGCGCGCGCTGGGCCGATTTCGTGACCAGCTGGAGCGACCCCTTGTGCCGCGATCTGGATCGCAAATACGGGTGGGAGCTCGGCGACGGCATCCCGTGGCTCGTCGATCCGCTCGTGCCCGGATCGAAGTCGCAGATCAGCGTCACCTCGCAGTCGCCCTTGCCGCCCGGGCTGATCATCGATCGCACGTTCAGCGACCACGGCCGCGTGGGCTCACTGGCTCATAGCTGATGGCGCCCCTGCTCAGGCGGGACGATGGCGTGAAGGCGACGCCGTGAAGGCAGTGATGTACCACTACGTGCGGCCTCCCGAGGCCGCGCTGCCGCATTTCCGGTATCTGCCCCTCGATGGCTTTCGGCGCCAGCTCGATCACTTCACCCGGACGGCGCACATCGCCAGCGCCGCCGAGTTTGCACAGGCCCTGGCCAGCGCCCAGCCCGCGCCGAACGCAGTGGTGCTGACCTTCGACGACGGGCTGCGCGATCACGCCGCGTACGTGCTGCCGGAGCTCCGCCAGCGAGGGCTGTGGGGGATCTTCTTCGTCTCGACGTTGCCCTACGCGCAGCAGCGCGTGCTCGACGTGCACAAGGTGCACCTGGCCCTGGGCCGTGCCGGTGGCCGCGCGGTGCTGCGCGTGCTGGAGGCTCTGATCCAGCCGGAGATGGTCGAGCCCGAGTATGTTTCCCGCCTGGAGTCGGAGCTGTATCGCGGGCACGTCGAGGACGAGGCCACCTCCCGCGTCAAGCGCCTGCTCAACTACTACTTGAAGCTCGAGCATCGAGCGCGGCTGTGCCATGAGGTGTACGTGCGCACCGGTGGCGAAGAGGCGCGCGATGTGCCGGATCACTATCTGAGCACCGCGCAGCTGCAGGAGCTGAACGCTCACGGCATGGGCCTCGGTGCGCACTCCGTTTCGCACCGTCTACTCAGCCAGCTGCCCTGCGCCGAGCAGGAGCGGGAGGTCCAGGGCTCGATCGGAACGCTGGAGCAGCTGCTCGGACAGCGGGTCGCGAGCTTTTGTTACCCCTACGGGGGTGACCACAGTTTCAATGCCGACACGTTGCGCCTGCTGGCTGGCGCCGGGATCGATTTTGCGTTCTCCGTGGAAGCGCGCGACATTCACTCCGACGACCTGGGCAAGCGCCTGACGTTGCCGCGCTACGACTGTAACGTTTTCCCCCACGGGGAGTCGCGAGTCGGGCAGGCAGTCTGAGCCCCGGCTGTTGACTCTCGCGCGCAGAGGCGAGTACAGCCTCTGGCGGCGTTCGCAGCGCAGCACGCCAGCATACGAGGAGGAGGAGCCGCCATGGAGATGCCGAAGGTCACCGACCTGCACCGCAAGCTGTACGCCCTGACGGGGGATTGGGAAGGGACGGAAACGATGGCGGAGTCACCCTGGGGACCCGCGGGCACGGCCATCGGCAAGCTTCACATCCGCACCGATATGAACGGGTTCTTCGTGCTGCAGGACTACATCCAGGAGAAGGACCGCAAGGTGACGTTCTCCGGTCACGGCATCTTCGGCTACGACCTCGAGGCGGGGAACTACACCTGGTACTGGGTCGATTCGCTGGGCTTCGTGCCCGACGCGCCGGCGCGCGGCAAGTTCGAGGGCGATACGCTGAAGCTGGAGAAGGTCACGGCGCGGGGCAGCGCACGCTACGCGCATCGGCTCGAGGGCAAGAACAGCTACCACTTCACGATCGAGAACTCGTTCGATCAAGGCAAGAGCTGGCAGACGTTCTTGAGCGCCGCCTACCGGCGCAAGTAGCGCTGCTTCAGGCCGCTACCACGATTCCTGCAGCGGGCGCAGATCGAGCTCGAAGGTCCACGCGGAACGGTCCTGTCGCACCAGGTGGAACGCCTCCTGAGCGATGTCTTCCGGCCGTAGCTTCTTGGCCTGCGAGCTGTCCACTGCCGCGCCCGCCGCGTCGATCATGCCGTCGATGATCAGCAGCCCCACATGGATGCCCTCCGGGGCGCACTGCCGCGCCAGCGACTGAGCCAGGCTGCGCTGCGCGGCCTTGGCTGCGGCAAATGCTGCCGTCTTGGGCCGCCCGCGCAGCGAAGCCGTCGCCCCCACGACCACGATCTGGCCACGCCCGCGCTCCCGCATCCCCGGCAACACCTGCTGCGCCGCGCAGAGCAGCCCCAGCGCATTGATGCGAAAGCTCTGCTCGAACTCGGCCGGCGTCAGCTCTTCCGCCGTCTTCCAGACACCGGAGCCTGCGTTGTACACGAGCACCTCCGGCGTGCCGCGGTCGCGCCGGATCGCGTCGAACGTGCGCTGCACGCTGACCGGATCCGCCACATCACAGGCGTAGGCGCTGGCATCGCCCAGCTCCTTTGCCAGTTGCAGCGACAGCTCGGTCTGCCTCGAGACGAGCGCGAGCTGATAGCCTTCTCGCGCGAATTTCCGCGCGAAAGCGGCACCATTCTTCGGCCCAATTCCGACCACGACGCACAGGGGCTTTGCCATGAACGATGACTCGGGCCACGGCGCGGCCGCGCCAACTGCGCTGATTGCGGGCGGGCAGAGGCGCAACTAAGGTGCTGGCCGCCGCGATGGATTTTGCCCCTCCGACCGCCCCGCCCTGGTTGATTTCCGGCTTCGTGTTCCTGCCCATGCTGGTCGTGCTCGCCGTGCTGCTCGGCGTTTCAGTGGCCGTGCGCCGCGCCGGCAGCTCGCGGCTCGCATACTGGCTCGTGGCGCTGCTGCTCGTCGGGGCCATGGGTGGCAGCCTGGCGCTCGCGCTGGACGCGGCGCTGGCCAAGTTCGACGGGGGAGTCGCTGCCTTCCTGCCTTTGACGGCGGCCTGTATCGCGCTCTGGGTGGTCATCGCGGCTTCGCGCGTCGGACGAGCTGTGGCCGCCCTGCCAGTCGCCGCGCTGATCGCATTCCACGTATTTCGCTTGCCGCTGGAGCTGATGATGCACGCGGCCGCCAGCGCGGGCGTGATGCCCCGACAGATGTCGTATTCAGGCTGGAACTTCGACATCGTCACCGGCATCACCGCCCTGCTGGTCGCTCCGCTCGCAGCGTTCGGCGGAGTGACGCGCTCGGCGCTGTTGGCCTGGAACGCGCTCGGTAGCGCTCTGCTGCTGGTGATCGTGATCGTGGCGGTGGTCAGCTCGCCTCCCTGGCTCGCTTTCGGTGCTGACAATGCCAACACGTGGGTCGCCTACGCGCCCTTCGTGTGGCTGCCCACGGTACTCGTGCCTGCGGCCGCGGCGGGCCATATCGTGCTCTGGCGCCGCCTGCTGCAGAGTGAAGACACAGTGACCGCGTCGCCTCGAGCCCCGGCCTGAGCGCGAGCACTCAGAGCGAGTTGACCAGCTCCGAGACGGAGACCCCGAAACACTTGGCGAGCTTGATCAGCGTGCTCAAGCGCGGGTCGAGCGTACCGCGCTCGATCTTTTGGTAGTGCGAGAGCGAAAAGCCGTGCTCCGCCATGTCGAGCTGGGACAGGCCGGCCTGATGGCGCAGCTTCCGGCAGCGCTTTCCGAAGCGAAGCTCGAGGGACTCGGCCATGGCGGTCGCTCGTTTGTAAGGGCCAGTACGTCCAATTTGAATACGTCAAATTTGACGTAGGCCGTGCGCTCGCACATACTGCGAGGGTCGGGGGACGGAGGGAACCAGGGGAGGACCGGAGGGTGGATGAATTGGGCAGTCAAGCGCTCGATCACAGAGCGCGTCGTTACCGTTGCGGAACGAGCAGCTGGGTCTGGGACTGGGCTTGGTGCTGGGAGTGGGGCAGCGGTACGCCCCGAGCAGCGCCGGCGCTGCGCCGTCGTGATCGATCGCGATCCCGAGGTGGTCAGCGCTTTGGCCGCATTGTTGATGCCGCAGCTCGACGTGCAGTCAGCGCTCAGCCCGTTGAGCGCGGCGATGCTGCTCGATCAGCTCGAGCACGTCGATCTTGCGTTCGTGGAGCTGGAGCTACCCGATTTTGCTGGCGAGCAGTTGCTGCAGCAGCTCGGGCGCTGGCCGGACGCCATCCGCGTGCTGCTCACGCAGAGTTCGGTGCCCAAAGGCGCCGCATCGGACCTGTTGCGGAACGCGTATTTGGCTCATCTGGTGCTGAGCAAGCCGATCTCGGTGCAGGTCGTCCGGGCCTTGCAGCGGGCCACGTTGGGGCTTCTCAGGATCTGAACAAATGGCTAGTATAGGGATGGGTTCTCGCGAAAGGTGGGGGTTACCATGCAGGCGATTTCCGAGGAGACAATTGCCGGGAAGACAATTGCCGAGGAGACCATCTCCAAGGAGACATTGGCGGTCGGTGGCAGGTCGAGCGCGGGGCAGGTCTCGGAGCAGGTGCTGCTATTCAGAGAAGGTCCCGTGAACATGGCGCGGCGGGCTCACAAGCGTTACTCGCGGCGGCTCCGTCATGCGCAGCGCCGTGCATTGCTCCGCCGGCTTTCGCACGTCACGGCGCAGCTGGAGCGCACGCCCGAGTATCGCCAGTCCCTGCAGCGCCTTCTCGATCTGGGGGGCCAGTTGCAATCCGTGCTCGACGCCTCACAGCGCGAGCGCTGGCTCGCGCTGGAGGAAGCACTGTTCGATCACAGTTCGCACTTGCAGCGAGCCTACTTCCGCGCCGGCGTCGAATACGGTCGGAGCCGCGCGCTGGGCGCGCTGGTTTCTGGCGATGAAACCGTCTCCAGATCAAAAATCCGAGCGGGCGTCACTCGCCACTCCGCTGCCGTTCGGCAGAACAGCTCCAACGCAGGGCCGGCGGCGCTGGAGCTGGAAATCGTGAGCGCGCTCGCACGCTGGCTAGGCAAGCTCTAGGTCTGGGCAACGAGGTGTACCGCTGTGTGGGTGCGCGGCACTGTGCCACTGTGTCGCGGCTCATGCCGCGGTTCCGTGACGCGGCCCTGCCAGTGAGGCACCGCTGCGCACTTGGCTCGCTGTGTTCGACCTCCTATCGACAATGCTCCGGGGCTATGTGATGAAGGAGCATGAGCGTACTCGTCACGGGCGCAGCGGGGTTCATTGGCAGCCACACCGCAGTGCGGCTGCTCGGTCGCGGTGAAGAGGTGGTCGGCCTCGACAACCTGAATGCGTTTTACTCACCCGATCGCAAACGCCAGAACCTGGAAGAAGTGGCGAGCCATCAGGTGCGCCCCGGCCAGTTCAAGTTCATCGAGGGCGACGTGCGCGACCGCGCGTTGCTCACGAGCTTGTTCCAGGAGCACCAGTTCCACTCGGTGATTCACCTGGCCGCGATGGTCGGGGTGCGCGGATCGATCGAGAACCCGTGGGAGTACTTCGACGTCAACGTCAACGGTACACTCAACCTGCTCGAGGCCGTGCGCGCGCAAGCCAGCGGCTCTCGCGCACACTTCGTCTACGCCTCGACGGCGCTCGTGTACGGGGAGACGGAGCAAATCCCCTTCGTCGAAACGGACCGGGCCGATCATCCTCTCTCCCCCTATCCCGCGAGCAAGCGCGCCGCGGAAATGCTCGGCTACACCTATCACCACCTCCATGGCCTGGATTTCACGGCGGTCCGCTTCTTCACCGTCTACGGCCCACGAGGGCGCCCGGAGATGCTCGCCTTCAAGTGGCTCGACAGCGCCTTCGGCGGCGCGCCCTTGCCCTATCACAACAATGGGCAGATGCATCGCGACTGGACCTTCATCGACGACATCGTGAGCGGCATCGTCGCAGCCTCCGAGCGCCGCCTCGGCTACCAGCTGATCAATCTGGGCCGTGGCGAGCCGGTCCTGCTCGCCGACTTCGTCGAAACACTGGAGTTCGTGGCTGGAAAAAAGGCCCGCCTCGAGCCCGCGCCCATGCCGGAATCACACATGCGCTACACCTACGCGGGCATCGGCAAAGCACAGCAGCTGCTCAACTACGCGCCTCGCATCAGCTTCGAAGAAGGCATTCAGCGCTTCTACAGCTGGTACATGGATCACGTACGCAAGGGTAAGCCGTAGGCGGTACTCGGTACTTCAGGGAGCTTTTGCGGCCGCTTCGGAGGGGCTCGGAGCCTGCGCGAAGCCGAGAAACGCCAGGAAGTCCGCTGGTCCCCCCAGCCGCTGCCGGAAGCGCGTTCGATGCCCGGCCAGGGTATTCCAGCGCTGCAGCAGCTCCTGGTATTCACCCAGCTCGCGCCAGCGCTGCGCGTCGATGTTCGTGAGCTCCGCGAGATCGGCAGCAGGCCCCAGCTCGTCCCCGCAGCGCTCGGCATCGAGGCGCGCGAGCCGCACCGGGGTGCCGTGCTCGTCGCGCTCCAGGTCGAAGGGATACAACCGGCAGTCGAGCGGGCGCAGCTCATAGACACCGCAGCGCTGATCCGGTTGCTGCAGCCCACAGGCGCCGCCCTGCCGCGCCAGCACCATCAGCCGCTTGCCGCCCGCGAGCCGCACGAAGCTGCCCGGCTCGTCCGTCATGTCCACGTCTTCGGGCGACAACCACTCGACCAGCGACTCCGCGCTGCGCCCCAGCCCGTCACACAGTCTCCGCAGATCGTGGTGCGTGACCGCAGCGCGCAGACGATGACAGCACTCCCCGCAGCCGTTGCAGCGGAAGCCGATGTGCTCGGCGCCCTCCAGCGCCGCGAGCAGACGGAGGGCCTTTCCCCCTGCATACACAGGCAGCTGCCTCCGAGAAACCGTCGAGCTCACGCAACCCGCAGCATAGCCGCTAGCTCGGTTCGCGGCTAGGCTGGCTGCCATGGCCCAGCCCGCGCCTCCCAGCAACCCGACCTTGATCCGCCATCCCCACGGCATCACCACCGTAGACGCCGAGTATGTGCGGCCGCATTTCGCGTCCGTGCACATCCTGGAGCGCGCGGGGCGCGCGGCGATCATCGATACGGGCGCGAACTCCGCCGTACCGTTGACCCTGGCTGCGCTGGAGCAGCTGGGTATTCCCAAACGGAACGTCGACCTTTTGTTCCTGACCCACGTGCACCTCGATCACGCTGGGGGCGCGGGCCTTTTGCTGCAGGAGTTGCCGAACGCGACGGTCAGCGTACAGCCGCGCGGTGTCGCGCACCTCGTCGATCCTGCGCGGCTCGAGGCCGCCACGATCGCCGTCTATGGCCAGCGCGCGTACGAGCAGCTCTATGGCAAGCTCGTCCCGATCGCGGCGGAACGCATCGCACCCAGCAACGATGGCGACTGCTTGCGCCTGGGCCCGAGCGAGCTGACGGTGTTGCACACCCCCGGTCATGCGTTGCACCACCACGCGCTCTTCGATCCGGAAGGCCGCGCCGTCTTCACAGGGGACACGTTCGGCCTCTCCTATCGCGAGCTGGACAGCGAGCGGGGCGCCTTCATCGTGCCGACCACCACGCCGACGCAGTTCGACCCCGAGCAGCTGCTGGCCTCGGTGGCGCGCCTCGCTGCACTGCCCGTCGAAGCCGCGTACCTGACGCATTTCGGACGCGTCACGGGCGTGCCGCGCTTGGGCCAGTCCCTGCGCGAACAGATCGAAGCCTGCGTCGCGATCACCCGGCGGCATGCAAGCTCAGACCAGCGCCAGCAGCTGATCCGCACCGACCTCCGTCAGCTCTGGATCGACCGCGCACAGGAGCACGGCATCCCCAACGCCGCTGCCCGCATCGACGAGATCCTGGGCCCCGACCTCGAGCTCAATACGCAAGGCCTGCTCGCCTGGCTCGACCGCGAGCAACGCCAGCGGCCGCGCTAGTGACGGGACCCGGGAAAAATGGACCGGGCTGCGCGGGGGACTCCGAACCCACGCAGCCCGTCCGGAAGCCAGCCGCTGAAGTTCAACTCGAGCGATGATCGAGCTGGACCGGCCGCGCCAGCTTCTCCGCTTCGTGCCACAGGTGGTCGAGGTCGCAGGGCTTCTCCAGCAGCACCGCGTGCAGCCGCTCCGCCATGACCTCGGTCTCGTGATTGGCGTGCTCTCCGAGCAGGATCACGGGTACCTCGGTGTCTTCCTGGCGCGGGCTCGCGCGCAGCTCATCCACGATCTCGAGCCCGGTCATGCCGTGCAGCTCGAGATCCGAAATGATGAGATCGTACGGGTCGTGATGGCGGGCGATCAGGGCGATGGCTTCAAAGCCGCTGAAGGCCTCGTCCACCTCGTAGCCCTTGCGCCGCAGCTGGCCGGCGATCGATCGCCGGAGATCGTCGTCGTCCTCGGCCAGGAGCAAACGGGCCGGGCGTAGATCCGGCAGGTTCTCGAGCACGGTCTCCTTATCGTCGTCGAAGTACCCCCAGGTGGACCTCGCCTTCCCCATCACCATGTCTGTATCTCCCGGTTGATTGCTGCTCGGTGCGCCGGGGAGTGCCGCAACGTCGTCACGGCGCCTCCGTCTCCAGTCGCAAAATCGAGTGTGCACACCATGTGCCAACGCCCGGCCTGCTCCGCTCCTCCTCGAACCTTCGCTGGTTTGTGCGGTTCCGCAGGCTTGACCCGTCACCAGATCGGAACAGCTGCGGGAAGCGTGGGTAGGCTTTGTAGCTTTTTCCCACAGGCGATAAATCCCACAGTGGAGCGCCCTTCCAGGCACCGACCCTCCCACCCCCAGCCGCCGCAGAACCCCGGGAAATGCGCGTTATCTGGCTTCGGTGGGTGCGCTCCGAGGGCTGGCACGGCGGCTGCTCTATGAGCTTCCGATCTCACCGCGATCTGATCGCGGAAACCACTCATCGGAGGATTCAGAGTCATGCATTTCCGTTCGTTCGCTCTCGCGTCCATCGGCGCTCTGCTGTTCGCTTGCCAATCCGCCGCTCAGGCGAAGGCGCCGAGCGCAGCAGCGGCGCCGCAGGACAGCGCCATCACGGCGGCTGCCGCTCCGACGCCCGCCGGCTCACCCGACTTCGCCACCGCCGCGGCGAAGATCCTGCCCTCGGTGGTCAGCATCAAGGTCCAGTCCCAGGTGCAACAGAGCTCCGTGGAGGGATCGGACGACCCGAGCTGGTTCTTCCACGGCTTCCCCGGCATGCCGGGCGCGCCGGGCCGCAGCTTTCGCATGCCCTCACCCGGTCCGCGTGAAGGGCTGGGCAGCGGCTTCGTGATCGACAGCGCCGGCGGCCTGATCCTGACCAACTATCACGTGGTCGACGGCGCGGATCAAATCGAGATTACCCTGGGCACGCCCGATGGTCCGCACCACACCGTGTCCGCCAAGGTCATCGGCAAGGCGCCGGACTTCGACGTGGCCCTGTTGAAGACCGATCAGAAGCTCGATGTGCCCGCGCTGCCGCTCGGCGACTCCGACCACCTGCGCGTCGGTGAATGGGTGATGGCCATCGGCAACCCCTTCGGCCTCTCTCAGTCGATGAGCGTGGGCATCATCTCCGGCAAGCACCGGGAAGACGTGAACCCCTCGGGCCGCGGCGGAATCTACGACTTCTTGCAGACCGACGCCTCGATCAACCCCGGTAACTCCGGTGGACCGCTGGTGGACATGAACGGGCGGGTCATCGGCATGAACACCGCGATCAGCGCGCAGGGAGCGGGCATCGGCTTCGCCATCCCGGCCAGCACGCTGTCGCGCATCTTCCCCAGTCTGCGCGACAAGGGCGAGCTGAGCCGCAGCTGGCTCGGCGTGCAGATCCAGAGCCTGACACCCGAGCTGGCCAAGAGCTACGGCCTGCAGAACACCAGCGGCGCACTGGTCGCCGAGGTGATGCCGAATAGCCCGGCTGCCAAGGCCGGCATTCAATCGGGCGACGTGCTGACGCGCTTCGACGGCAAGCCGGTCGACTCCAGCTCCTCGCTGCCGATCCTGGTCAGCCTGACCGAGAACGGCAAGACGGTGCCCGTGGAGGTCTGGCGCAACGGCCGCTCGCAGAACATGAACGTCAAGCTCGAGTCTCACGGCGGCAAGGAGCAGGTCGCCAGCGGTGGTGATCGCGAAGGCGACGGCTTCGGGCTCTCGCTGCGGCCGCTCACTCCCGGGCTGCGCCAGGAGTTGGGTGTGGATACGGCCAGCGGCGTGGTGATCGCCGAGGTCGGTTCCAACAGTGCTGGCGCCCGCGCAGGCCTGCGCCCGGGCGACGTCGTGACCGAAGTCAATGGTAAGCCCGTGTCGGATGCGGGCGAGCTGGCGAACACGCTGCGCGGGCTCAAAGCCGGCGAGGTTGCGCGACTCAAGGTCTCGCGCGGCGACGGCAAGCTGTTCGTGGCGCTCGAAAAGAGCAATTGAGTTGAGGCGCCCGGGCGCTCCGTGCGAACAAGGCAATGAATGCGCCTCTCGTACAAGCTGAGCCTGGGCGTCGGGGCGGCGCTCGCCGTGGCTCTGGGGATCGACTCGTATATCGAGGTGCAACGTGCGCTCGCGGAATACGAAGCCGATCTCCTGAGCCACACGGCTCAGCAAGCGCACGCGCTCGGCATCTCGGTCTCCAAGCTCTACATCTCGTACGGAGACGGCGGCGCGACGGAGGTGCTGGAGGCGGCCAACAGCGCCTCGCGCGAGGTCCGCGCGCACTGGATCACGCTGCGCGCGCTGCTCAACTCCACGCTGGAGCTGACCCAGGATGAAGTGTTGCGGCTGCGCTCGGGTCTGCCCGTGGCGCGGCTGGTCGGTATCACCGCGCCGGATCGCGCCGCGGTCGCGTTCAGCCCGGTGGTGATCGATCGCCAGGTGTACGGGGCCGTACAGGTCTCGCAGCTGGCGGTGCGCCGCTCGGAGTTGCTCAGCTGGCACACCGAGCGCGCGCTCACGACGGCGGCGGCGCTATTGGTGATTTCGTGGCTCTGGGCCTCGCTGCTCGGCTTGCGCTGGGTGGCGCGGCCGGTGGAACAGCTGGTGGAGAAAGCAGTGCGCATTGGCAAAGGAGATTTCGGCCACCCGCTCCAGCTGGAGACGGGCGACGAGTTCGCGCAGCTCGCCAGCAAGCTGAACGAGGCCGCCTCGGATCTTGCCGAGTCGCAGGAGCGCATCGAGCGCGAGACACAGGCGCGCATCGCTGCGATCGACCAGGTGCGGCGCGCTGATCGCCTGATCGCCGTGGGCCGCGTCGCCGCCGGCCTGGCGCATGAGCTGGGCACGCCGCTCCACGTGGTGTCCGAGCGCGCCAAGATGGCGCGGGCCGGCGAAGTAGAGCCGAGTGAGCTGCCGCGCACGCTCGACATCATCATCGAGCAGACCGCGCGCATCGCGGCCACCATCCGGCAGGTGCTCGATCTCGCGCGCCAGCAGCCCCCCAATCGCTCGCCCCTCGACCTGAGCAGCCTGATCGAGTCGACCCGCGAGCTGCTCCTGCCGCTGGCCGGCAAGAAATCCATCGAGATCAGCGTCGAGGTGCCACCCACGGCGCGCGCCCTGATCGATGGAACCCAGATCCGGCAGGTGCTCATGAACCTGGTGATGAACGCGCTCCAGGCCATGCAGCGCCCCGGCAAGATCTGGATCCGGCTCCAGCAGCGCAGCCGGGACTGGGCGATCGAGGTCGAGGACCAGGGCTCGGGCATCGCCGAGGAACACCTGTCCCGCATCTTCGAGCCATTTTTCACCACCAAGGGCGTGGGTGAAGGAACCGGGCTCGGCCTGTCGATCGTTCAAGGCATCGTGCAGGAGCACGGCGGCTCGATTCAGGTAGAATCCAGGCTGGGGCACGGCTCCAAGTTCACGGTCCTGCTCCCGGTCGAGGCTGAAACATGAAAGGCAAAATCCTGGTCGTCGACGACGACGCGAGCATGACCGAGCTGCTCTCCGAGCGGCTGCGCCGCCGTCAGTTCGAGGTGACCACGGCCCAGAGCGCCGCTGAAGCGCGCGTCGCGTTCGACACCGCGCAGCCGGACGTGGTCGTCACCGACCTGAACATGCCGGGCCAGAGCGGCATCCAGTTCTGCGAGTGGGTGGTCACCAATCGCGCCGACACGCCGGTGATCCTGATCACCGCCTTCGGCAGCCTCGACACGGCGGTGGCCGCGATCCGCGCCGGCGCGTACGACTTCATCACCAAGCCCTTCGAGATCGACGTGCTCGCCATCGCCCTCGAGCGCGCGATCAAGCACCGCGAGCTCCGCCACGAGGTCAAGCGCCTGCGCAGCTTGCTCGACACCGCGCAGGGCATGCGCGAGCTGCTCGGCGACAGCCCGGTGATGCGCGAGCTGAAAGAGCTCCTGGGGCGCGTGGCCGACTCGCAAGCTTCCGTGCTGGTCACCGGCGAGAGCGGCACCGGCAAAGAGGTCGTGGCGCGCCTGCTGCACCAGAAGGGCCCCCGCGCCGACCACCCCTTCGTGGCGCTCAACTGCGCGGCCATGCCCGAGCACCTGATCGAGAGCGAGTTGTTCGGGCACGTCAGAGGTGCCTTCACGGACGCGCGCACGGACAAGGTGGGGCTGCTCGTCCAGGCTGACCAGGGCACGCTGTTCCTGGACGAGATCGGCGACATGCCGCTCAGCCTCCAGCCCAAGCTGCTGCGCGTGCTCGAAGAACGCAAAGTGCGGCCGGTGGGGGGCGGCAAAGAGGTCTCCTTCGACGTGCGGCTCATCTCCGCGACCCACCGCGATCTGGAGGACGCGATCGTCCAGAACCAGTTCCGCGAAGACCTCTACTTCCGCCTGAACGTGATCCAGGTCGCGCTACCGCCCTTGCGCGCCCGCGCGAACGACGTGCTTCTGCTCGCGCAACACTTCGTCAACTCCTTCGCCGAGCAGACGCGCAAGGCCGTCAAAGGCCTCTCCCCCGAGGCCGCCGAGCGCCTCTCCTCCTACGCCTGGCCGGGCAACGTGCGCGAGCTGCGCAACGCCATCGAACGCGCCGTCGCGCTCACCCAGCACGAGAACATCACCGTCGACGACCTGCCCGAGCGCATCCGCGCCTACAAAGTCTCGCACGTGCTCGTGGCCAGCCAGGACCCGGAAGAGCTCGTCAACCTCGCCGAGGTCGAAAAGCGCTACATCGCGCGCGTGCTCGGCGCCGTGGGCGGCAACAAGTCGACGGCCGCTCGCATCCTCGGCATCGACCGGACCACGCTCTACAAGAAGCTGCAGCAATATAAAATCAATTGAGTGGCGGGCGAATGACAGGATTGTCATCCGTCGGGCCCGCCGAGTCCCGTATCCTGCTCGACGCCGGCCATGTCCCAGCTATCCCGCGCGAGTGCGCTCCTGCTTGCTTCCTGGCTCTATGCGCGCACCAGCGGCGCCATCGATCCCTTCGAGATCCAGGTCTACGACGGCACAGCCAACGCTCCGGGCGTTCCTGGGCTCGAGCTGCACCTCAATCGCGTGATCATCGGCGTGCGCACCTCCGAACCGCCGGAGCTCCCGCCGCACAATCAGACACACGCGACGTTGGAGCCTTCGTTCGGCGTGCTCCCGTGGTGGGAGCTGGGCGGATACTTTCAGAGCACGCTGCGTGCTGACGGACAGCTCGACTACTCCGGCGTCAAGCTGCGCTCGAAGTTCGTGGTGCCCGAGGGCACGTTCCCTCACCTGCGTCTGGGACTGAACCTGGAGCTCTCCGCGCTGCCGGAGCGCTATGAAGCCGGCCGCTGGGGGGCGGAGGTTCGCCCGATCCTCGCCTGGGAAGATCCCACCTGGCTGCTGGCGGTGAATCCGATCTTGGGGCTCGATTTTTCGGATCCGGGTGCGAGCCCCGATTTCGAGCCAGCGGCGATGGCCAAGCTCAAATACGAGGAGGTCTTCGCCATCGGCCTCGAATACTACGCCTCGCTCGGGACATTGGCTCACCCCGATGCCGTGAGTGCTCAACGGCACTACCTGTATGAAGTCATCGATCTCCTCGCTGTGCCCCACTTCGAGCTCAACATGGGACTGGGCGAGGGCCTGACGAAGGCGAGCAACGATTTCACCGCGAAGCTCATCCTGGGTTACGCGTGGGAAGAATAGCGGTGTCCGCGGTCTGACCGCGCGTTCGCCCTGTGTTTGTGGGGTTCCTCCGCTGTCGAGAAATCCAACAGCACGCCGGAGCCCTCAACGCCCGCAAGTGCGCGATCCCTGGTCACCCAGCGTGCGGCACGTGCGTTGCACTAGTGGTGGGCGAGAGGGGCGCAACGCCGTGCGCACGAGGCGCGCTGCGCTGTGGCTCTTCAGCAGAACACAGGAGACTCGCAATGAACCGCAACACTACCCGCGCATTCCGTTGGCTCGCGCCCCTGGCGGGCATCACGCTGCTCTCCGGCGTCGCCTCTGCGAAGGTCGTCACCGAGGCCTGGGAAGTAAAGGGCGTACACACGCCCGCCGATGAGACCAAGATCAAGGACGCGCTGAACAAGCTGCCCAGCGTGACCAAGGCCGTCGTGCACATGACGAACGTGCGCGTCACCTATGACGACGAGAAGCTGCAAGAGTCCGCGATCAAGGACTCGGTCGCCAAGGCCGGCAGTTTCGAGCTCACGAGCAAGATGCCCGAGAAGGCCAAGGCCACCTCCGCAAATACGAGCTCGAGCGGGAAGTCCTCCAGCAAGGCGCCCGCCAAGTCCACCACCACTCCCAAGTAAGCTCTCTTCCCTCCGCATGCATTCCCCGTTGGTCCTCACTCGCTAGAAACCCTCGACAGAAGCACAGCGCACGAGAAACCGGCGGCTCCGGTCCCACCTGGGGCCGGGGCCGCCGGGCGTTCCGCGTATCCGCGCTGCGCCGATACGCGCTGGACGAAACCGCGCAACGGGAGGAGGCCCTCATTTTTGCGCGAACTGAAGTTCCTCGAGGAACATGACATCTGCACAAAAAAAGGGGCCTGCCGCGAGTGGCGAGAATCAGACAGGGCTCGGCCCCACAGGTCCTCCGGTGTCGCTAGGATATGCCCACTGCCGCCCGCTTCAGCACCAGGGGCGCCACGAGTGAGTGGCTGGGGTCCTGTGCGGCGCAGCGAGCTTCATCCTGGCGGGCGCCCCTGCGCCTCGAGGCTTCGCCCGTTGCCGTGCGGCTCGCACGACGCCGTCCCCCTCCGCACGACGCCCTGTGTCGCGCGACTTCATTGCTCGACGAGACAGCACAACGCGAGGTGGGCCTCATTTTTTGCGCGAAGTGAAGTTCCTCGGGGAACATGACATCTCACAAAAAAAGGGGAGCGCCGCGAGCGGTGAGAATCAGACAGGGCTCGGCGCCACAGGCCCCCCCCCTCGAGCCCTGGCGCAGGGCCTGCTCTCGGCCTAGGTTGGCCAGGGATGCTGACGACCGCCTCCTCCCTGCCCCCAGGCCCGCCCTCGCCGCGGCACGTCTGGGAAGAGTTGCTCTATTTCCGGGATCTGAAGCGCGATGTGCTGGGTACCATCGCGCAGCGGTTCGCGACGTACGGGGACGTGTACTACGGCCGCGTGCGCGGCATGGGCGTGTTCTCGGCCATGGATCCCGAGTTCGTGCACGCCGTGCTGGTGAGCGAGGCGAGCGCTTTCCGGCGCCGCACCACCGACCTGGAATTCCTGGGCGATGGGGTGCTGACCAGCCACGGGGACGCCTGGCGCGCCAAGCGCCGGCGCTTGCAGCCCGCCTTCCGTCACGAGAGTGTGCTCGGCTACGCAGGGCTGGTTGCTGAAGAGGTCGAGCGTCTGCTCGCGCGGCAGCGCCCTGGCTCCCCGCTGGAGCTGCACTCGAGCATGCGTGAGGTGACGCTGCGCGTGGTCTGTCGTGCGCTGTTCGGGCAGGAGTTCTCCGGTGACGCTGAGGACCTGGGGCGCGCCACGCGCGTGCTGCAGGAGGCCGTACTGCGTCCCAAGTTGCTGCCGCCGTGGGCCCCCACGCCGGCGAATCTCTGGCACCGGCGCATGCGTGGCCGCGTCGATCGCCACGTGTACCGCATTCTGGAGCAGCAGGGCCGCGAACAGCAAGGCGGCGGCTCGCTGCTCTCGGCGTTGCGTGCGCGGCTGGCGGAAGACGCGACGGGCCGCGCCGAGGCCCGCCAGGAGTTGCGGGACGAGGTGGTCACGTTGTTGCTCGCCGGGCACGAGACGACGGCGCTGGCGCTGACCTGGGCCTTCTATCTCGTCGCGCTCCATCCCGAAATGGATCAGCGCCTCGCGCAGGAGATCGCGCGCGTGACCGGCGGCGCCTCGTTGACCGCAGAGCACGTGCCCGGGCTCGAACTCACGCAGCGCGTGCTCGATGAGGCAGTGCGGCTCTATCCGCCCGTCTACGTGATCCCACGGGTCTGCACTCGCTCCACCCGCATCGGATCGTACCGGGTGGAAGAGGGCGATGAGCTGTGGCTCTGGGTGTACTTCATGCACCACGACGCGCGCTGGTTCCGCTTGCCCGAACGTTTCGATCCGGAACGCTTCGCGCCCGGAGGTGAAGCCTCGCTGCACCCGCGCGCGTACGTGCCCTTCGGAGCGGGGTTACGGAGCTGTATCGGTCGCGGTTTCGCCACACTGGAAGCGACGCTGGTGCTCGCCTCGGTGTTGCGGCGCTATCGGCTCGAGCTGACTGACCATCGCCCGGTCTTTCCGCGGCCGCGCATCACGCTCGCGCCCGGGCGCCCCATCCGGGTGCGATTGCAGCCACGCGCGATCGAGACGCGCGGCTGAAGCACGGCAGTTGAAACCTCGAGACCATCATCGCGCTCCCGGTTGCGCGACAACTTGCGCGTCGGCTCGTCCCTGTGGGACAGAGCGCCCCAACCCCGAGCCACTGATGTCCTTTGCCAAACTCACCTTCCTTCTGCTCAGCACCAGCCTGTTCACCAGCCTCGCGTGTGACGATAAAGACGTGATCGTCACCAGCGAAAACCCCGACAGCTCGGGAGAGACCGGCGATGGCGACGGCAGCGAGGTTGACCTGGTCGCGCGCGGCCAGTATCTGGTCGACCATGTCGCGGCCTGTCCGGATTGCCACACTCCGCGCAACGAGATGGGCGCGCCTATCGTGGAGCAGTACCTCGCGGGCGCCGACTGCTTCGTGCGGCTCCCGAACGGCGACTGCCTCGGCAGCCGCAACCTGACCAACCACGAGACGGGCCTCGCGAACCGCACGGACGCCGAGATCAAGCGCATGATCCAGGACGGCGTGCGTCCCGCCGCCACTGGCGACGAGGCGCTGTTCCCGGTCATGCCTTATTATGTGTTTCACAACATGACCGACCAGGACCTGGACGCGGTCGTGGCGTACCTGCGCACCGTCCCCGGCGTGGACCACGCCATTCAGCGGCGCGCAGCGGTCTTTGACCTGCCGGCACCCGCGGCCCCGCTGGACCTCGCCGCCGTGCCGCAACCGCTGCCGGACTACGCCGAGCCCGAGGCCGCCGCGCGCGGTCGCTACCTGGCAACGCAAGCCGGCGTGTGCCTCGAGTGCCACACCAAGCACCTGATGGGCGACCCCAAGGTGGTGGACTACGCGAACTTCTTCGCGGGCGGCGAGGAGTTCGCCGTGGGGCTGCCGGTCACGCCGGTCTCGAAGAATCTGACCTCGGACCCCGAGACGGGCCTCGGCAAGTGGACGGTGGAGGACATCGTGAAGGTGCTCCAGCAGGGCATCGACAAGCACGGCGACGGCGTCTGTCCGCCCATGCCCGCCGGTCCACTGGGCGCGTTCGGCGGCCTGACGAGCGAGGACACGCTGGACGTGGCGCACTACATCAAGTCGCTACCGCCGATCGTGAACCTGATCGAGGACAAGTGCACCTTCCCGCCCATGTGAAGCTCCTGAGCTGTGCGTGGTTCGTGGGGCTCGCTGTTGCCTGCGGAGGCGGAGGCGAGCCCGCGAGCCCACCTCCGGGGCCGCGCGAGCCGTATGCACGCCCCGAGTACCAGGCGCTCTCGGAGACGGGTCTGTACGCCGATCTGGCCAGCGGCGAGCTCGCCGGCGGCGTACGTCCCTTTGCCCCGAGCTTCGTGCTCTGGTCGGACGGCGCCGAGAAGCAGCGCTGGATCGAGCTGCCCCCCGGGGCGCAGATCGACACCAGCGACATGAACCGCTGGAGCTTTCCGATCGGCACGCGCGTCTGGAAGCAGTTCGCGCTGAACGGCGTGGCGCTGGAGACGCGCTTGATCGAGCGCTACGGCACCAAGTCCGACGAGTACTGGATGGGCTCCTTCGTCTGGAACGAAGAGCAGAGCGACGCTGTGTTCGTCGAGGCAGGCCGAGAGGATGTGCTCGGCACGCCGCACGACGCGCCGCCGCAGGACAAGTGTGGGGCTTGCCACAACGGCGAGCCGGGGCGCTATATCGGCTTTTCTGCGCTGCAACTCGACGGCGACGCGGCGCGAGCCGCCGCCGACGAGAACGACGGCTGGTCGCTGCCTCGCCTGGTGGAAGCGCAGCAGCTGACGGCGCCGCCCGCGGCGGAGAGCCAGTACCTGCCACCGGGCGATCCGGTCACGGCGGCGGCGCTGGGCTATCTGCACGCCAACTGCGGCCACTGCCACAACCCACGCGGCACCTCCTGGCCCGACACGCAGATGGTGCTCCGGCTCGACGTGGACGGCGGCAGCCCGGAAGAAACGCGCCTGTACGGCAGCGTCGTCGGCAAGATGCTGCAGTACTACCGCGCCGAGGCCGGCACGCTGCGCGTGGTCCCGCAAGATCCGGAGGCGAGCGCCCTGATCCAGCGCATGCAGGTGCGCGGACCCAAGGAGCAGATGCCGCCGCTCGCGACCGAAGAGGTCGACAGCGAGGGCATCGCCAAAGTGAAGGAGTGGATCGCGAGCCTGGCGGAATGAGGGCTAAAACTCGGTCAACGAGAGCGTGTTGCCGTCTGGATCCTTGAACCAGGCGACGCGCGCGCCGCTCGGCGACGCCCAGATGCCGAGCTCATCCTGATCCATCCACGGGTATTTCTGAAATACGACGCCGCGCTTCT
The DNA here is from genome assembly GCA_025936205.1 of Polyangiaceae bacterium. Next base: position 15,569 of record JAICTU010000017.1, on the reverse strand, counting down.
GTAGCTCGCTCACCGCAGCCCGGATGTTCGACACTTCCCAGCCCAGCGTCGTGAACGGGCTGGGCGTGAAGCTCTCTACCTTCTGCAGCCGCAACATCGTGCCGTTGGCGTCGAGCACGAGCGCGAAGTTGTCTTCCGAGATCACGGAAAGCCCCAGCTTTTCGTAAAACTCGCGTGATCGCGCGCCGTCCCGGATCGCGGCGAAGGCCATGATTTTCTCTCGACCCAGCATCTCGGTCCCCTTTTAGCACGAGACGGAGGTGGCCTTCTCTCGACTCCCGAGCGCCGCGCGGGCCATTTGGCCGAACCAAACACCCCCTCCTCCGGGGTGATGTGACTGCTGACACTGAGACACCCAGAGCAACACCTGCGTGAGCCTATGATGTGGCGCTTTGGATCCCACGAGCTCCCCGCCCGGCGTCGGTGATGTGCTCTTCGAGTCCTTCTCGCGCGAGCTGCGCCGGGTCGACAGTTACGATGCCCTGATCGAGCTGGTTCGCCGCGATGTGCTGGCGCGCGTCGGCCTGACGAACAGCTGGCTCTATGTGCTCGAGCAGGAAGAGGATGATCAGTTCATCCTGGTGGCATGTGCAGGCGCCAAGGCGCCGCTGATCCGCGACCTCCTGCCGGTGGCGCCGCGCGCGGGTGACGTGATGCTCGATCAGATGCTGCGCGAGCAGCGCCCGATCGTGATCGCCGACGCGCAGCTCGGGCCCTTTCCGGAGGTGACCCGGCGGCTCGGCAACCGCACGGTGGTGAACCTGCCGATGAGCGTGGTGGATCACCCGCTGGGCTTGATCGGCTGCGGCACCTTCGACGAGGAGGGCGTGGTCGAGATCAGCGAGACGGCGCTGCATTACCTGGTGCAGCTGTCCAACATCGTCTCGGTGGCGCTGGCGCGCCTGGTGCTGCTCAAGCGCGACAAGGAGCGCTCGGAGCTGGAGCGGCGGCTGGCGCAGCGCCATCGCCTGGAGAGCTTAGGCTTGCTCGCCGGCGGCGTGGCACACGACTTCAACAACCTGCTGACCGTGATCCGCATGAGCGCCGAGGAGCTGGGCAACGAGCCCCTGTCGGCAGCGCAGCGCGCGGATCTGCAGCTGATCCGCGACTCGGAGCGCAGCGCCACCAAGCTCACGCAGAAACTGCTGGTGCTGGGACGCAAGCAACCGTTGCTGACGGAGAGCCTGGACATCAACGAGCTCGTGTTCGCGTTCAATCGCCTGCTCGGGCGGCTGTTGCCGGCCAACATCGAGATCGACTTCATCGCTGGCGTGTCGCTGCCCAGGGTGCAGCTGGACGGCAGCCAGCTGGAACAGGTGCTGATGAACCTGGCGATCAACGCGCGCGACGCGATGCCGAATGGCGGCCGGCTGCTGATCGAAACGGAACAAGTGGTCGTCAACGGCGACTATCGCCGCGCGCACCCCTGGGCCAAATCCGGGCGCTACGTGATGCTGACCGTGACGGACACGGGAGTGGGCATGTCGGCGGAGGTGAAGGATCGGCTGTTCGAGCCCTTCTTCACCACCAAGGGCCCGGGCGAGGGCACCGGGCTGGGCCTGGCGGTGGTCTGGGGCATCATCCAGCAGCACGGCGGAATGATCCATTGCTACTCCGAGCTGGGTCATGGCACCGCCTTCAAGCTCTACTTTCCCGCTGCCGAGCAGGCAGCCTCGCGCGTGGGCAGCAAGATCCCGAAGCCCATCCCACGCGGCGTCGAGCGCATCCTGATCGCCGACGATCAGCCGCACGTGCTGTTCGTGATGAAGCGCGCGCTGGAGGGAGCCGGCTATCGCGTCACCTCCGTCTCGGACGGCGCCGCTGCGCTCGCCGCCGCGCAGAGCGAGGACTTCGATCTGTATCTGCTCGATGCGATCATGCCCGGGCTGAGCGGGCGCGCGGTATGCGAGCAGATCCGCTCACAGAAATCCGGTGCGCGCTTCCTGTTCGCGAGCGGCTACGGCGCCGAGACGCTGCCCGCCGCATTCCTGGAAGACCTCTGCATCCGGCTCATCCCCAAGCCGCTCGATCCCGAGACGCTCCTGCGCACCGTGCGCGAGGTGCTCGACGCCGAGCCCGCCGCCACGCGGCCGCCTCCCGCCAAAGTGGACTAACCCCAGAGGCCGAAGTCCCACCACTGGCGCAGCGCAGCGAACAGCACGCTGCCCAGGCTGCGCTCGCGCCCCGCCAGGCTCACCAGCGCGCGCGAGCCGCTGCGCAGCTGCGGCTGTACCGCCAGGAATTCGGACGAATCGAGCAGCTCCAGCTCGAGCTGCACGAAGCCCCCCGGCTCCATCGCCCCCAGGATGGCCTGCACGCGCGCGGGCGGCGCCACTTCCCTCGAGACGTAGTGCACGCGCGCCGCCAGCGCCGAGGTGTCATCGCGGTAGGGAGCGACCAGCTCCACGCTGGCTTCTTCACCCGCGGCGATGTCGATGGCCTCCGACGACGGCAGCAGGGCCACGACCGAGCGCGGCGCCGCACGCGGCACGAGCCGCGCCAGCTCCGAACCCGGCTGCACGTTGCTGCCGGCGCTGACCGACAGCGACTCGACCCAGCCTGCAGCGGGTGCACGCACCGAGGCCGCATCGAGCGCCGCCTGGGCTTGCAGCACGCGCGCTTCGGCGTCGGCGATGCGCGCCGCGCGGCCGGCTTCACGCACCTGGCCGGCGCTGCGCCGATCGCTCACTTCCAGATCGAGCTGTGCCAGGTCGTCGACGATTCCGAGCCGCTCCTCGCGCGCGCCCTGCACGGCCGCGGCCGGCTCGAACAGCTCCGCCGGTTGCGCCGTGCCGGCCCCGACGCGCGACGCCAGCGAGTCGAGCAGCGCCTTGCGTTGCTCGTACTCGGCGTCCTTCAGCTGCAGCCGCTGCTCCAGCAGATCGCGGCGGCGCCCGAGGGCGGCCAGCGTGCGCGCCAGCGCGGCTTTGTCCTCGCGCGCGGCGCTGTCGCTCTCCTGGCGCAAGCGCTCGAGCTCCGAGCGGCGGCTCGCGAGCGAAGCATCCAGCTCGGGATTGCGCAGCTCCACCAGCACGTCTCCCGCCTCCACGCCGTCGCCCGCGGAGACGCGCAGCCGGGCCACGCTGCCCGCGAGCGGCGCGCTCAGTGACTCGGGCGTGCCGTTCGTTCGCAGCACCCCCCACGCGCGCAGCGGCACGTGCACCAGCGCCAGCGCCAGCGTGCTGCCCACCACCAGCCCCGCCAGGATCGGCAGGAGCACACGCTTGCTGGTCAGACGCGACAGCAACAGCCGCTCGCGGGAGGGCGCCTCGACCGCACGCTCCACCGGCACCAGGCTCGGGATCGCCGCGCGCGGGTTCGTCGGACGCTCCTGCTCCAGGAAGCGGTTCGACGGGTGGGGCTGAAACTGGGGATCAAACGGCGGAGGGTCGGGCAACACCGGGCGATCGGGACTGCCGAGGCGGAAGGTGCCGCTATTGGTGCGATGAACAGACATGCGATCGCCACGCGGGGTGGCAGGCGCCACCGGTGGATGATACTCCGGCCCTCGCGACCCCGGGCGCTGCCAGGAGCTCGTGATCTCTTCCGGGTCGCGCCGACCCGCGTCGGTGGGCGCGACCAGCGGCGGCTCCGGTGACTCCGGCAGCTGCGGCCACTCCTGGTCTGCCTGGCGATCCACCGGGAACGCACCCGTGGTGCGCCGCGGATCGTGAAACCCCAGGCCCCGTCGCGTGAGGCGCTCGGCCTCGGCGGGCGCGCTCGGTTCGTCCGGCTTTCGCGTCATGCAACGTCCATCCTTCGAGGAACGCTGACCTTATAGGTGGCGCAGCGTTTCCTGTGGAGGCCCCATCCACACGTAGCCGAACACTTCGCTGCATCTGCAGCGACTCTTCCGCGAGGCTTTATATACCCAGATGCTGCGTCACTTGCATCAGGGCCGCCAGGCATATGGCGGCGGTAACGTCAGGTCGGCGATCGCCTCGACGCCGTCGCCGTGTCGGCATCGCCGTTTGACGTTGAGCGATGGAGCAAGCTGAGCGCGCCCACGGTACCGCACGACAGCGCCCCAATTCGGCGCAAAAACGTGACCGGATCGCGCAGCGGCGAACCACACCTGTGCGCCCCGCGCACGCTCGGGCCGCGCTGGCGCGGCGATCGAGCCACCCCGACGCGCGCCGCGCATGGCACATCGCTTGCTGCTGAAGCGAGCATGCCCACCTCCCCGCGCGCGCTCTGCAGCTGGCTCCTGGTATTGCTCTCATGCAACACAGCGTGCAACACCGACGACTGTGACGAGAGCTGCTTCTACGATCACAAGCACTGCACCGAGAAGGCCGAAGACGACGCACAGCGCTCGCGCTGCGACGCGGAGCTCGATCAATGCCGCGGCATCTGCGCGGCACAGCCGATGGACACCGGGGAGCGACGCTGAGCTCCCCTCGTGGCGACCGACCACCTCGGGCACCTGGAACTCGTACTCCACGATCGCCGATCCACCGGCGATACGGCGAGGCGAGATAAGCCGCGCGCAACTACTTGGTCTGGACGGCGGCGAGCAACTGCTCCCGCTGCTCGCGCGTCAGCCCCTGCAACCGCCCCTCGACGCGAAACCAGCCCTCCGACACCTTCTTGCCGCCGCGCACCTTCAGCCGATATTCGGTGCCGCTCGCGCCATCGAGCGCGCGCAACGTGGCGCCGATCGGAAACGGCTGCGTCGCCTCGACCACGGCCCAGTCACCATCCGTCTCGATCAGGCGCACCTCTCCCCCGCCGCGCCCCTGATCCACCAGACTCCACTTCGGTTCAACGCTCACGGCCGGCTCGCTTGCCCTCGCGGATGGCGACGCGCGCCTCCTTGCTGGCGTCCTTCTGCTTCAGCGCCTGACGCTTGTCGTACAGCTTCTTGCCGCGCGCCACGCGCACCTCGATCTTGGCGCGCCCGTCCTTGAAGTAGAGCTTGGTCACCACCAGCGTCATGCGCTCGCGATCCTGCGCGCCCAGCAGCTCATCGATCTGCGAGCGGTGGAGCAGCAGCTTGCGCGGCCGCTTCTCCTCGTGACCCAGGAACGAATGCACCAGCGGTGAAACGCGCATGCCGCGCACCCAGGCCTCACCGCGCGAGATCTCCACCCAGGCCTCGCTGATATCGGCGGGGCCATCGCGCAAGGCGCGCGCCTCGCTACCGACCAGCACCAGACCCGCCTCGAAGCTCTTCCCGAGCTCGAACTCGTGGCTGGCGCGCCGGTTCTGGGCGACGAGCCGATCGCCGTTTGGGGCGGCTTTCTTCGCTGCAGCCTTGGCCATGGAGGGTCGGGACTATGACCTTTCCGGAGGGTTGTGCAAGCCAGATTCGTGTGCTGGGAGCTCCTGATGGGCTCGCCGCCGCGCGGCTCCGAGCCCACTAGAATGTGCCCGATCGCCGACGCCGCACGTTCGGCACCGGAACGGCGCGCGCATCGTTGCGACCTTGCTCCCGAGCAAGCATCTGCCGATGACCGCCCAGCGCTCTGCGGCGCTAGCTGCAACATCCGGCGTCGTGGTGCGGGCGTGGCGCTGAATGCGGCATTGAGACCGGGTACGCTGCGGCATGCTCGAGCTTCCTGCGGATGGTTGGGTCGTACTCGTGATGGGAGTGGCGGGCAGCGGCAAGACGACCATCGGTCGCGGCCTCGCCGCTGCGCTGGACGTGCGCTTCTTCGATGCTGACGACTTCCATTCTGCCGAGAACATCGGGAAGATGGCGCGCGGCGAAGCGCTGGGCGACGCCGATCGCGCGCCCTGGCTGGCCGCGCTGCGCGCTCGGATCGAAGACGTGCTCGCCGCACACGGCTGCGCAGTGCTCGCCTGTTCGGCGCTGAAGCGCGCTTACCGGCAGCAACTGCGCGTCGATGCGCAGCGCGTACGGGTCGTGTTTCTGAATGGCAGCCCCGAGCTCATCGCCGCACGATTGCGTGAACGGCCCGGGCACTTCGCACACGAATCGCTGCTCGGCAGCCAGCTTGCGGCGCTGGAGCCGCCCAAGGATGCGCTCGAGGTCGACGTCGCTGCGACGCCTGCGGAGATCGTGCGCACGATCCTGGATCAGCTGCGCTTGGCCCCGGCGTCCTGACTCAGCGGCGCGCCTCCGCGCTGACCTCGCTGCCCTCGACCGTCAGTACCCCGTCATTGTCAAAGGCGTCGTCATCTTCGTCGAAGGCATCGGCCGCGAGAGCATCGTCGAGCGTGTCGAGCAGGGCAACATCGTCGATGTCGGCGAACACGTCAGAGTTGTCACTTCCCACGGCCGCATCGAGTCGCGCCAGAACCGCACGGAGATCGTCTTCGGGACCGGGTACGTAGAGGGGCTGGTCCGGATGGGAAGCGAGCAGGTCGAAATGTCGCTGCGGCTCGCCGCTTAGCCCGGCGATCGGCTGCGCCGTAGCCTTCGGCATGGGCTGGAGCGATCCACATTGCATGCCGAAGGGGATGGCGGGGGCGGTCTGCGCGACCCTGTGCGGCTGCGCCGCGGCGCTGATCCCGGGGGTGCCCGCGGGACCCATCACGGCGCCCGGGCTGCGCCTCGGCACCGGCTACTCCTATGCGTACGCCCCCGCGACGGCCAACGCCGCCAACCCGGTCAGAGGCGTCACCGTGCACGACAACTCCGCGATGCTCTGGGGCAAGACCATCTCGATCTTTCCGGGCGGGCCCGCGTTTCGCGTGGCACTCCACGACTGGCTCGACGTGGGCGTGGACCTGGGCATTCGCGAGAGCGGAGTCCAAGTGCGCGCGGGCCAGCTCGCTGCCTCGCGAGCGGTGCCCTGGGGCGTGGAGCTGGAGTGGCGCACAGGTTCCTACTTCTACCAGCCCGGCGTGCTCTACACCCACCGCAACATCGTTCGCCTGCGAGCCGAAGCCTACCCAACCCTTCCCTTCGCTCGCTCGGCCTCCGGCACCGCGGGCTACGGCGTGCTGGCGCTCGGCGTCAGCACCGGCACCCAGCTCCTCACCGTCAACCACGTCCCGGACCAATTCGTGGAGAGTTCGGCCTTTGACTTCGTCGCGGGCCCTGCGTTCGACGAGCTGCACTGGGAGACGCGCCTCGAAGGCGCGCTCGGTGTCCACTTGGCAACCAAGCCGGGCGGCTACACGCTGGTGTTCATGCCCTGGTGGAAGCTGCAGCAGGGAGCGCCCATCGCCACGGATTGCAGCGGGTGTAATCTCGACATCGAGAGCATCGAGAGCAGCTGGGGGTTTGGGGTGGCGGTGAGGGGGATGTGGCAGATGGAGTGACAAGCCGTGAACGCGCGGGCTATCCTGCCTTGCGAGGGGTCTCATGCGGTGCAGTTTACGCAGGCGATCGCACCGGAAGACGTGGGTGACGGCTGGGGCACCTCCACTCCCGCGGCGGAGGGCATGGACGGCGACGCGCTGTCGCGCGCCATGGTGAACGTCGAGGCCGGCCAGTATCCGCATGTCGACGGCGTTGTCGTGGTCAGAAACGATCGCACGATCGCGCTCAGCCTCCAAGAGCATCACCTGGGCGATCGTGACGCGACAGTCGCCGGACCAGTCCGGTGACTCCCTGCGCGACATGATTTTGGATTGGGCTCGGCGCGTTCAACCGTTGCGCGCAACAGGATAGGCCATCCGCCCCGGGGTCATACGTTTTGACCCACGGCAGTCCTCGCGCTTCAGCGCTCGACCTCGAAGATCGAGTCGATGATAATCGGCAAGTTCGCCCTGACCGACGTCGCCCCGAACACCGAGCGGGCATGAACGCCCTTGGGGCCGAACACGGCTACCATGAGATCGGAGCAGCCGTTCAACACCTGCGGATGCTCTTCGAAGGCCGGGGCGGACCCACCAGAGCGGTTGGCGTCCCCGAGAAGCAGCGACCACCGGCTCCGCACGGCGTCGAGGATGCGCTCTCAGCGCTTGCCTCGTGCGCTGACGTAACGGCCTGCTTCTGCAAACAGCTGGGTCACATCAAAGTAGAGGCTCTGCGTTTCGCCAGACTCGAAGGTGCGGACGTCGATGACGTCAAAGTTACGCTGGCCGTGTTCTTCAAGGGCTTGGGTCTCGAGTGCGCAGCCGAGCGCTCGCAGAGCGTCGTACTCTTCTTTAACGCCGAACGCCGTCCACGCCGAGTCGAGGAGCGGAAGAGACGAACGCCGAACGCACCGTGAAATTTGGCCTCCGCTGCGCGCGGCAAAAACACGCAGCGCCGTGGCGGTCGGCGGCGATCAGGCGGCCTGTGACGTCCAGCATTGCGGGGGCATCCTTGTCTGCCATCCAGTTGGTGAGCTCGCGGTGCAGGGCTGTTTCTTCGGCTGTGGGTGCCACATTGCTCGCGCACAAGTCTACGCGACGAAAGCGCACGAAGTCGGTGCGGGCGAGCTCGCCTGGGTCTTCGTTCTGAAGCGCTGTCAAGCGCGTGCGATAATAGTCGGCATCGGCATCGGCGGGCCGCGGCGCGCGGGCTGGGTCTTCCGTATTGCTGCCGCTGGTGCTTCCGCTGGTGGTGCCCCTGTCCCGGCAGACGCTGTGTTGTTGAAGTCTGCAGGCGCCGCTGCCACGGGCGTGAGCAGCGCAGTGGAGTTAGCCCGGGCGCAGCCGAGGGTCGGCGACAGCAGCGATACCCAGGCATGACCCACCCGCGGCCGACGATTGCCCGTCCCCCACCAGCTGGTGCCACCCCTTCAAAGATGGATTGCTGGGGGCCACGGCGCCAGTCAGCCTGCATCATCGAGCGCGCGCCCGCTCGTATTATCGGTGCGAAATATCAGAACTCATCACGTCTGCTCGCCACTGGATCAACGTGTGTGCCGAGGTGCAACTCGCGGCTCGATCAGCCGCACGAGCGTGCCGATGATGCGGTGAAACAAAGGGCCGAGCTCGGACGGAAGCGGCTGCAGCCAGCCGAGCGCCTCCGCGGTTTCGAGGGCACGCCAGCGCCTCACGCGCCGAAGCCGCAGCCGATTGGTAGCGAGCCTGCCGATTCTTGCCGCGTGATAGGCAACCTTCCGCGACGTTCAAAGGGATGCCGCACAGCGCCCGCTCGAACCTGATCACTGAGCGAAGAACTGCGAACCCGCCGCACAGGCAGATACGGAGAGAGCTTGCGAACCAAATCGAGAACGACCGCGTAGCTCTCGAGCGTCATGATGACTCCCAGTGAGTGCCCGCCAACGCGAGGGCCTTCACCCCGCCGCCAAGCGCCGCTCAGCCTTCCGCTCCCCAACCAGGCGCTAACGCAGCCGCTCGGGACCAATGCACCCCCCACACCCTCCCCCTACCCCAAGCACTACCTCTACCCGTGCCTTTGCCCCTGCCCCTGCCCATATCCACTGGACAAATGAACAGCTCTGCCCTAAATTCTCTGCATGCGGGGGCTCACAGTTCATCCTGCCGTCGACGACCTAGTTCGCCGAGAACAGCGCTGCGATCGAGAGCTCGCGGCCTTGGCACGCTCCCACTCCGCCCTGCGCCTGCGCCTCGGTCAAATCCTGCAAACTCTGCACGACAACCACCACTGCTTCACCCTCGGCTTCTCTTCACTCACGGCCTACGCGCTCGAACGCTGTGAACGCAGCACGAGATGGGTGGAAGAGACGAGATGCCTCGCCCGCCGCCTCGAACATCTACCGTCACTCCGTCGAGCGCTGGCTCGAGGCGATCTGCCCTGGAGCGCGATCGAGCTCGTAGCGCGCGTTGCCACGGCAGAGACGGAGGCAGGCTGGTTCACCGCCGCGGCCACGCACACCGTCCGGCAGCTGCGCGCACTGATGCGCACCGGACCGCAATCTCCAACCCCGGACACGGCAGAAGACGAAGACGTGTGCACACTGAGCGTCACCGTGAATCGCGAAGACGGCTGGCTCTTCGAGGCAACCCGGAAGCTGCTCGAACAATTGGGCACGAAGGGCACGACCGAACAGCTGGAGGCGCTCCTCGCTGAAGGCCAAGAGTCGCTGCTTGCGGCGCTGCCCCGCGGCAGCATCGACCCTGAGGCGCTGGAGCTCAGCGATGCTGCCCAGCAGCGCTGGCGGGAGCAGCTCCGCCGTTGGCAGACCACAGCCGAGGAGCGTTGCGAGAGGATGCTTGATACGGCTCGTGAAGAAGCGCCTGAGGCAGAGGTAGTGCCAGGGGTAGAGGCAGAGGCAGAGGTAGTGCCAGGGGTAGAGGCTGGGGTCAGGTCAGAGGCGGATTCAAACTGCTCGAGCGGTGTTGCCGTGGCAGCCGCTGCGGGCTGCAGCACGCTGGCCGGCAGCGTGGCCTCGGATCTCGACGTGCAGGTGCGCAGCGTCTCGCAGCTGATGGCGCGGCAAGAGCTCGCTCTCTCTCGAGCGCTGCTCGCGTTCCATCGTGCCGATGGTTGGCGCCGGCTCGGCTACGCCTCGGAGTCGCAATACGCACGCGAGCGGCTCGGGATGTCACGCTCCTCGATGCTCGCGCGGCGCGCGCTCGCCCTGCGGCTCGAGGCGCTGCCCGACGTGGCAGCGGCGCTCGGCTCCGCACAGGTCGGAGTCGAAGCAGCGCTACAGATCGTCCGCATCGCCACGCCGCGCACCGAGCGGGCGTGGCTCGAGCGCGCCGAGCACCGCACCATCAAACATCTGCGAGAAGAGGTGAACGCCGCGCTCACAGCCGTGCGTCTGTCCGGTGAGCTCGACTGCCCACCGCCCCAGGACGCGGAGATCGAGGCGTACGCCGAGCTCGAGCGCGCGGTGGTGAGCGGTCGAGCGTGTGAGGGCCGTGCGGAGTCGGTCTCCGGGTCCGCCGCACGGCTGTCCTTCCTGGCGTCGGATGAATCCGTGGAGCGACGAGCCTGGCACACGATGCTGGCGAGCCTGCACGCCTGGCTCGCAGCGGGCGTGGTGGGCGCGGTCCAGATGTCCGCGGCAGCTCGCAGCGGCGAGAGCGCGGGGCGCGTCGAGCTTCGGCTGCGGGTGGCGCGCCATGTGTTCCACTGGTGGCGCGGCTTGCAGGCACAGGCGCGCCGCTGGCTGCCCCGGGGCATGAGCTGGCTGAAATTCCTTTGCCTCTCGATCTGGCGTGCCTGGAGTCATGTGCTCGGAGTGGATGTGGCCTACGGCGCGATCTACGAGCGCGACGCCTGCCGCTGCACGAGCCCGGTTTGTTCGCGGCGGGATGTGACGCCGCACCACCTGCGTTTCCGATCGCAGGGTGGTGGCGAAGAGCCCGGCAATTTGGCGTCCGTGTGCACGTGGTGCCACCTGTTCGGTATTCACGGCGGGCGGATCCGCGCGCAGGGTACGGCTGAAAACGTCCGCTGGGAGATCGGGCCTGTGGGGCAGCCGTGTGTCGTGGTGCAGGGGCGGGAGCGGCAAGCGGCCTGAGGATTTGGGGGGCGATGGCCTTTCCAGAGGGGTCTTCAGGCAGTAGAAGGCAGCTCGCCCATGCTCTCCACCCGGCTCAGAGGCGCCCGAACCCATAATTTACAGGGTGTTGACCTCGACCTGGAGCCCGGGCAGGTCGTGGCTCTGACCGGCGTGTCGGGCGCGGGCAAGAGCAGCCTGGCGCTCGATACGCTGTACGCCGAGGGGCAGCGTCGCTTCGTCGAGAGCTTCAGCCCCTACGCGCGGCAGTTCCTGGAGCGGCTGGAGCGGCCGCCGATGACCGGTCTGGAGCCGGTCCCCGCCGCGATCGCGGTCGATCGTCGTGCTCCGGTGAAGAGCTCGCGTTCGACGCTGGCGACGATGGCGGACATCGAGCCGTTTCTGGCCGCGCTGTTCGTGCGCGAGGCGCAGCCGCTATGCCCCGATCACCGCAAGGCGGCGATCGATCTGGACATGGCGGCGGCCGCGCGGCGCGCGCAGGAGCGCTTCAACGGCGGGCGCGTGATCGTGGCCTGGAGTGCCTGGTCGGAGAGCACCGAGCACTATCTCGCGCTGCGCGATCAGCTGGCGCGCGACGGGTATCGGCGCATCTGGCTCGATGGGCAGGCCCGCGACATCGATACGGTGGCGCCCTCCGCGTTGGGGCCGGAGCGGCGCGCGCAGGTGGTTGTCGATCGCTGCAATTCCGGTGATGCCACGCGTCTGGCCAGCGCAATCGAGGCTGCCTGGCAGCGATCGGGGGGGCTGGCAGAGGTTTTTCTGGAGTCGGGCTCTGAGCCCCTGATTCTGCGCCGTGGTCGGAGCTGCCCGGATTGTGCTCGTCCGCTCGGCAAGGCGAGCATGGGGCTGTTCTCGTACGAGTCGCCGCTCGGGGCGTGCCCGGAGTGCCGCGGTTTCGGGCGGGTGCTGGGCATCGACTGGAACAAGGTCATTCACGATCCGCGGCGGACGCTGAGCGAGGGTGCCGTACGGCCCTGGAGCGGTAAGTCGACGACCTGGGAGCGCGGGCAGCTGCGCGCGCTGTGCCGGCGGCAGTCGATCCCGATGGACGTGCCGTTCGCCAATCTGACGCCGATGCAGCAAGCGCTGATCGTCAATGGCGATGGACAGTTCGAGGGCCTGAAGGGTTGGTTCGAGTGGTTGAATACGCGGACGTACAAGATGCACGTGCGGGTGCTCTTGTCGCGTTATCGCTCGTATGACGAGTGTCCGGGTTGCAAGGGGCAACGACTGGGCAAGGCTTCGCTCGATTTCGTGGTCGCCGGTCTGAACATCGCAGAGTGGCATGGGCTGGAGGTGGGCGCGGCGCGCGCGGCGCTGAGCGGTCTGGTGTGTGAGAGCGATCAGGGGCGGCTGGCGCGTTCGGAGTTGCTGGCGCGCCTCACGTATCTGGAGCGCGTGGGGCTCGGGTATCTGACGCTGGATCGTCAGGCGCGGACTTTGAGCGGCGGTGAGGCTCAGCGTGTGACGCTCACGGCAGCGCTCGGGACGAGCTTGCACAACGCGCTGTTCGTGCTGGATGAGCCGAGCGTCGGTCTGCACGCGGCGGATGTGGGCGCGCTGGCGGAGCTGATCGGTGAGCTAGCCACGCGCAACAATAGCGTGCTGGTGCTGGAGCACGATGAGGCGCTGATCCGCACGGCGGATCGGGTGGTGGAGCTGGGACCGAAGGCGGGCTCGGGCGGGGGGCGCATCACGTTCGATGGCACTCCGGCGCAGGCGGCGCGGCGCGCGGGGGCCACGCAGCGGGCGCTGGCTCAGCTCGAGCTGCCGGCACGTGAGCCGCGCAAGGCGACCGCGCAACTCTCTTTGCGCGGTGCGCGCGAGAACAATCTGCAGGAGGTCGATGTCGACATGCCGCTCGGGGTGTTGTGCGCGATCAGCGGTCCCAGCGGTTCGGGGAAGAGCACGCTGATCGTGGATATCGTGTACCGCGCGCTGGCGCGGCGGCTCGGTGTGCTGGATGTGGAGCCGCCGGGCGCGCACCGTGAGCTCGCTGGAGCGGAGGCGGTGCGCAAGGTGGTGCTGGTGGATCAGGCGCCGCTGGGGCGCACTTCGCGGGGCAACGCCGCCACGTACACGAAGGCGTGGGACTATGTGCGCAAGTTGTTCTCGGAGGAGCCGAGCGCGAAGAGTCAGGGTCTGACGGCGTCGCACTTCTCTTTCAACGTGGCGCTGGGGCGTTGCGAGTCGTGCTCGGGCGAAGGCTTCGAGACGGTGGAGATGCAGTTCCTGGCGGATGTGCGCTTGTCGTGCCCGGCGTGCCAGGGGCGGCGCTTCAAGCCCGAGGTGCTGCGCATTCAGCGTCAGGGTGTGCAGATCGCGGACGTGCTGGAGATGACGATCGACGAGGCGATCGCGCATTTCGTCGAGTGTGCGCCGATCCGTCGGAATTTGTCTCCGCTCTCGGAGCTGGGGCTCGGCTATTTGCGGCTGGGGCAGCCCTTGTCCACGCTTTCGGGCGGTGAGGCGCAGCGCTTGAAGCTGGCGCGTTCGCTCTCGGAGCGGCGCAAGGGCAGTCTGTGGATCCTGGATGAGCCGAGCGCGGGTCTGCATCCGAGCGAGATCGATCTGTTGTGGTCTGCTTGCGAGCAGATCGTGGACTCCGGCGGCAGCGTGCTGATGGTGGAGCACGATCTGGAGCTGATCTCGCGCGCGGACTGGGTGATCGATATGGGGCCGCAGGCGGGGCGCTGCGGCGGGCGCGTGGTGGCGGCAGGGCCGCCGAGCGAGATGCTGGAGGCGCAGAGCGCGACGGGGCAGGCGCTGCGGGAGCGCACGGGGCGCGCGAAACGTCCCGATGCAACACCACGCTCGGCGGCGCAGCAGCCCGAGCTGGTGGTGCGCGGCGCGCGCGAGCACAACCTGAAGGACCTGGACGTGGCGTTGCCGCACCAGGCGCTGACGGTGGTGACGGGGCCGAGCGGCTCCGGGAAGAGCAGCCTCGCCTTTGATGTGATTTTTGCTGAAGGGCAGCGGCGCTTCCTTGAGACGCTGACGCCGTATGCGCGGCAGTTCTTGCCCAGTATGCCGCGCCCCGATGTGGATCGGGTGAGCGGCATTCCGCCTTCGGTGTCGCTGGAGCAGCGTACGTCGCGCTCGGGTGCGAAGAGCACCGTGGCCACGGTCACGGAGATTTCGCACTACCTGCGGCTGATCGTGGCCAAGCTCGGCACGCTGCACTGTCCGGATCACGATCTGCCGGTGGCGACGCAGAGCGCCGAGGCGTTGCTGGAGCGGCTGCGCGCCGTGCGCGGCGCCCATGAATTGTGTGCGCCACTGGTGCGCGCGCGCAAGGGCGTCTACCTGGAGCTGTTCAATGCGGCGTCCGGGGCGGGGTTCGAGCGGGCGTTTGTCGATGGCGAGCCGGTGCGCACGGATCCGCCGCCCAAGCTCGCTCGCACGAAGCCGCACACGATTCTGCTCGGCATTGCGCCCAGCGGTTCTCTGGCAAAGCTGTCGCTGGAGACGCTCGGCAAAGCTCTGTCGTGGGGCAAGGGTGAGGTGGTGCTGCGCGCCGCGGACGGCAGCGAGCAGATCTTCTCGACGCGCGGCTCGTGCCCGGAGTGTGGGTTCTCCGAGAGCGAGCTGGATCCGCGCATTTTCTCCTTCAACACCGAGCAGGGGCGTTGTCCGCGCTGCGAGGGCAACGGTGTGGTCGCCGTGGCGGCGCCGAGGAAGAAGCGGGCGCGCAAGTGGCGCACGGGGCGGGAGCGCGCCGACGACGAGAAGCCGATCGATACGAGCGTGCCGCTGATGGTCTGTCCCAGCTGCTCCGGCAGCAGGCTCGCGCCCGTGCCGCGCGCGGTGCGGCTGTATGGCGAGCGCTATGCCGATCTGTGCCTGTGGTCGATCGAGTGCGCCACGCAGTATTTTCAGAAGCTGCAACTGTCGGGGCGTGCGCTGGCGATCGGCGCTGATATCCAGAAGGAGCTCGCGCGGCGGCTGGAGTTCCTGTGCGACGTGGGGCTCGGCTATCTGTCGCTGAGCCGCGCGGCCTCCACGCTCTCCGGTGGTGAGATGCAGCGGTTGCGTCTGGCGGCGCAGCTCGGCGCGGGGCTGACCGGCGCCTTGTATGTGCTGGATGAGCCGACCATCGGTCTGCATCCGAAGGACACGGAGCGGTTGCTGGGTAACCTGCGGCGGCTGGTGGATCTGGGCTCGACCGTGCTGGTGGTGGAGCACGATGCGGATACGGTGCGCGCCGCCGATCATCTGATCGACATGGGGCCGAGCGGCGGCTCGGAGGGCGGGCACATCTTGTGT